>NZ_JBEKFG010000098.1:0-11307 GCF_050013435.1 Binatus sp. (SeqCode) | reverse complement strand
GCGCGGATAAAACGGCGGATCAAACAGCACCAGCGCGTCGAACCGCCGTCCATACTTGAGCGCATGCATCGCAGCCGTGACGCCCGACAGCGAATGAAACAGCCCGGCGGCAGGCTTGGCGCCAAGCTCGCGATTAATCGCGTGCCAGACGGCGTCCATATCAGAGATGAAGTTTTGCCAGGTATGCCCTTCGGCGGTGTGCAGCGGGTTGTGCCCGTGGCTGCGGAAATCGAAGACGATCACTTCGTAACGCTCGCGCAACGGTCCCCAGAATGGAAAATAACCGTCGATCGCAAGTCCGTTGCCGTGACTGAGCACGATGCGCGGCGCGCCGGGGATACCATGCTGGCGAACGTGGATCGTCGCGCCGTCCTCCATCTTCACATCGAAGGCGTGACGCGCGCGCGGCACATGATGAATCGGTTGATGTTGGTTCGTCTCGTTCATTCGTTCACAGCATCCTTACCGGATCGATGTCGATGGCAAGAAAAATACCGTCGCGCTCCGCCGACGGCCCAACTTCGGCGCGCATTGCGGAGATCGCCGCGCGCATCGGTTTCAGTTCGCGCGATTTTATCATCACCTGCCACCGGTAGCGCTGCTTGATCCGTTCGATCGGCGCAGGCGCCGGCCCCAGCACGCGGATGCCCTCCGGGGTTGAAGCGTTGGCCAGCGATTTGGCGACCGCCTCGGCCGCACGCCTGACCAGGCGCGGCTCCGCGCCCTCGATTCGCACCATCGCGAGGCGCGCAAACGGCGGATACATAAGGTCACGGCGCAGTTGCAGCTCGCGCCGCATGAAGCGCGCGTAGTCCTGATCCCTGGCGGCGCGGATGCTGTAGTGGTTCGGCGCGTAAGTCTGGATGATCACGCGGCCCGGGCGCTCGCCACGTCCCGCGCGCCCCGCGACCTGCGTCAACAACTGAAACGTTCGCTCGGCGGAACGGAAGTCGGGCATGTTCAGCGCCATGTCGGCGTTTACCACCGCGGCCAGCGTGACGCCGGGAAAATCGAAACCCTTGGTGATCATCTGCGTGCCGACCAGGATATCTATTTCGCCCGCGCGAAGCTCAGCCAGCATCCGCGCGCGCGCTCCGCGCAGACTGCTCGTGTCGGAGTCCATTCTTTCTATCCTCGCCGCCGGCATCATCTCCGCCAACGCCTGCGTGAGTCTCTCGGTGCCGAAGCCCTGCCCCTTGAGCCCGTAGCCATGGCATTCGGGGCACGTGTCGGGCGCCGCAGTATGATTGCCGCAGTAATGGCATCGGAGCGAGCGGTCGCGCATATGAAACGTCATGCTGACGCTGCAATTCGGACACGCGATCACGTTGCCGCAGATATGGCATTGTAGAAAATTGTGAAACCCCCGGCGGTTGAGGAACACCATGCTCTGGCCGCCCGACGCGAGATTTTCGCGCAGCGCAGCGGCCAACGCCGTCGAGAGCGGCACCGCATCCGGAACTTCCACTGCTTGAGGCTTCGGCTGTGCCGGTCCCGCTCCATTTGCAGGCTTGGCCGCCGCAAGCCTGCGCGCGTCGGCGACTTCGCGCCGCATATCGACGACTTCGACCGATGCCATCGCGCGATCGTTCACGCGCCGCGAAAGCCGGATCAGCCGGTACCGTCCGCGCCGCGAATTCGCATACGACTCGCTCGACGGGGTCGCCGAGCCGAGCACGATGGGGCATTTCGAAAATCCGGCGAGCGCGACCGCGAGATCGCGTGCGTGATAGTAAATTCCTTCCTCATTTTTGTACGAAGCGTCGTGCTCCTCGTCAACGACGATCAAGCCGGCGTCGTGAATCGGCGCGAAGATCACCGAGCGCGGACCGATCATCACTCGCGCCTGCCCGCCAATCGCCGCCATCCAGCTCGCCCATCGCTCCGACACGCTCTGCGCGCTGTGGGCGACGGCGACCAGCGAGCCGAAACGCGCGCGAAACGATCGCACAATCTCGTCAGCGAGCGCGATCTCGGGCACCAGGACCAAAACGTTTCGCCCGGCCGCGAGCGCGCACGCGGCAAGCTTCAGGTAAATTTCGGTCTTGCCGCTGGCGGTGACACCCCAGAGCAAAAACGCTTCGTAGCGCCGATGCTCGATGGCCGGCGAAATCGCATCCAGCGCGACTTGCTGTTCGTCGGTGAGATCGAACTGGGCCGCCGCGACGCTCGGAGTTGCCGCGCCGGGCGCCGCCTCGATCGCGATCAACCCGCGACCCGCGAGGCTCTTCAACGCCGCGCTCGCGCCGTCGATCTCAGCCTTCAGATCCACGACGCGCGCGCCCGTGGCGCCGGCGTTGGCGATCGCGCTCAGCACTTCACGCTGCTTCGAGCCGCGAACGCCCTCGATGCTTGCGCCCGCGGCGAGTCGCGCGATCAAATCCGCGGTATCGCGATGCCTTCCCGAGGCAGCGTCACGGCGCTCGAGAGTGCCGTCCGCGACAAAGCGGGCGATCGTGGCGCGCACCTCGCCGGGCGGACCGATTTTCTCGAGCTGACGCGTGGTTGCCGCGCGCCTGGCGATCGTCTCGATAATCGCGCGCTCGACTCGCGTGAACGCGGCGCGCGCCAGCTCGTCGGGGGGAGTCGCGAGCCTGTACGCGGTCCTCGACTCGACCCGCGCGACCGCGGGAATTACGCTGCGGTACGCGTCCGCAATTGAAACCATGTAGTAAGACGCGAGGAAGTCCATCAATTGCAGATGCGCGCGATCGAACAGCGGCCGCGGCTCCAGGACTTCGAGGATCGGCTTCAGTTGCCCGGTCGAAAGCCGTTCGCCGACCTCGGTGACCACGCCCGTCAGCTTGCGCGAGCGCAGCGGCGCGAGCACGCGATGCCCCGGCTGGATACGCCCGTCGAGCGCCGGCGGAATCGAATACGTCAGCGCTTCGAATCCGCGCGTCGCGCCGACGATCACAACATTAGCCTGCATCCTGACTCTCTCTGCCCGGCGTCCAAACCGGCCGCGCGCAAGCAACTTACACCCCGCGCGAGCGATGCGGCGAGCCGCCACACCCCTGAGTCCCGGCTATGCCCGATCGTTCCACCGCTTTCGCGGGCGCGTCCAGTCTGGTTGAATCGGGGGATGGAGGCTCGCGCGAACCAAAACGCGCGGGAGGCGACACAAACCGATGCTGCGATTTCTGACTGCCGGTGAATCGCACGGCCCCGAACTGGTCGCGACGGTCGAAGGCGTGCCCGCCGGCTTCGACATCGACGTTGCCGCGATCAACGCCGAACTCGCACGCCGCCAAAAGGGTTACGGCCGCGGCGGCCGAATGCTGATCGAGAAGGACGAAGTGCGGCCGGTTTCCGGCATCCGCTTCGGCAAATCGCTCGGCAGTCCGATCACGTTCATCATCGAGAATCGCGACTTCAAGAATTGGGTCAAGCGGATGTCCGCCGATCCCAAAGATCGCGCCGAGGCGGAGGTCGTCACGCGCGCGCGGCCCGGCCATGCCGACCTTGCGGGCGTGCTGAAATACAATCTCGAAGATATTCGCGACGTGCTCGAACGAGCTTCCGCGCGCGAAACCACCGCGCGCGTGGCGATCGGCGCCCTGGCAAAGCAAATTCTTTCGCCGTTCGGAATCGACGTGCTCGGCTACGTGGCGAGCATCGGCGCGACCGAGGCCAATACTCCCGCCGCGCTGAGCACCGAAGAGCTGCGGCGCATCACGGAAGCATCGCCGGTGCGCGTGGCGGACCCTGGCGCCGAAGGTAAAATAATCGCCGAAATCGACGAGTGCAAAAAGACCGGCGACACGCTCGGCGGCATCGTCGAGGTGATTGCGACCGGATTGCCGGTCGGGCTCGGCAGCCACGTGCAATGGGATCGCAAACTCGACGGACGCCTGGCGTTCGCGCTGCTCAGCGTGCAGGCCGCCAAAGGCGTCGAGTTCGGGCTGGGCTTCAAGGCGGGACGAATACGCGGCTCCGAACTTCACGACGAAATCGGATACGACGCCGCGCACCGCCGCTTCACACGCGATTCCAACAATTCCGGCGGCACCGAGGGCGGCATGAGCACGGGAGAACCGCTGCGCGTACGCGTGGCGTTCAAGCCGCTATCGACGCTGATGCGCCCGCTGCGCTCGATCGATATCAAAACCAAGGCGGAAGCCGTCGGCGCGATCGAGCGCTCCGACGTATGCGCGATTCCCGCCGCCGCCGTCATCGCGGAATCGGTGGTCGCGTTCGAACTCGCGGCGGCCTTCCTCGAAAAGTTCGGCGGCGATTCAATTGTCGAGATTACGCGCAACTTCAAAGGCTTCGTCGAACAGGTCCGCAACTACTGAAACGCCGGCGCGCGCAGGGCCCGATAGAAGCGCGCGCCCAGTTCCGCGCTGCAACGCAAATGACGCCCAAACTGATCCTCACCGGATTCATGGCCACCGGAAAAAGCTCGGTCGGCCCGCTGGTCGCGCGCCGTCTCGGATGGGAATTCGTGGACGTCGACGCGGTCATTGTCGCGCAGGCGGGAAAATCAATCGCGCAAATCTTCGCCGACCATGGCGAGGCTCACTTCCGCCGGCTCGAACGCGAAGCGGTCGCGCATCTGACCGGCGATCGCCGGCGATGTCCACAGTGCCACGGGCCGCATCCCGGAGTAATCTCGACTGGTGGCGGCGTACTGCTTGACGAATCAAATTGCGCGGCGCTCAAGCGCGCCGGCGTGATCGTATGTCTGACCGCGCGGCCTGAAGTCGTCGCCGCGCGCGTCGAGCGATCGAAAGCCAGGCGCCCGAAACTGACCGAGGGCGGAAAATCCACTTTGGATCGAATCAAAGAGCTGATGGAGGAGCGGGACGGCGCCTACGCTCGCGCCGATGTTCAAATCGACAGCTCCGATCTCAGCGTTGATCAACTCGCCGACCAGGTTATCGCGGCCTTCGCCGCACACGGCGCGCGACGATGCGTGCCGTCGGCGGATGGCGTACGATCCTAGAGATGCGCACCATCCGCATAGAACTCGGGCCCGCGTCGCATAACGCTCAGGTCGGTGCGGGAATCCTGGACCGGCTTGGCGAGCTGGCATGCGACGCCGGACTAAAGCCGGGTTCATGCGCCATCGTCACCGACTCGACGGTCGAAAAGCTTTACGCCGCGCGCGTCGAGGACACGCTTCGCAAAAGCGGTTTCGCAACCGCGGTAATTTCGGTGCCGCCTGGCGAAGCCTCCAAGTCTCTCGCGACGCTCGAGCTTCTCTACGATCGGATGACCGAGATCGGGCTTGACCGCAACAGCGCGGTGTTCGCGCTGGGCGGCGGCGTCGTTGGCGATCTCGCTGGATTTGCGGCTGCGACCTTTCTGCGCGGCGTAGCGCTCGTACAAGTTCCGACCACGGTGGTGGCGCAAGTGGATTCCGCGCTCGGCGGCAAGACCGGGGTCAACCATCGGCACGCCAAAAACCTGATCGGCGCGTTTTACCAGCCGCGGCTGATCGTCGCCGACGTGACCGCGCTTGCAACGCTGCCGGAGCGCGAGTTTCGCGAGGGCCTGGCGGAGGTCATCAAGTATGGCGCAATCATGGACGCGCCGATGATCGCGGACCTGGAACGCGACCTCGATTCGATCCTTGCCCGCCGGCCCGATCTGCTCGAGCAAGTCGTCGCGCGATCGCTGACGCACAAAGCCGCCGTCGTCGGCGCCGACGAGCGCGAAGGCGGTCTGCGCAAAACCCTGAATTTCGGCCACACCATCGGTCACGCGATCGAAGCGAGCGCTGGATACGGCAGCTACTTTCACGGTGAGGCGGTTGCTATCGGGATGGTCGCGGCGGCGCGGCTGTCCTGCGCACATGCCGGCTTCTCAGCCGACGAAGCGTCGCGTCTTCAGCGCCTGATCGAGCGCGCCGGCTTGCCGACTGCGATGCCTCCCGGATGGCACGGCGACGACTTTATCCGCGCGCTTAGTCTCGACAAGAAACGCGCCGCTGGCGCGGTCGAAGTCGTGCTGCTCGACCGCCTAGGTCATTCGATGACCAAGCGCCTCTCGATTGACGAGATCGTCGCACCCGTGCTCTGAATATCCGGACAGGTCGAGCTAGACCCCGAGGCTCCTGACGAGTAGTGTTCTTAAGATAACTAATTGTGACGAAAAGTCCATATAACTGCTTGGCATTTATATGACGAGTTTAGTATGCACTGACTAGCGTATGCCGGGTTGCTTCGACCGTTACAGAGTTAAAGGCCGGGAAGACGAGGGAAACGCGCGTAGCGAAGAGGTGTCAGATGAATCGTTTCGATGAAGTGAACAGCAGCGTCCTGACGGTGCAGGAAGTATCAAGCTACCTCCGGGTGCATTCGTCCACGATTTACAGGATGCTGAAAAGAAACCAGCTTCCCGCGTTCCGCGTGGGCAGCGACTGGCGTTTTACCGTCGAGGCAATCGACAAATGGCGCGCTGCCGTCGAGTCTGGCGCCCCGCTTCCCGCAAGCCACAGCGGACTGAATCTGAAGTAGCCGGATAACCTCCCGGCTGGACGAAAATCGACGCGCCGGCAAGCGCGCTCTGGAAATACCGGCGCTGATTTTCCACCCGCATAGCACGAATCTTCGCCTTTGCCGCGCCGGCCCGCTTCAGGGCCGGCAAGATATTTTCAGGCACGTGGGTCGGCGTCGAGTCACCCGCCGCGGTGGCGCCCTCAAATGCGTCGAGCGGGGATTCAGCTATCTAACCGGAACGATTTGGCGTGGACTTGCCGTCGCTGCCAAACAACGCCGCGAGGATGATCAGCGTGACGCCAATCGAGATCGCGCTGTCCGCGACGTTGAACACCGGGTAGTTCAGGTCGTAGTAATGCGCGCGCACAAAGTCGATCACCAGACCGCCGCGAAGCGCACGATCGATCAGATTTCCCGTAGCACCGGCCAGAATCAGCGCGAAGGCAACTGAGTTGATAGTCACGCGCTCCGATCGCACTATCAACACGATCAGCACGATTATCGCCGCGCACGACATCGACAGCAGAAACGCTCTACGGACCCACGGCGGTGCATCGGCCAGCATGCTGAACGCCGCGCCGGGATTCCGCGTGTACGTGATATCCAGGTAGTTCGGGACGAGCGCGATACTTTCATACAGCGCCATGTGCGCCTTGACGAACAGTTTGGTTGCCTGATCGAGTACGATGATCGGAATCGTGATAGCGCCGATCAAAAGCAGGAACGGCTTGCGCGGCGCCCGGCCGGCTAATTCTTTGCCCGCTCCTTGCCCAGGTGGGAGGCCGGGAAGAGGCTTGACGCTCGATCGTTCCTGCAACGGCTACGCCCCCACCACCGCGCGGCATCTTGCGTCCAACTGGTGATCGCCGCCTTCATCGAAGTACTTCCAGCATCGCGCGCACTTCACCCCGGACGCGTGACGCCCAACCAGCGTGATTGCCGGATTCGCGGTGGCTCGCGCGAAACTGCCATCGACGGCGAAGTCCTCGCGACCGCCGGCTTGCGATCTTATCTCGGCTGCTTCCGCGTCGCCCAGAATCGCGACCTCCGAGACGATGAACAAGTCCGTCAGCACTTCGCGATACTGCTTGATCGTTTCGGCAAGCCCGCTCTCAGAGCCGGCGTCAGCTCCGAGGCTGATCGCAGCATCGAGCGGCGCGCCGATCGTTCCCGCCTTGCGCATCGCCTCCAGCAGCTTGAGCGCCTCGTCACGAATCCTGAGCAACGGCACCCACTGCGACACCAGTTTTGTGTCATTCCATGAACTCAAATCGTTCAGTGTGAGCAGGTGCACGCTCAGTTCTTTGTTGCCCGGCAGATATGAGTAAACTTCCTCGGCGGTGAACGGAATCAGCGGCGCGAGCATCCTGACCAGCGCGTCGAGAATCGTGAACAGCGCGGTCTGCGCAGAGCGCCGCTCGACCGATTTCTCCGCCGAGCAGTAGAGCCGATCCCGCGCAACATCGACGTACGTAGCACTCAGATCCACGACTATGAACTGGGAGAGCGTCCGATAGGCTGTCTGGAAATCGAACTCTTCGTAACACTTCCTTACTGCTTCGCCCACCTGGGAAAACACGGCGAGGATATACCGATCAAATTCAAGCATATCGGAGATTTCAACTGCGTCGCGCGCGGGATCGAAGTCCGCGAGGTTGCCCAGCATGAACCGGCAGGTGTTGCGAATTTTTCGATACGACTCCGACACCGCGCTGAAAATCGTCTGGCCCAGCGCGATGTCGGCCGTGTAGTCGAGCGACGCGTACACCAGTCGCAGCACGTCGGCTCCCATCCGCCCGACCGCATCGACGGCGTCCTCCGAGTTGCCGAGCGACTTGGACATCTTGCGGCCCCGCTCGTCCACCGTCAGTCCATGGCTGATTACGCTCTTGAACGGCGCCGCGCCGCGCTCGGACACCGCGCAAACCAGCGACGAGCCGAACCATCCGCGCGCCTGTTCCACCGCTTCCAGGTACGCGTCCGCCGGCCATGCCAGCTCAGGGCGCGCGCCAAGCACCGCGGCTTGCGAGGAGCCCGAATCGAACCACACGTCGAGGATGTCTTCCTGCTTGACGAAATCCGCGCCGCCGCAGCGCTGGCATTTGAGGCCTGGCGCGACGAAGTCCGCCGCCGGCCGGCTGTACCATGCGTCGGAACCCTCACGCGCGAAAATTTCCGCGACGCGATCCATCGTCGCCAGCAGTGGCGCGACCTCATCGCATTTCGCGCACCTGACCGCGGGAATCGGCACGCCCCACGCGCGCTGGCGCGAGATGCACCAGTCGGGGCGCGTCTCCGTCATGTTGCGGATCCGATCGCGCGACCATCCGGGATACCATTTCACTGTGTCGATCGCATCGATCACTTTGACCCGCAGTTCATTGTGATCGATGCTCACGAACCATTGCTCGGTCGCAAGAAAGATCAGCGGATTGTGGCATCGCCAGCAATGCGGGTAGCTGTGCGAGAAGTTTTGCGCGTGCAGCAGCGCGCCGGCCGCGGCCAGTCTCTCGACGATCGACTTGTTCGCCTTGAAGACGTTCTGCCCCGCCCAATCTCCGCCCTCCGCCGTGAACACTCCGCCCCCATCGACGGGAGTGAACGGCGTCAGCCCGTACGCCTTGCCGACCACGAAATCCTCGTAGCCGTGTCCCGGCGCGGTATGCACCAACCCGGTGCCGGCGTCCGCCGTCACGTGCTCGGCGTACATCAGCTTGACGTCGCGCGGGATAAACGGATGTCGAAAGATGTCCTGGCCGTCCAGCGCCTTGAGCGCGTCGCCGCTGAGCGCGATGCGTTTTTCAACTGCCAGCCCGCATTCCTTCTCGACGTTGTCCGCCAATCGCGACGCTACCACGTAGTAATGCTCGTTGGCCTTCAACGCGACGTAGTCGAAAGTCCCGTTCAGTGAGATTCCGAGATTCGCCGGCAAAGTCCACGGCGTCGTCGTCCAGATTACGGCCGACAGTTTGCCGGCCTTGTGCGCGGCGTCAAGCTCGGCGCCGTCGCTGCGATCTGCGGCCAGCGCGCCCGCGTCCTTGAGATTCGAATTGAACGCGAACGCCACGTAGATCGACGGCGAAACGTGTTCGCGGTACTCGACTTCAGCTTCCGCCAGCGCCGTGCGGCAATCGAAGCACCAATGCACCGGGCGCAATCCCCGATACACGTAGCCGCGCTCGACCATCTTGCGCAGCACCTCGATTTCGGCCGCGTCGTACCCCGGCGCCATCGTGAGATACGGCTTGAACCAATCGCCGATCACTCCGAGGCGCCGGAAGTCCGAGCGCTGCAGGTCGATCCATTTTTCCGCTTCGGCGCGGCACAGCTTGCGCAACTCGAGCTTGGAAATCGTGCGCGCCTGGTCGCCGAGCTCGCGCGATACCTTGTGCTCTATCGGCATCCCGTGACAGTCCCATCCCGGCACGAACGGAGTGCGATATCCCATCATCGAGCGCGATCGCACGACGAAGTCTTTCAGAATTTTGTTGAGCGCGGTCCCCAGATGCACCCGGCCGTTGGCGTACGGCGGCCCGTCGTGCAGCACCCACAACGGCGCGTCCTTGCGCGCCTCCATCAAGCGCCCGTAAAGGCCGATGTCGTCCCAATGCTTGAGCATTTCCGGCTCCCGCTTGGGCAGATTCGCCTTCATCGGGAAGTCGGTCCTGGGAAGTTTCAGCGTCGATTTGTAGTCGGTTTCAGCCACGCGTCATGTTGCCCGCGCGCCCGTGCGCGCGCGATCTCCTTCGCAATTATCAAGTATCGAGCGTCCGAACAGATTAACTTACGCGGCACTCGCTGGCGAGTATCGAGCGCATCCGCGCATCGATGCCGTCCTCTCGTGCCGTTTGAATCCCGCCGCCAGTCTCCATATCATCTCTCGCGCACGATTGAAGCATCGAATTACATATCCATAGAAAAAATTATGGGACTCAGAAAAGTAACTGTGTTCGACAAGGAAGGCACCACCCTCGTTCCCGTCCAGGAGGACGGCCAGGCGAAACCCGCCGTGATGGGCGTGCGATGGGTCAATCGAGACACCTTCGAAACCATTCGCGTGCGCGGCGGCAAACGCACCGGCCCCAGGAACGAAGTCCTGATGGAAGTTCCCGCGACGCTCGACACCGGCGCGTTCGCAATCGAGGACTTGCCCCCGCCCAAGGTCAAGCAAAAGCTCACGCAAATCGAAAAGCCCGCCGGGGCGGGAAAATCGGCGAAAAAATCATGACCGAGCCCGCTGCGCTCGCGGGCCTGCGCGTGCTCGATCTGACCGGCCATCGCGCACAACTTTGCGCGCGGCTGCTCGCCGACATGGGCGCCGACGTCATCAAAGTCGAACCGCCCGCCGGCGACGACGCGCGCCGCATCGGCCCCTTCCTCGACGACCTCCCGCATCTCGACCGCAGCCTGTTCTTCTGGTTCTACAATCTCAACAAGCGCTCGCTCACGCTTGATCTCAACCATTCCCGCGGCGCCGACATCTTGCTCCAGCTCGCCCGCTCCGCCGACGTCGTCATCGAGAGCTACGCGCCGGGCATCCTCGACCGTCTCGGGCTTGGCTGGGATACTCTCCATCGCGAGAACCCCGCGCTCGTCCTCTGCTCGATTGCTCCGTTCGGCCAGACCGGTCCCTGGCGCGACTTCATCGCCGACGACACCGTGCTGACCGCGTTGGGCGGGATGCTGTACATCAACGGCTTCCCCAATCACGCTCCGGTTCGTCCGCTCGGTCTGCAGGCTTACCATTCGGCGGCGTATTACGGCGCGATCGCCGTGATGCTTGCGCTGCTCGCGCGCGATCGCACCGCTGAAGGTCAGTGGATCGACCTCAGCATGCAGGAGGCCACCGCGGCCGCCACCG
>NZ_JBEKFG010000097.1:0-11520 GCF_050013435.1 Binatus sp. (SeqCode) | reverse complement strand
CCAGTCGGGCGTGCCCTTCTCGCATCCGCAGGTCGTAAAGAATCCATCCTTCACCTCGTAGCTCTGCCCCTCGAGCTTTACGATCTGCTTGCCTTCAAGATGGTAAATATCTTTTTTCGCCAAAATCTTGGCGTTGTTAAGCACCATCGTCTCATTGGTAATGTCGATCGTCCCGTCGCTCGCCCACATTTCGATTTCCGGATCGATCAAATGGACATGACCGATCGCGCGGGCCTGGCGCTGGCGGCGGTTTATGTCGATCTCGTCGGCCTTCAGCACGCTGCCGCCCTGGCTCATCACGGCGTCGCCCTTTACCACGAAGGTGTCGGTCTTGGAGTCGTAGATCGTTTCCTGGCCGGTGACAGTGACCGGTTCTGCCCCATGCTCGCTGCGGACCGGGGCCGGAACTGCAAACCCCTTCGAGCGCTTGGCGGGCGGGGCGGGCTTGGAACCGGCTGGCGCGTCTGCGTTGACGATAGCCGGCGAGAGCATCGCCGCCCACGCCAACAAAACCGTGATCGCAATTCGCCTAAGCGCCGGCTTCAGGAAACAACCCAATTCGCCCCTCGCGGGTGAGAAAATACGGGTAAACTTCGCCGATAAGATACACCGAACCCGTGATCAGCGCCACGTCGTCGGGCGCCATTTCAGACATCACTCGCTCGATCGCGCGGAGCGGATCGCGCTCGACGCGGGCGGGACAGTGTGCCGCGAAATGCGCCACCAGCTCCTCCGGTTCCAGCGGGCTTTTGGGTTTGGCCCGCGTCAAGGTAACGTCGCGCACCCGCGGACCCAGCATCGCGGCCATGGGTCGCCATTCCTTGGCCGACTGGCAGCCGAATATCAGGCGCGGCTTCACGCCCGGACCCAGCTCGACGCTCATCGTCTCGAGCAATGCCGCAATACTCATCTCGTTGTGCGCGCAATCAAGGATAACCAGCGGCCGCTTCGACACGACGTCGAAGCGCCCCGGCCAGCATATTTCCCGGATGCCGCGCCGAATGGCGTCCTCGTCGATTCGCCAGCCCTGCGCGCGCAACGCCTCGAGCGAGGCCACCGCAATCGCGGCATTCTCGTGCTGAAATGGACCCGCGAGCCCGATCTCGAGATTGCGGATTTCCAGCCCAAGGCCGTGGTAGTCCAATCGATGCGCCGGGGCATGCGACCGGTACGAGAAGTCGCGATCGATCAAGCGCACGGCGCTGCGGCGCTGCGCGGCGATCGACGTCAGCACCAGCCGCGCGTCGGGATCGCGCGCGCCAATCACGACCGGGACATCGCTTTTGATTATCCCGCCCTTCTCACCCGCGATCGCCGCGATCGTGTGGCCGAGATATTCCATGTGATCGAAACCGATCGGCGTGATTACGCTCAAAATCGGCGTCACCACATTGGTCGAATCGAGCCGCCCGCCGAGCCCCGTCTCGACCACCGCGCACTCGACGCCCGCCTCGGCGAAGTACAGGAACATCATCGCGACCGTGAACTCGAAAAACGTGAGCGCCAGCCCCGCGCGGTCGTAAATCGCGCGCAGCCGCTCGATATAATCGAGCATTTGCGCCGCCGGAATTTCGGCGCCGGAGACTCGCGTCCGCTCCGCCAGGTTTACCAGGTGCGGCTTGGTGTAGAGTCCGGTGCGGTAGCCGGCTGCGCGGAGGCAACTGTCGAGCATCGCGGCCACCGAACCTTTGCCCTTGGTGCCCGCGATATGCACCGCGCGAAGCCTGCGATGCGGATTGCCGATCAGTTCGAGCGCGGCGTCCATGCGTTCGAGTTTGTAGATCTCGCCGCGCGACTCCAGCGAATACAGCCAGTCGATAGTTTTCGAGAGCTGGTCCATTTCCAGCCCGGAGTTTACCGCCTGCCGCTCGACGGCGGAAGATTCCGCCCGGACCGAGTAGCGTCCTCATTTGAATTATCTGCGTGCATTCGTGCATACGATTGATAGGGCAACCGTTTAAGGAGGACTTGATGAGCGAAAGCAAGCGGTTCGATCAGGAGGATTTGCGGGGAGCCAAGTTCCACGGATGCGGTCTGGCGCAAGCCGAGTTTGAAGACGTGGACCTGGCTGACTCCAGATTCACGAACGTGAATTTCCGGGGGGCGTCCTTTGCGGACATAAACCTGCAAGACGCCAAGCTTACCGACGTGAATCTCGCCAACGTCAGCATCGATAATGCAAACATCAGCGGCCTCACCGTCTTCGGTTGGAACATCGCGGAACTGATAAAAGAGGCGCAGCAGAGAAAAGTTTAAACCTGGGACGCTCCTCTGCCCTTGCCCTTGGAGGCACCGTGCCCCGCGCCGCAGCGGCCGCGCGCGACAACGGAGCGCGGCCTTAACATTGGGTGCAGGGGTCACCCCCTGCAAACGTCCGATTCGCCCCGTCTAGGGTATTAGGCCGTTTCGTCGGAGCACATCGAGCGCGTCCCTGACCGCAGTCATATACCCGTAACGCCAGTAGACACGCTCGATCACTCCTTCTTCGGATCGTCGCTGTTCGACACTACCGAGTCCGGAGAGCCACGCATCGATTGCGGCGGCACGTTTTTGTAGCGAGTCAGCAACATCGCTTAGTTGCACGACGCTATTCTGCAACAGATTTTCTGATTCAAGCAGCATGGTTGGGAAATGGAGCATTTTGTATGCCAGCTGCCGGCGTGGCCCGCCGCCCTCATGATGGTGGCGCGGCCAGTTAACTACGAGTCAGTTTATTAGTGCCCGAGCTAGGGCACTTCCCCGCCGCGCTTGTGCTTGCCCTTCGATGCACCCTGCCCTGAGGCGCGGTTGCCGCGCGGCTTTGTCAGCATCGCCAGGATTCGCGACAGCGTGAAGCGCATCTGATGCCGCGGGACAATCGCGTCCAGCATCCCGTGCGCCAGCAGGAACTCCGCGCGCTGAAAGTCGTCGGGAAGCTGTTGATTGCTGGTCTGTTCGGTCACCCGTCGGCCCGCAAAACCGATCAGCGCTCCGGGCTCCGAGATATTCAAATCGCCGAGCATCGCAAACGATGCGGCGACGCCGCCCGTGCTTGGATCGCAGAGCACCGAAATATAGGGCAGCCGCGCGTCGCGAAACCGCGCGATCGCGGAGGAAACCTTCGCCATCTGCATCAATGACAGCGCACCTTCCTGCATTCGCGCGCCCCCCGACGCAACGAACACGATCACCGGAATCTTGCGCTCGCGTGCGATGTCGAACAGGCGCGCCAGCTTCTCGCCCACCACCACACCCATGCTCCCGCCCATGAATTCAAAATCCATCACGCCGATCGCCACCGGCCGATTCTCGATCTCGCCGATTCCAACCACCACCGCGTCGTTGCGTCCGCTGCTCGCCCGCGCCTGTTCCATCCGCGCCGGGTACGGCTTGGAATCGACGAAGCCGAGCGGATCGCCAATCGTCATATCGGCCATCAGCTCGCGCCACGTCCCGCGATCGACGCCGAGCGAAAGCCGCTGCGCGACGGTGACGCGGAAATGATATCCGCACTTGGGGCACACGTTCAGATTGCGTTCCACTTCTTTGCGGAACGCCATCTCCTTGCACGACGGGCACTTCGACCAGATGTCGTCGGAGGGCGCCGGCGCCGCGGCGATCGTCGGTTCGCGTTCAGCCATCTGAGTCCCCCAATCCGGGTGCGCGCTCGCCTCGGCGCGCCGACTTCATCGCATCTTTCATTGCGCCCACCAGTCCGCCCACCGCTTCGGGCACGTCGCCGGACTTGATGTGCGCTTCGATCAGCAGGGAAATCGCACTGCCTACCACCACCGCATCCGCCATCGTCGCGACCTCGGCGGCCTGCGCGGGCGTCGAGATGCCGAAGCCGACGCCGATTGGCAGATCGGTGACGCTGCGCAGCTCGCGCATATGCTCCGCGATGCCGGCGTCGAGATGCGCGCGCGCGCCGGTCACTCCCGTCACCGATACATAATAGAGAAAGCCACTGGCGGAGCGCACGATCGCGCGGCTTCGGTCCAGCGGCGTCGTCGGCGCGAGCAGGTAGATGATATCGAGACCGTTGGCGCGCGCCGGCCGCTTGAGTTCGCCGGCTTCCTCGGGCGGCAGATCGACCGTCAGCATCCCGTCGATACCCGCCCGCGCGGCGTCCGCGCACAACCGCTCGCATCCGTAGTGAAAGATCGGGTTGAAGTACCCGAACAGGATGATCGGAATCTGAGTCTGGGCGCGCAGCTCGCTCACCATCGAGAGAATCGCCGCCAACGACGCGCCCGCGCCGAGTCCGCGTGCCAGCGCGCGCTGGTTGGCCGGTCCGTCGGCCATCGGATCGGAAAACGGCACGCCCAGCTCGATCAAGTCGGCGCCGCGAGCCTCGAGTTCGAGCACCAGCCTGCGCGTGGTCTCCATATCGGGATCGCCGGCAACGATGAACGGGATTAATGCCGCCTCGCCGCGCGCGCGCAGCTCGCGAAATTTACGTTTGATTCGCCCCGTCGCTGCCATAACCCTACACCGTCACCCCGAGCGCTTTGGCGACCGTTTGCATGTCCTTGTCGCCGCGCCCCGACAGATTCACGATCATGATTTGCTCCTTTGGCAATTGCGGCGCCAGCTTGATTGCGTGCGCCACCGCATGCGCGCTCTCGAGCGCCGGAATGATTCCCTCGGTCTCCGACAGCGTCTTCAGAGCATCGAGCGCTTCGGCGTCGGTAACCGAGGTGTATTCGGCGCGGCCCACGTCCTTCAGCCACGAATGCTCGGGGCCGACGCCCGGATAGTCCAGCCCGGCGGCGATCGAATGCGTCTCGCGAACCTGTCCGAGCTCGTCTTGCAGCAGGTAAGTCTTGTTGCCGTGCAGAACGCCGACGCTCCCGGTCGTGATCGTGGCCGCATGATGCGGTCCGCTGATGCCGAGGCCGGCAGCCTCGACGCCGATCATTCGCACCCCCGTGTCTTTGATGAACGGATAGAAAAGTCCAATCGCGTTCGAGCCGCCGTTGACGCACGCGACCAGCACGTCGGGCAGGCGCCCTTCGTGTTTGAGAATCTGGCGGCGCGCCTCACGCCCGATGACCGACTGGAAGTCACGCACGATCATCGGGTAAGGATGCGGTCCCGCGGTGGTGCCAATCAGATAGTAGGTGTTGCGCACCGTCGCGATCCAATCGCGCAGCGCCTCGTTCATCGCGTCCTTCAGGCTCTTGCTGCCGCCCTCGACGGGAGTGACCTTCGCGCCGAGCAGCTTCATCCGAAAGACGTTCAGCGATTGACGCTCGACGTCGATCGAACCCATGAAGACTTCGCACTCGCGGCGAAACAGCGCCGCCATCGTGGCCGTCGCGACGCCATGCTGTCCCGCGCCGGTCTCGGCCGTGATGCGCGACTTGTTCATCCGCACCGCCAGCAGAGCCTGTCCGAGCGTGTTGTTCACCTTGTGCGCGCCGGTATGGCAGAGATCCTCGCGCTTCAAATAAATCTTCGCGCCGCCCAGCTGTGCGGTGAGATTCTCGCACAGGTAGAGCGGCGTCGGGCGTCCCACGAACTCCCGCGAGCGCCGCTCGAGCTCGTCACAGAATTTTGGATCGCGACGCGCCTGCTTGTAGGCGCTCTCGAGCTCGAACAGCGCCGGCATCAGGGTTTCCGCAACGTACTTTCCGCCGAACTGGCCAAAATGGCCGCGGCTATTGGGAACGTTTTGCATTTTTTACGAAGCTCCTCAGTTTATCGTGGTCCTTTACGCCCGGCGACGATTCGACGCCGCTTGCGCAATCGACCGCGTATGGGCCGAGTGCGGCCACCTCGGCAACGTTGTCGGGATTCAATCCGCCGGCGACAAACGCCCGGCTCAAGTCGAGCCGGCGAAGCTGATCCAGCGGGATACGGTATCCAGTGCCTCCATGGAGTTTCGCATCGAAGGCGTCAAAGAGCACGTAGTCCGCGCGGCGCGGCGTCACGCTCGACACTTCGCCCGGCTTCAGCCGGCAGGTGACGATCGATGGAACCGGCCAACCCGCGAGCGCCGCGTCATCCTCATCGCCGGAGAACTGGATCATGTCGAGCGACGCGGCGCGCAATCGGTCATCTATGTAGCCGCGCTCGGCGTTAACGAACACTCCAATCACAGCGGCGCGGGAGCCGATCGCCGCACGAATCTCTCGGGCGCGACCGACCTCGACGTAACGCGGACTTTTCGCGCAGAAATTGAGGCCGATCATATCGGCGCCGGCGGCAATCGCCGCGCGCGCGTCTTCGACGCACGTTACACCACAGATTTTGACGCGAACTGTCATCTTACTTCCGCGGCGGCGCGTCCCCGAACGCGTTCATCAGCTCGACAAGCTTCGCACCCGGCGTAGCGCCCCTCAGCAGACTCTCGCCGATCAGAAACGCGCGCGCGCCGGCCGCGTCGAGCCGCCGAATATCGTCGGGCGAATCGATTCCACTTTCGGTTACGATCACCGCGGCGCCACTGTAGCCCGCGAGCAGGCGCTCGGTTACCGCGATATCCGTCACGAAAGTGTGCAAGTTGCGGTTGTTGATACCTACCAGCCCCGAGCCGATTTTCCCGGCGAGCGCGAACTCGCCTGGATCGTGCGCCTCGACCAGCGTCGCCATCCCAAGCTCACGCGCGAGCGCCGCCAGCGATCGCAACTCCCCCTCTTTCAGCATCGCGGCAATCAGCAGAATGCAATCGGCGCCGGCCGCGCGCGCTTCGTAAACCTGGTACGGCTCGAAGATGAAGTCTTTGCGCAACAGCGGGACATCCACGGCGGCGCGCACGGCGCGCAGATCGTCGAGCGAGCCCTTGAAATGGACGTCGGTCAGAACGGAGATGGCAGCCGCTCCGCTGGCAACATACTCGCGGGCGACATTGGCCGGATCGAGTCCGGGCATGATGTCGCCCTTGCTGGGCGATGCGCGTTTGATCTCGGCGATTATCGCGGGACGCCGGGCGCGCAGCGCTGCGATAAAGTCGCGCGGCTTGGGCGCTCGCCCCGCTTCAGCGACGATCGCCATCGGCGACACGATTGCACGCCGGGCGCGCACTTCGACGCGTTTGGCGGCGTAAATATTGTCGAGGATCGAGGTCATTGAACTTCTTTCGGGATTTCTCCGTTGCTGGCGCGCCGCAGCTTGTCGAGGACTTCCAGGGCGCGGCTCGAGGCGATAATTTCGCGCGCCACATCCACGCCTTCTTTCAGCGACGCGGCCATCCCGCCGACGTAAATTGCGGCGCCCCCGTTCAGCGCGAGCACATCTTGCGCCGGGCCCGCGCCGCCATCAAGCGCGCTGCGCAAAACTCGCACGGCGTCGTCGAGATTCCTGATCACCAGCGCGCGATGGTCGCCGCGCGACACGCCGAGGCTCTCCGGCGTGATTTCATATTCCGTCAACTCGCCATTGCGGAGTTCCGTAACGTGGGTCGGACCGTCGAGCGCGATTTCGTCGACCCCATTGTCGCCATGTACGACCATCGCGCGCCGGGTTCCGAGTGCTCTGAGCGCGTGCGCCATCGGTCTGATCAGGCTGTCCTCAGCGACGCCCAACAGATGGAAGTGCGGACGCGCAGGGTTGCCGATCGATCCCATCAGATTGAAGATGGTGCGAATTCCGAGCGCGCGTCTGAGCGGCGCAAGCTGCTTGAACGCGGGATGATAGGCAGGCGCGAAAATGTGGCAGCATCCCGCCACCTCCAGGCATCGTTTCAACCCATCCGGATCGCAATCGATCTTCACGCCCATCGCTTCGAGCACGTCGGCCGTGCCTACCGTGCCGCTGATCGCTCGATTGCCATGCTTGGCGACCGGCACGCCCGCCGCCGCGGCGATCAACGCGGCGCCGGTCGAGATGTTGAAGGTACTGGCGCCGTCGCCGCCGGTGCCGCAGGTGTCGAGCACCTCGCCGGCGCGAAGCTCGAGCGGACGCGCGCGCTCGAGCATCGCACGCACCGCGCCTGCCAGCTCATCGGCCTCAGCGCCCTTGATTTTCAGCGCCACCAGGAACGCGCCGACGACGGCGTCGTGCGCGCCGCCGTCCATGACCTCGCCGATCGCGAGTTCGGCCTCCGCGCCGGTGAGCGAGCGCCCGTCGATGAGCGCCAGCAGCGCGCCATGGAGTCCGCTCATCGCGCGTCCCCGTCCCGATCGAGCCGGTCGAGAAAGTTTTTCAGCAGATGCTTGCCCTCGAAGGTCAGAATCGATTCAGGGTGAAACTGCACGCCTTCGATAGCGTGCTGTTTGTGGCGAAGCCCCATGATTTCGTTTTCCGCGGTGCGGGCGCTGACTTCCAGCGCCGGCGGAATCGACGCCGCGTCGACTACCAGCGAATGATAGCGCATCGCGTCGAACGGGCTGGGGATTCCCGCGAAAATCGTTTTGCCGTCGTGAATCACCGGCGAGGTCTTGCCGTGCATCAGGCGACCCGCGCGCACGACCTTTCCGCCGAACGCCTCGCCGATGCATTGCAGGCCGAGGCACACGCCGAGAATCGGAACTTCACCCGCCATCTCGCGCAACAGCTTCAGCGAGATTCCGGCCTGGGAGGGGGTGCACGGTCCGGGCGAGATGACGACTGCGGCGGGATGAAGCGCGCGAATTCCGGCGACGTCGATGGCGTCGTTGCGCTTGACCGTGACGCCGGCGCCAAGTTCGCCGAGGTGCTGCACGAGGTTGTAGGTAAACGAGTCGTAGTTGTCGATCATCAGGATTCGAAGTTGATCATTGCGCGCCATGCGACTTACCTCTTCGCCGCGTTTTCAAAGCCACGCGCGGCCTCAAGCGCCCGCACCATCGCGCGAGCCTTGTTTACCGATTCCTCGAATTCCGCGCCGGGGTCCGAGTCGGCGACGACGCCGCCACCGGCCTGAATGTAAACGCGGTTGTTCTTGATCAGCAGCGTGCGCAGCGCGATCGCGGTGTCGGTGTTGCCGGTGTAGCTGAAATAGCCGACCGCGCCGGCGTACACGCCGCGGCGCACGGACTCGAGCTCGTCGATAATTTCCATGGCGCGGATTTTCGGGGCGCCGGAGACGGTGCCCTGCGGAAAGGTCGCCGCGAATGCGTCGAACGCGTCGGATCCCTCGCGCAGCACGCCGGTGACGTTCGACACTATATGCATCACGTGCGAGTAGCGTTCGACGACCATCAGCTCCGTCACTTTCACCGAGCCGATTTCGGAGACCCGGCCGACGTCGTTGCGCCCGAGATCGACCAGCATCACGTGCTCGGCGCGTTCCTTGGGATCGGCGAGCAACTCGGCTTCGAGCTCCCGGTCCTCGGCCTCCGTCGCGCCGCGCCGTCGGGTTCCCGCGATCGGCCGCAGGGTAATCTCGCGACCCTCGACCCGGACCATCACTTCCGGCGAGGCGCCGACCAGCGTGTGATCGCCCAGGCGCAGGTAGAACATGTAGGGCGACGGGTTAATCGTGCGCAGGCTGCGGTAGATGTTGAACGGATGCACGGTCAGGGGCGCCTCGAAGCGCTGCGACGGAACGACCTGGATAACGTCGCCGGCCGCGATATATTCCTTGGCCGCAGAAACCATCGCCATATAGCCTTCGCGCGTCTGGTTCGAGGTGATGGACGCGTCGTTGACGGCGACGCTGCTTGCACCCTCGAGGAACGGCGGCACGGCGGGACGTTTGAGGCGCTCGATTATCTCGTCGATCTTCACGCGCGCGCTTTGATACGCCATTTTTGTCGAGGCGAACTCCTCGACCGGCACGTTGGCGATTATTTTGAGCGTCTGGCGCATGTTGTCGAAGCACAGCACCGTGTCGGTGAACATCAAATGGAAATCGGGGGTGCCGAGATCGTCGTGCGTGGTCTCGGGAATCTTCTCGAAGCATCGCACGATATCGTAAGCGAGAAATCCCACCGCGCCGCCGAAGAAGCGCGGCAGGTTCGCCAGCTCGGGGGCGCGCCAGCGCTTGACCTCGGCGCGCAACTCTTCGAACGAGTTGGCCACCGAGCGCACTTCGACGCCGCGGCCGGGCCGGATGATGTCCATACGGTTTTTGCGCGCACGCATCACGACCGACGGCTCGGAACCGAGAAAAGTGTAGCGTCCCCATTTCTCGCCGCCGCGGACGCTTTCGAGCAGAAAGGCGTAATCGTCGCGCGCGACCTTCAGGAAGGCGGAGACGGGAGTCTCGAGGTCGGCGGCGATTTCCTCGAAGACCGGGATGAGGTTGAATCCCTTCGCCGCCAGTTGTTCGAATTCGCTTTCAGTGGGTTGCAACATCTAAATTGCCTCGCTTGCTTCCAACTCCATCACTCAAAAAAAGAAAAGGGCCGCAGGTTTTTCGCCCGCGGCCCTCTTAAGAAATCGGTTTTGCGATGAATTACAAAGCCGGCGCGCAGGCGGGTGCATCGACGTGCCAACGCCACCATCCCGCACAGATTTTCCGGCTCGTGAGATTCATCGTTGGGTTAATGATCCATGCGCGGCAGGTGGTTGTCAATGCGGGAGGCGGGAGGCGGTAGTGGCCGGTTTTGAAATACCGGTTATTTTGAATCAGGTTCAGGTGGGTTCTCGCTGGCTGTTGCAGCTACGGCAGCAGCAGCTTCAGCTTGTTCCTTCTTTTTTCGCTCTGCTTCGTCTCTATTTTTGATAACAGCCACCGTAGCTTGAAAGTGAGAAACATCTTGAGCAAAAGAAAGACCGGGGAGTGTTCGATTCGGCATATAAGCGGTGATCGTCCCGATGATTTGAATGGTATCGGAGTCGCCTCCAGCAGCGCCATAAAAAACAGGTCCACCACTGACTCCACTGATGGCGACACCGTCGATCAGGTACGCGGATCTATTCTTCAGCCAAGGGCTGATATTTCCAGTGAAGAAGCAAAGAGCGTCCGCGCCGATGCCGGGATACCCGAGCCAACCAACCTCAACACCGACCTTGAGCCGCAGCTTAGTAGTGTCGATGAATTCTACAGGTTTTTCTGGAAGATCAAGCGGCTTGGCTTTCCCACCCGGGATAAGAATAACCGCTGAATCCTTGAGGGCGTCCACGAGAATAACTCGGTCTGCTTCGTGGACAAGGATAGTTTTGGCGGCAGCTATATTATGAATTCTGATCGGCTGTTGCCATTTATCTGCATCTTCTACGACGTGATGCGCAGTAGCGATTGCTGTCCAAGTTTTGTCCTCATTGTATGCGCAAAGAAACCCTGTTCCGTGTCCTTGAGGCGTTTCGATCTTCACGATGGACGATTGGACGGCTTCGATAGATTCGTGCCACTCTTTCATTTGTTCCTTCCTGTCCGTGTCGAATTCGAATTCAGGCGGCAGTTGGGTTCTGAAATAAGCCGTTGCAATGTTGCTTCCAGTTATATGATTCAAGTTTTGCGATTGGCTGTGGGGGTGCGCCACTTCGCTGCCGTCGCCACGGCAGCCGGCTTGAAATTGGCAGTGTGATCGCGCCGATTTGAATTAAGAAGCTTAGATGACAAAAGAGGCTCCTAGGGAAGCTCTGCACAGGTTGCTGCGCAGAGGTGACTGACAGAAGTGATCATGAGGATTGGGTTCAGCGAAGTGGCATCGAGGGGCGGATGGCGCC
>NZ_JBEKFG010000096.1:0-11572 GCF_050013435.1 Binatus sp. (SeqCode) | reverse complement strand
CGGCACCGACATCCCGAAGAACGCCAGGAACGACAGCACGCGATCCCAGATCGAATTTTGATTCACCGCGACGATGATTCCGATCGGTATCGCGATCGCCCACGAGAAAATCATGCTGCTCAGCGACAGGACTATCGTGTTGAAGGCGCGCGACGCGATGAGGCCGGTGACGCTCACGCGGTATTGCAGCGAGAAGCCGAAGTTCAGATGCAGCACGCCCCACAGCCACTTGAAGTAACGGACCATCAGCGGCTTATCGAGACCGAACTGCGCCTCGAGCTGGTGAATTACCTCGGGCGTGATGGTTGGGTTGAGTTTGAGATTCGAGACGAAGTCGCCCGGCACCAGCGACATCGCGAGAAACGAAATGAAAGTGATCCCGAGGATCAGCGGGATCATGTTGAGCAGGCGACGAATCAGAAAACGGGTCATCGTGTCATCAGCCTGATATTTCGACGAGCGTGCTGCGGCGGATGTTCAGTCGGCCTTGAATTGCATCCACTCCGGCTTGTACGTGCCCCACACCTTGGGCTGATAGTTTTCCAGCGAGTTCTTCCACGACGAATAGCGCTGCTGGCGCACGGTTTCGAGTATCGGCAACTGCTCGTGAAGGATTTGCTGAATCTTCCAGTAGTACGGCGCGCGCTTGGCGGGATCCATCTCGGACGCGCCCTGGTCGAGCAGCGTGTCGATCTCCGCTTCCCACGGAGTAGCCGGTGTGGGCTGATTCGGATTCCACAAATGAAGGTTGCCCGACGAGCGATAGAAGTTCGCGCCATCGTTCGGCTCGATACCGCCGGTGAATCCGATCAGCACGCAGTCCCAGTCGAACGACGAATCGAGCTTGTCCACCAGCGTCGTGAACTCCAGCGGCCGATAGTTCACCTTGATGCCGAGGCTCTCGACATCCTGCTTGAAGATGGTGCACATCTCGTTGCGCTCGGGCGTGCCGGTGTTGGTGGTGAGATCGAATTCGAGACGATTGCCTTTCGGATCGGTCCGCACGCCGGGTTTCACGAGATGATAACCCGCCGCCTCGAGCATGTCGGCGGCCAGTTTCGGGTCGTAGTCGTAATCCTTGAGATTGGGATTGGCGAAAATTTTGTTCTCGGGCGAGATGTCCGCCACCGCCGGCACCGCAAGTCCATGAAAGACCAGATCGATCATCGATTTCTTGTCGATCGTGTGCGCCATCGCCTGCAGGAACTTCAGGTCCGTGAACCAGTCGAGCTTCGGATTGGTCACGCCGTTTTTGACGTAGTGGCGCGGATTGCGGTTGAAGGTGAAAAACAGCGAACCCGTGTCGATGCCGATCTGCTGAACCGTGACGTCGAGCTCCTTGTTCTTCACCTTGTCCTGAAGCGGCGAAACCTCCTCGGTGCGCGGGCCGTAGATGTCGATTTGCCCCGACAGGTAGCGCAGATAGGCGGCGTTCTGGTCCTGCACGATCGTCACCGTCTGCCCATGCAGGCGCGGCAACTGGCCGCCGTGCTCGTCCTTCATCCAATAGTCGTTGTTGCGATCGTAGCGAACGAGCTGGCCCTGCGTGTAGTGCGTCATGTGATACGGGCCGTTGCCGACGAGCTTGTCCGGGGGCGTGTCGATGCCCCAGGTATGGTTGAAATTTCCCGCCTTCCACACGGGCTCGAGGATGTGCGCCGGCATCACCGGGATTCCGATTGAATAGAGCAACGGAGCGAACGGCTTGGGCAGATGCATGACGACGGTGTAGTCGTCGGGCGCCTCGGCGATGATGTGTTGGTGGTCGATGGTGATCGCGGGGCGGATGCTGTTGGGCACCTTGGGATCGTAGATGACGTCGAGCGTGAACAGAACGTCGTGCGCGTTGACCGGCTGGCCGTCAAACCATTTCACGTCGTGGCGGAGATGAAACGTAATCGTCTTGCTGTCGGGCGCGATTTCCCATTTCTCGGCCAGCCCCGCCTCAGGCAGGGTGGTGACGGGGTTGACGCGGATCAGGCTCTCGAACAGATCGCTCGTCAGCGTGCTCGAGGTCGAGTCGGTGATCAGAATCGGATTGAAGGTGCGCGGATCGCTGGCCACGGCCGTGTAGAGGATTTGACTGGTCGCGTGATCGCTCGCGGGCCGATTCACCCGGCATCCGGTGAAAATCGCCAGCGACGACAGCGCAATCGCGCAAGCGATGGCCGGCAAAATTCGCATCCGCCGGCTTTCAGCTTTCATTGGCAAACGCGCGCGCATCATCGAGGCTCAGATTCATCAAAGTGGCCCCTGGAGCCGGTGTCAACACGAACGTCGAATCGGGGATGTCTCCATTGACTATCGGCCGCAGGTAGCGAAACGTCACGTGGCTGCCGGCCGCCGGAAAAGTCGCATCGACCACGTACGGAAACATCACTCCGCCGATATCATGATAGTCGCTGTAACGCACCTCGTAATTGACGCGGCCGTCGCCGTTGCCCGCCGTCTCCCGCACCATCGCGAGATTGCCGCCCGAAAATCCAAGCTCGCGAGTCCCCGACGCGGTGTTGGCGTTGCCGTACGACGCGACGATCATCGCGCCGTCGTTCGACACCGAGTCTGCGATTCTATTGAGCGCGAACTCGGGCGGTGCGAGTCCCATCAGCAGACCCACTGTGTCCGCGGGCGCCATCGGGATTCGCACGTACCTGTAGAGCGTGTCGGCGGTCGCATTGCCGCGCATGAAGCGATTCTGACCCGGCTCGAAGATTGCGAGCTGCGAGCCCTGTGCCGCGAGCAGCAATGCCACGCCGAACGGCGACATCGCCTCGACGCGCAAATTGCCGGGCCGCTTGACCACGATTTCCTCTTTGGCCTTCACGTGCTGATCGCCGGCAGTGTATTCCATGACGGCCGGCGTCTGCATCGAGTCGAGCCTTTTGTCACGCTCGGCCAGCGCCGCGATTAATTTCTGGACTTGAATTTTGCCGGCGTCGGAGCCCGCTACCGGCCCGGGCTGCGCGGTGGGCGGCGGACCAACGATGAAGCAGGCGGAAGTTTCGAGCGTCGCCAGCAGCAGCATCGATCCGACCGCGGCGAGCGAAACTGTTTTTCGGCGCCGAGCGCGTTCAGTGGCCCGCGCTGGCGGCATTCTGCAGGACCTGAAGTTTATCCTTGAGCCGTGCGACCTGGTCGGTTTCCTGCGCCTTCTTCAGCGCGTCCGAGTACTCGTGGCCTGCTTCCTTGACCTTGCCCAGCTTGCGATACGCGTCGCCAAGATGCTCGGTGATAGTGGGGTCGTTGCCGGTCAGGTTGACCGCGCGCTCCAACTCCTCGGCGGCGCGCTTGTACTCGCCTTTCTGATAGTAAACCCATCCCAGGCTATCGACGTAAAAGCCGTCTTCGGGCTCGATATCGAGCGCGCGCTTGATTAGCGTTTCGGCCTCGCCCAGGTTGGTGCCCTGTTCGGCGTAACTGTAGCCGAGGTAGTTCAGCGCCTCCGCATTGCCGGGATTGAGCTCGATCGCCTTCTTCATCTCGGCCATGGCTTCCGGGCGCTGCTTGTTCTGATCGAGCGCCGCGCCGAGTGTGAAGCGGAACTTGTCATTCTTGGGATCGGCCTCGACCATCTTGCGCGCGAAGTCGATCGCGGTCGGGTAATCCTTCTTTTCCTGATAGACGCCGACCATGAAGCCGGTGATTTCCGGGTCGTTGGGCTTTTTGGCGAGCGCGTCCTTCAGCGCGCCCAGCGCGTCGTCGTACTTGCTCTGCTTGTCGTACAGGTAAGCGAGTTGCAGGCGCGACTCGACGTAATGCTCGTCGTCGGCGGGAATTTTGTTGAACTCGCGGATCGCCTTGTCGTACTCGGAAAGTTCCGTGTACACCGTGCCGAGGTAATAGTGGACGCGGTAGTTGTTGGGCTCGGAGCCGAGCACGAGGTTGAACTCGGTCGCGGCGTCGTCATAATTGCCCTGCTCGACGTACAGCAGCCCGATCTTCGTGCGCGTGTCGGCGGGATTGGTTTCGATCTGCTCGGCGCGTTTGAGCTCCTCCAACGCCTCGTCGTATTTTTTCTGACCGACCAGGATTTCCGCCTTGCGCTTTCGAACCAGCTCGTTGTTCGGATTGATTTGCGTGATCTTGTTGTAATAGACCAGCGCGTCCTGCGGCCGCTCCTGGCGCTCGCGCAGCAGCGCAAAATCAAGCAGCACCAGCTCCGAGTGCTGATTGAGATCGAGCGCCTTCTGATAATATTTTTCGGCGGCCGGGTAGTTCTTCGCCGCCACCATCACCTTGCCGGCGTAGTAGTAGCCGAGGAATGAATCGGGATCGAGCGTGATCAGCTGCTCGAACGTTTTCTCGGCTGCGTCGTAATCGCCCCGCTTGGCGTACAGGGTGCCGAGATACAGATAGGCTTCCTGACTTTTCGGATTGAGACGCAATACCTCGCGGTAGTCTTTTTCCGCGGTCGCGTCGTCGCCGAGCGCCGAGCTGATGCCCGCGCCGAGCAGACGCGCGTCGGCGGAATCCGGATTGATCGCCAGCGCCTGGTTTACCTGGGCGAGCGCCTCCTTCAGGCGCCCGTCGCGGACGTAGAGCGTGGCCAGCCGAACCTTCAGCGCCGCGTTGGTCGGATCGTACTGGGCCGCCTCGGCGTAATCCTTGAGCGCCTCTTCGCGGTCGCCTTCATTCATCGCGAACTCGGCCTTCAGGAACGCGCTCATCGCGCGCGCATCCGCGGGGACCTCCACCGCCGGCGCGCCGCCGAAGGGATTATCCCCGCCCACGCTGACGGTGCGAACCGGCTCGGGCTTCATACTGGCGATTTGCGCGCAGCCAAGAAACGCTATCGACAGGGCGCCGAGTGCGATGGCCGCGCGTGTGCTGGAAAATATCATGATCGAAACAGGTTTCCGGGAGAGCTTCTCAATTGGGGCTCGCACCACGCTACTGGATCTAATACGCGAGGTGTCCCGCGGCGTTACAGCCGCCCGCGGACCTTCGCGCATCCTTCACAATATAGGAATTCCGCCACGGGATGCGACTGTGCACCCCTCATTTGATTTCCTGCCTGCTTGCCACCGCGCGGCGCCTCGGATAGGGAGGGGGCCGGAGCCGCCCCGCAATTGCCGCACGTCCCGACGGAAAACACCCGTTCCCCAGCCGCCTCGAGCGCCGCCCCGCTGGCGCATCGCTCGCCCCGCAAGCTCGGCCTCATCTCGCTGGTATGCGTGATGTACCTGGTCGTGAGCGGCGGTGCGTACGGCCTCGAGGATGCGGTCCGGATGGCGGGACCGCGCCTGACTCTCATGCTGTGCCTGATCGTGCCGCTGACGCTGAGTCTGCCGACGGCCCTGATGGCGGCGGAGTTGACGGCCCTGATGCCGGTGGAAGGCGGCTTCTACTTCTGGGTCAAGGAGGCGCTCGGACCGCTGGCCGGCTTCGCCGAGGCATATTTGACGATTCTGTACACCGCAGTGGACATGGCGATTTATCCGGTGCTGTTCGCCGGCTATCTTTCGTTCATCCTGCCGCTTGGCCCGACGGCTCAAATCGCGATCGGCGTCGCGCTGGTATGGCTGGCGGGCGGACTTAATTTTCTCGGCGTCAGGCCGGTTGGGATGGCGTCGATCGCGCTCACTGCGATCCTCGTGTCGCCATTCGCGGCGCTGGTCGTCGTCGGCCTGCCGCGCCTCGTCCATTTCACGATGCCGGCGCCGCCGCTGTTCGGCGCGGATCCGTGGGCCGCGATGGCGGCCGGACTGACGGTGGTCATCTGGAATTTCAGCGGATGGGAAAACCTGAGCGTCGTGTCCGCGGAGATCGAAAATCCGCAGCGTAACTATCTGCGCGCCATCCTGATCGCGCTGCCGATAATGGTCGCCGGCTACGTGCTTCCGCTCGCGGTGTCCGTCTCGGGCGCCGTCACCGCCGCGGACTGGGGCACCGGCTCGTTCTCGCACGTGGGCTACGCCATCGGCGGACCCGCGCTCGGCGGCGCGCTGGCGCTCGGCGGCGCGGTGATGTCGTTCGCGGTGTTCGAGGCCGCGATGCTGTGGGTGTCACGGATGCCGTTCGTGCTCGCTCGCGAGCGCTACCTGTCGCCGCCGCTGGCCGAGTTGTGGTCCACCACCGCGACGCCGGGCAAGTCGATTCTGCTGTGCTGCATCGTCTTCACCCTGCTGGTGCCGGTCGGATTCGTCGCGCTGGTCGTGCTCGACGTATTTTTCTACATGGCGGCGCTCGTGCTGGAGCTGCTCGCGCTGATCCGGCTGCGCAAACGGATGCCGGATCGCACCGGGATGTTTACCATTGGCGGCGGCCGGGTCGGTCTCGCGCTCGTGGCAATTCTTCCCATCCTGACCTGGGCCGCGACCTTCGGGCTGGCCGTCTCGGCCGGCGTAGGCAAGGTCGATTTCATCCTGGCGATCGTGCTTGGCGTATGCGTTTGGCCTGCGTACGCGATTTGCCGGCGGCGCTACGGCGGCCCGCCCGCGATCGATCCTCCGCCCACCAGCATCACTGCGTAGCGGGCTGATTGCGCGCCGTCAGCCGATACAAAGCGGCCGACTTGTTCTGCGAGATTGGCTCGACAGTGAATTTTTCCTGCAACTGATCGAGCTCGGTCTTGAGCACGCCGGCGTAATCGTCCGACTCGGGCGCGGCGAGCAAAAGATAGACCGGAGTCTTTGCGCCAATCGCCGATCCGAGCGAATCCGCCGCCGCCGGCGACATCCGCTCGCCGTCGAACACGACCGGCGGCACCGCGCCGTTCCATCCCGCCGCGCGTTTTTCGTACAGGCGATGCAGATGGTAGTCGGTGAAGCGCTCGCCCGGGTCGAGCGAGTTCAGGCCGACGAAGCGCCGATTCTCCGCGGGCATGTACAGCTCGAGAAACTGCAGCGAGATGTTGCTGACTATGGTCGCGTCGGCGGGCAGCGCGGAATCCTGCTCCTCGAGGCTCGCAACCATCGCGGAGTCCGCGGGCCGCGCGCTCAAGCGCACGGCCGCTTCCGTCGCCAGCGACACGACCAGCAGCGCGTCGAGCACGATCACGCCCGCTGCGGCTGCGAGCTGACCGGCGCTTCGACGCCGGTTTCGCAGCACGCCGCGCATCCATCGATTCGCCACCGCCGCGCCTGCGCCCGCCGCGATGAACAATACGAACGCCCCTGGCAGGATGAAGGCCACGTCGGTGAAGACGTAGAAACAGTAGAGCCCGGTCAGTGCGACCAGGTATCCGCGCCCGAACCATATCAGCCGGCGCCCCGCGGGTCTTCCGGGCGCGAGAAAGTTCGCGAGGAATCCGACAGTCGCGAACACCGCCGCCGCGAACGGGTAGAGGAAGTAGCGCGAGTCGCCCGGATCGCCGAGCATCCCGTCCAGCCCCAGTAGTGTCATGCCATACACGATGACATTGCCGTGCGGATTTCGCGGCATCGTGGGCCCGAACAGGTACGCGATGCTGAAGGTCTTGCCGCCCGCGCCATAGACTTCGGGCACCCACCACGCGTAGCCGCTCGCGAATGCGCTCCCGAGATGCATCGCGTTCTGATGCAACTGCCACGCGACCGGAATCGCGAAACCGATTGCGATCGCGAGCGCCGCTTTGAGGAGACTCGGTAAATCTCGGCGCTCCAGCGGCACCATCACGACGCACAGCGCGAGGCCGACAAGGATGGTGGCGTTGGTGGGACGGATGATTGTTGAGAACCCGGCGAAGAGACCGAACATCAGCCATGCCGACATTCGCATCCAGTTCGGCGATTGGGGCGCTTCGTCCGACGCCGCTGTCACCAGCATCACCGCGGCGAAAAGCGTCACGCACAACGTGGGTACGTCGCTCATCACGAGCGACGAATAGGTGATGAAGACGGGCGAGAGCGCGAGCGTCAGCGCGGCAATCGCCGCGGCCGCGCGCCCGAACATCCAACGTGTCAGTATGAAAAGAAATAGGACCGAGAGTATGCCGAGGAACATCGAGGCGTCGAGCGGCCGAAAGTCTGTGCCGATCAAGCGGTAGAAAAATTCCAGGAGCAGCGGGTAGCCACCGGTATAGCGCGACGGGTAAGAATATCCACCGAAATGCAGTACCGCACCGCGACCAGCCGCGAGGTTCACCGCCGAGGCGGCGTACTCGAGTCCGTCCGGCCACGGCATCAGTTCCAGTCCGCGCCGCGAGCCGGCGGATCTGATCATCACCATCGCGAGCAGCTGGATCGCGACGAGGATTCCCCAATCGAGGATGCCCAGTCTAAGAGGAACGCCCGAAGCGGGTGCGACGGGTGGTTTCGATGACTTCGCGCGGCTCATCGCGGCGCGTCTCCGCGAGCGCCGACAACGACGCCGCCGCGCGCATCGGCACATGGCTCATCGTCGTGCTGCTCATCCCGCGCGTCGTGCGGATGTTCTACCCGCAAGTGTGGGTCGAGGACGATTTCTACCTCGAGAGCGCGTGGTTCGTGAGCGTCGGGATGCGCCCGTACCTGGATTTCGTTCATCCGCATATGCCGCTGCTCGAATGGATTGCGGGATGCTATCTCAAGTTGTTCGGCACAAGCCATCTGTCGATCGAAATCCTGAACGAGGCGGCGATTTTCACCGCCAGCATCCTGACCTACTCGCTCGCTCGCCGCGCCGCCGGCCGCCCGACCGCCATCGTCGCGTCGATTCTATACGCATATAGCTCGCTCGTCTTTCGCTACCACGCTTACGAGCGCGAGAGTTTCATCGCGCCGCTGATTATCCTCGGGGCGATCGTCACGCTCGACGATACGATACCGGCGATTAGCCAGGCCGCGATGCTCGCGGCCATTTTCTTCGCCGCGTGCGCGATCAAGTTGACGGCGGTGATTCCGTTTGCCGTGATGCTGGCATTCATCGCCGTCGTGCACCGCCGAATCGCGGGCGCAGTTGTCTCGGGCGCCGTCTTCGCGCTCGCGCTCGCCGCGTTCAGCGCCCTCCTCTACCGGCTCTACGGCGACGAGTTCATCTTCCAGACGTTCGTGTTTCATTTTCTTAAGGGGCGCGACACCGCCGGCAGTATCGCGACTTATCCGCGGCTGATCCTCGACGTGCTCGCGCCGCTGTTCGTGCTTGGATGCTGGCGAGTCTTCACCGATCGCGCGTTGAGCCGTGGCGTGATTCTCGTGCTCGCGATCGTCGCCGCCGAGTACGCGTTTTACGGCATGCTGAGTCCGACCGCGTGGGGCCACAACTATCTCGAGGCGCTCCCATTCATCGCGATCGTCGCAGGACTCGGTGCGATGGCTCTGGTACGGGCGATTGAGGCTCTGATCGCGGGAGAGCAGGGGCCGCATCGATGGAAGCTGGTTGCGGGCGGCGCGGCGCTGATCGCGGTTTTTCTGATCTGGATCACGCCGATTGTGAACGAGAACTGGCTGCATGGCGCCGTCTATGGCTTCGGCTTCGTGCCGCGCGCGGAAATCTCGCAGCTTGCAGACGCGTTGCGCGCCGCCAGCAAACCGGGAGACGACGTGATCGCGCCGTCGTTCGTATGCTTCGAAGCCGGACGCCGCGAATTGATCCGCTATCCAGAAACCTACGGCGTATATCGCGAAGCGAAGGCGCAATACGATCGCGACGGCTTCTTCGCCGCGCGCCGCCGCCTCGGCGCGGCCGATTTTTTCCAGCTCATCTCGGATACCCGGCACTTCTGGACCGAACAGATGCGCGACGCGATTGCGAGGGGGAAAGTCTCGGCCGTCATCAGCGATTCGCCGATTCAGTTGCTCCCTCTCGTGCTGGTTCCCGAAGACTTTCTCTCGCGCAACGGCTTCCGCGTGGTCCTGACGACGGACCATTTCACGCTCTGGTCGCGAACGCCCGCGGCAGGGGTGACGCCAAATCAGTAGGAATCAGTGGTGTCTGTTTTTTATGTAGTCCTGGGCGCAGTGAAGGAACGCGGATTTTGTCTCGGCCGCTATTTTACACCCCCGCGAAATCGTCAGGGCACAAGACTACTGCGTGCGGCTTCGATGAGCCGCTGAAGAAAGAATTGCCGAAACAGCCCTCGCGCCCGTCAGCCCGGATGCGGCGGGCGGTGGCCCGGATTAACCGAACGCGGCCGACAGTTGGCTGGCTACGATCAGGGCTCCGATCGTGAATGCCGTCCCCAAGACAACGAATACAGCCATACGCGCCAGGTTGCTGCTGTTCATCGCTGACTCCCCTTGCGGAAAACCGCTGACAGGCCGAGCTCTCCGCGATTTTGGCGATCACTGGTAAATCAGTTAACGCGATGTTGACAAGTCGTCAAGATGGAGTGATGGCTGGGCGCGAATTTGCGTAAAGCTGCACAAATTTGCGTGTAGAATGGCGAGCGGCGCGAAACCATGATGGCCCGGCTCGACAATGCGATTGCAAGGGGTCTGGCGTTCGTGAGAAGGAGAAACCGGGGTTATGAGAATGAAGCGCGCTCAGGCCGGAGCATTCACAGCGGCTGTTCTCGCGCTCTTGTTGTCCGCGTCTCATGCATCGGCTGCGGATTCCACGAGCGCGGCGCAGGATCAGATTCGCGCCGAGCTGGAGAAGTGGACGCGAGACTTCAATAGCGGCGCTGTGTCGGAGGTTTGCTCGCTGTTTGCGCCGGATTTGATTTCGAATTTCCGGGGGGAGCCCGAAGACACCTATAATTCGCTGTGTGCCAATTTGCAGATGGCGTTGGCAGACCCGGCGAAGGCATATCACTATGACCTGGAGATCAAGGAAATCATCGTCTCGGGCGATGTCGGCGTTGTACGGCTCGTTTGGACTCTGAAGGTGCGCCCGAAAAACGGACTTGAGGATACGAAACGGGAACCTGGTCTCGATATATTCCGGCGCCAGCCGGATGGAAGCTGGAAGATCTCGCGTTACATGGCCTACGAGGCGCCGTACCCCTAGCCGGCGTTGAGCAGGGGTGACCCCATGCACCCACCGTTTAGAAAATCGGCACCGCTGCGGGCGGCTCGATCATTCGGGCCGACCGCTTCGTTTTCCTAAGGGGCAGTGCGGTCGAGCGAGCGATACTGAATCGCCTCGCTGACGTGGTGGGCGGCGATCGACGCGGCGCCGTCGAGATCGGCGATGGTGCGCGAGACTTTCAGGATTCGCGTGTAGGCGCGCGCGCTCAGGCCGAGGCGGTTGATGGCAAGCTCGAGCAGACGCTCGCCGCCCGACTCGATCTGGCAATGGAGGCGGAGATCGCTCGCGCGCATCTGCGCGTTGCAGAAAAACGGCATCCCCTTGAAACGAACGAGCTGCGCCTCGCGCGCGCGATTGACGCGCTCGCGAATGGCGATCGACGGCTCACGCGCGACGCGATCGGTCAGGTCCTTGTACTTCACGGCGGGCACTTCGATATGGATGTCGATGCGATCGAGCAGCGGCCCCGAGATGCGCGAGCGATAGCGCTGAATCACGATTGGCGAGCATGAGCATTCGTGCTGCGGATCGGTGTAGAAGCCGCACGGGCACGGGTTCATCGCGGCCACCAGCATTACGGAGGCGGGGAAAGTGAGCGTGCCCATCACGCGCGAGATGGTGATGCGCGCATCCTCGAGCGGCTGGCGCAGGACCTCGAGCACGTTCTTGCGGAACTCGGGCAATTCGTCGAGGAACAGGACGC
>NZ_JBEKFG010000095.1:0-12109 GCF_050013435.1 Binatus sp. (SeqCode) | reverse complement strand
GGCGAGGAGCGCTTCCATACTTTTCTGGGCGTGCCGGTTCGCGACGGCCGCAAGAAGCCGCTCGGAGTGCTGGTCGCGCAGACGCTCGAGCGGCGCAAATTCAACAAGAGCGAAATCCGCCTGCTCAGCACCGCCGCCAACCAGGTCGCGCAAATTCTTTCTCATTTCAGGCTGCGCGAATCGCTCGCCACCAAGGAAAAAGAGCGGCTCGAATATCGGCGCCGGATGATCGAGGCCAACCGCCAGCTCAAGGATTACGAAAAAATCGGCGGCAAAACCCGCCACGCCCCGCCGGCCAAGATTCGCCGCCCGCGGCTGGCAGGACTTTCCGCGTCGCCCGGATTTGCGCAGGGAAGCGCGCACATCATCGGCGCATTTCTAAGCAGCGTCGATCGCAACCAGAAGTGCCGCGACCCCAAGGCCGAGGTCAAGCGCTTCGAGGACGCTCTGGCCCGTTCGCTGGCCGAGCTGGCGACGCTGCGGGTCAGGATGGAGCCGCTGATGCCCGAGTCGGACCTCCAGATTTTCGACGGCCATCGCATGATTCTCGAAGACGAGGAGTTCGTCGGCCGCATCCGCGATACGATTGGCGACGGCTACGCCGCCGAGAGTGCGCTGTTCCGGGTCATCGAGGAACTCAGCACCTCGATGCTTGCGGTCGCGGACAATTATTTGCGCGAGCGTGCGACCGACTTCCGCGACGTCGGCCATCGCGTGTTGCGGCATCTGCGCCAGGAGGAAAGGCGGGCTCCATCCACCAAGCCCACGATTATAGTCGCCGAGGAACTTACGCTCTCGCAACTGATGCTCGCCAGCCACGACAAGCTCGCGGGTATTGCGCTGCAATCCGGCGGCGTCACCTCGCACGCGGCGATCCTGGCGCGGGCGTTCGAAATCCCCACCGTAGTCGGCGTCGAACATCTTATGGAATCCGTCGTCGAGGGCGATCAGCTCGTGCTCGACGGCAACTCGGGCGTCGTTTACGTCAATCCCGGCGCCGAGATCGAGCGCGACTACGTGAGCCTGTCCAAGCGCTACGAGGCATTCAAGCGCGAGCTTATCGAAGAGGGCAACGCGCCCACCGCGACCCGCGACGGCCATCGCGTCATGATGCTTGCGAATATCGCGCTGCCCGCCGACATCCAGCTGGCGCTGCGCTACGGCGCTGAGGGCGTCGGGTTGCTGCGTTCGGAATTCTCCTTCCTGACCTACGAGGATTTTCCCGACGAGACTCAGCAGCTCGCGCTGTATGGCAAAATGCTCGATATGCTCGGCAAGCGCCCGATCACGATTCGCACGCTCGATATCGGCGCCGACAAGTATCCGGCGTACATGCGGGTGCCGCGCGAGGACAATCCGTTCCTCGGCTGGCGTTCGATACGTATCTCGCTTGAGATGTCGGGGCTGTTCAAAGTTCAGCTTCGCGCCATTCTCCGCGCCGCCGCCACCCACAATGTCCGCATCATGTTCCCGATGATCTCCAGCCTCGAGGAATTGCGCCGCGCCAAGGAATTGTTGGCCGAGTCGCAGGCCGAGCTGTTCAAGGAAGGACTCGAGCACAATCCCAATATCGAAGTCGGAATCATGGTCGAAGTGCCGTCGGCCGTCTGGCTCGCGCCGCGGCTTGCGCGCGAGGTCGATTTTTTCTCGATCGGAACCAACGATCTGATCCAGTACCTGCTCGCCGCCGATCGCAACAATCGCAAAGTCGCGCACCTGTACGAGGCGCTGCATCCCGCCGTCATTTCCGCCATCTCCGAGGTCGTCAATGTCGCGCGCGCGGCCGACAAGGAGGTTTGCCTGTGCGGCGAGATGGCCAGCGATCCGCTGGCAGCGCTCCTGCTGGTCGGGATGGGCCTCGACGAACTAAGCCTGAGCCCGCTATTTATTCCGGTGGTGCGCAAGGTCATTCGGGAGGTCGATTATCAGACCGCCCGCCTGATCGCGCGCGAGACTTTACAAATGGCCAGCGTGCAGGAAATCAAGGGTTATCTGGTTGAACGCTATCGCGATTTGGGGCTGATCAATCTGGTCGAAATGTACCGCTAGTTACCTTCTATCCGAATTATCCCGGTTAATTCCTCGACTTTGGCGCTGTTAATGTGTTTCAATGAATTCTTGACAAAGCCAGTCGGGATTTGTTTACTTCTTCTGACCGACCGGTTAGATACCATCCGGGCCCGTATTCGGGTATGATGCGCAGGTTGGGCACGCTGTCGGGCTGGGCTGGGAAAGAAAAGCTGAGGATCTACTGATGGTATTTCTTATCTGTTTAGGCGCATTTCTGGTTTTCGCGGCAAGTGTCCTCTACTGGCTGTTGGGGACCAACCGTTATGGCGGTGATCGTCCGGCCGCCACGCTTCAGTTGACTGCCCGCACGGGTGCGACCGCCGATGCGGCGATAAAGCCCGAGCTTTGCCGCACGATTCGAGTCTATTTTATCAAACCCTCGCGCTACGACGAGGAGGGCTTTGTACAATATTTTCGCTACGGCGTTCAGCCCAACAACACTTTGACCGTGCTGACGGCGCTCAACGAGGCGTTCAACAAGCGTTACGCGGTCGAGCGGAACGTTTACCTCGAGACGGTAATTTGGGACGAGATCTGCGACGGTGTGGTCAGCCCTGAGACGATCAAGGCGATCAAGGAAAAGGCGCGCGAAGATGGCGTCGAGTTGCTGATCGGGCTGGCCGGTGTGCAATCGAATCAGTATCCGCGCGGGCGCGACCTCGCGCTTCAGTTCGTCGCCGAGGGCTTGCCCACGATGATGGGCGGATTCCACGTCAGCGGCTTTCCGGATTCGTGCAAGTTCCTCAATGAATGCGGCGTCACCACCGTCGTCGGCGAGGCCGAAAACATCTGGGGCTGTATCGTCGAGGACTTCCTGCGCGGTGAGCTGCGCAGGCATTATTCGGTCACCGAGGGAATTCGCGCGAAGACCGGCCAGGACGATATCACCGTTCCGCTTATCACGGAGACGCTGCTGCCGAAGCTTGACGATCGTTATCTCACGCGATTTTTCAACGACACGATGACCACGCTCGACACTTCGCGCGGATGCCCTTTTACCTGCTCGTATTGCAGCGTGAAAAACGTGATGGGCCGCACGATGCGCTCGCGCGAGCCCGACGCCGTCGTAAACTGGGTGCGCGACGCATGCCAAAATCATGGCATCGAGTCGCTGTTCCTGGTCGATGACGACTTTTTCCGCTCGCCGCGATGGGAAGAGATTCTCACCGGCCTGATCGATGTGAAGAAGGAGTATCCCAAGCTCTCCTTCATGATGCAGGTGGACGTCGATGCGTCGTGCTACGCAAACGTTGCCGACGGCGAGACCGAGACCGCCAAGCATCGGCGCAGCAAACGCTTCACCGAACTGGCCGCGGCCGCGGGATGCTACCAGGCGTTCGTCGGAATCGAGTCGCTCAATCCCGACAACCTGAACTTTGCCACCAAGTACCAGAATACCGACGACCGCCAGCACAAGTGGAAGCTGGAAGCGGCGCGCGCGCACGTGATCGACAAGTATCGGCGCGTCGTTGAGAACTGGCACAAAGTCGGTGTGTCGGTGCACGCCGGCTATATGCTGGGATTCCCGTTTGACGGTCCTGATTGCGGACGCGTGGCGGTGGCAACGCTGAAGAAGATCGGCTTCGACCTGGTGTCGTTCTTTATCATGACTCCGCTGCCGGGCACCGAAGATCAGGCGCGCTTCACCCGCGAAGGCGCCATCACCGACTGGGACTTCAACCAGCTCGACTCGCAGCACGTCACGCTCAAGCACGACAAGATGGACAAGGAAAGCTGGCTCGGCGCGTACCGCGACGCTTACCTGGGCTTCTACTCGCTGCCGCGCTTTCTTCACCGGATGTTCACCATATGCGCCGGCCGTGGACTCAGTGCGGAAGCGCGCTGCTCGACGCTCCGTCAGTTCACCTATTATTTCTTCAGCCATCGCCAGGGACGGCATCCTATGGTCGGCGGGATATGGCCGATTCGCCGCCGCGACGTCCGCCGTGCCGCTGTAACCGACGACGAGGCGCGCCGCTGCTACCTCGGCGGGAAGCGCTTCGATGCGATTTTGCGCGGCGACCCTGGCGATGGATTCGCCGGGGCTCCGGCGTAAGCGCCGCTGAGTTTAACCATCTGACCGAAAACCGGCGCGATCCAATCAGGATCGCGCCGGTGTGCTTTTCGGGCGCTATCTGCTTCTAACCGCCGCATCACCCACGAATTACCCGCACCCGGCTTGCGTCAACGCCCCATAAACGGGTAGGGATTTCCCCGGGGTCCCCATCATGATCACGCTGCCCGTCATCATCGTCGCTCTCGTCGTCATCGCCGCGGTACTGTTCTTCGTCCCATTCGCCTTGCGCCTGGTTGTCCGCCTCGCGCTCTTTCTCATACCCGTGGCGATCGCCGCGGCGGGCATCGCGATGATCATGAACGACGAAACCATCTTCGAAAGACCCGGCGCCCAGCAACGCATGATCCGATTCGTCACGATGAACTCCGCGGCCGCCAGCGCGTCGGGTGACGGCTCGGTGACTTGCCAGATGGGCATTCAGCCCAACGCCGCGGCGATTCCTGCCGCGCCGGCGCCGAAGAAGCACGCCGCAAAGGAGCCGCCTGCCAAGCCGCCTGACTCCACCCACAGGCTGGGACCGGTCCCGACGCCGCCGTCGCTCGACGACGTCTTTCCGGAATTGATTCGCCGCTCGTATCCGGGAATCCCGCGCCAGAAACTGTTCCAACTCTCGCAAGATACGATCAACTCGCTCGGTGGATGGAAAATCGTCAAGGCGGATCCCGCCAACTCCACCATCGACTGCATCTACACGTCGCGAATCTTCAAACTCGAGGACGACGTGAGGATCGCTGTAGAATCATCAGGTGAGATCGACGTGTGCGCGCGCTCCGGCCTGGCGCGTCCCGATGCGACCTCGATGCTGCGCTACTTCCCCGGTGACATCGGCGCCAGCGTTGGGCATATCAAGCAATTTTACGAGGCGCTCGAGCCCAAGATGGACGAGGTTTACAAGCAAGAGCAGGACCAGCAGAACGCCAAGAAACCGCACTAACGCGCACGCGCGTGGCGCGCGTGCGCTGGGGAAGGGTGAACCATTTTATCTTATGTGAAACCCGCCGTGGGTTTCACGCTTCCCTGGGCAGGGGTAACCCCTGCACCTTAGTGAAAAGAGAAGATGCGGGCTTCGCCCTGTTAGAACTTTTTTTGTGTCATCCTGAGCGCAGCGAAGGATCTCGCGCGCGCCAGCGCGTGTCTGGCCGTCGCCGGACGCCGGGCGTCCGGCGGGATTCTTCGCTACAGCAACTTTCGCTCAGAATGACACGAGGGGCCGCACTCTTCTTTTGTGTCATTCTAGAGCGAAGCGAAGAATCCCGGATCTTTTTCTTTGCCGTCGCCACGGCCAGGGTCACGCCTGCCGCCCACCGCGCAGGTGATTCTTCCTTCATCCCCCGGCGCAGCCTGACATGGAGAACGTCAGTACCCAGTTGAAGTACGAACGCCACGAAATTAGCATCCCAATCGCGATCTGGAACCGGACGCGGAAATGAAACGGCGCGACACCCGAGCGAAATCGAAGGCCAGTCAACCGCGGCCCGCGCGCAAGGCGTCCGTGAAGACTCCCAAGCGCGCGACTCCGAGCAAGCGCGTCATTCTGATGGTCGGTACCCGCAAGGGTGCGTTCATCTATCACAGCGACGGTTCGCGCTCGCGATGGCGCCTGGACGGGCCGCATCGCCTCGGCGAAATAGTCAATCACCTGGTGCTCGATCCTCGTGATGGCAAGACCATGTTGATGGCGGCGCGCGCCGGACATCTTGGACCTACTATCTTCCGATCGACCGACCTGGCGCGCACGTGGAAGGAGGCATCCCAGCCGCCGGCGTTTCGGATGGCAGCGCCGGGAGAGAATGGCCGCGCGGTCGAGTACACCTTCTGGCTGTCGCCGGCGCATCGCGATGAGCATGACACCTGGTATGCGGGCACCTCGCCGCCGGCGCTGTTTCGAAGCGAAGATGGCGGAGTTACGTGGCGCGGCGTCGATGGCTACAACGACCATCCGATGTATTCCAGGTGGAATCCGCCCGACAAGGGAACACCTGACGGACCGGTACTGAGTTCGGTGAATGTGGACCCGCGCGATGCGGCGCACGTGTACATGGTCACCTCCGACGGCGGTGCGTTCGAGACTCGCGACCAGGGAGAATCGTGGCGCTCGCTCAATCGAGGCGTCGAGGTGAACTTCCTGCCCGATCCATTTCCGGAGTACGGGCAGGACGTACACTGCATGTGCTTGCATCCGCGCAAGCCGGATCGCCTCTACCAGCAGAATCACTGCGGCATCTATCGGATCGATCGCCCCAGCGACGAGTGGGTGCGCATCGGGGTCAACATGCCCCGGGAGATTGGCGACATCGGCTTCGGCATAGTGTTGCATCCGCGCGATCCGGATACGGCGTGGGTGTTCCCGATGGACGGCACGACGGTATGGCCGCGGACCAGTCCCGACGGGCGGCCGGCGGTGTACCGCACGAGCGACGCGGGCGCGACCTGGACTCGGCAGGATCGCGGGATGCCGCGGGAGCATGCATGGTTCACCGTCAAGCGCCAGGCGTTTTGCGCCGACGACTGGGATCCCGCCGGGCTTTACTTCGGCACCACCAGCGGCGAGGTGTGGATGAGTCCGAACGAGGGACGCAACTGGCGATGCGTCGCGTCGCATCTGCCGCACATTTATTCGGTGGTCGCGGCGACAGTTTCCTGATGCGCGTGGCGATTCCAAGTCCGCTCCGTTCTTATACTCGTGGCCGCGACGCGGTGACGGCCGCCGGCGCGACCTTCGCCGAGCTGCTCGACAATCTCGACCGCGCGTGTCCGGGAATTCGCTTTCGCATGATCGATGAGCAGGGGCGCATCCGCAGGCATATCCGTTTCTTCGTAAATCGGGAGCCGGTGGCCGATCTGGCTCAAGCACTGCACCCCGATGACGAAGTGCAGATCATCTGCGCGCTCAGCGGCGGATGACTGAACCGCGCATCGGTTGCGCGTGCTTTTGACAAGACGCACGCGATCCGGTCAAGCTGTGATCGTATGGCGATGCGGGAAACACAGATCGACGCGCTGGCGACTCATCTCGTACAGGGGTTGATCGATCGCGGCGTGATCAAGCCCAAGGGCGACGTCAAGGAATTGGTGGCGTGCGTGGTCGAGCTGATGTCGGCGAATTTCGAGACCGAAGCGCAGATCGACGAAGAGGCCGACAAGATGGCGGAGGCGGAGGCGCGCCGCGATACGCGCCTGGACGTCACGCGGCTGCGCAATTTGATTCGCCAGCGCCTGGCCGAGAAAAAGAACTTCACGCTCTAGGCGACATGCTCGCACAGTAAAATCTTCATGAAGCTCACCGAAGCACGAGTGCTGTTCCTGGCGCGCGAGTCGCTGGCAAAATTGCGCGACGAGGGCCTGGCCGAGATCGCGAACTTTCCGCTCGCGCTTCGCCAGGCGCGCGAAATCGTCGCGCAGTTCAACGAGCAGGGCGACGAGATCGATGCGATCGTCAGGCGCAAGATCAATTCGATCAAACGCGGCGTCGTCGAGGGTTCCAACGAATGGACCATCCTCTACAAGCGCTACCGCGACGAAGAGATGCGCAAGAAAGGCCCGCGCAGCTAGGCCGCCGCGGGTACTTCCAATCGCATCACGTGGCCAAGTACTCTGGCTCAAGTATCTCAAGCGTCACGGCCCCTGAAAAAAATGGACGATAACGAATTTCGCGAGCGGTCGGATACCGCCTTGACCAAAGTCGCGAAATGGCTCGAGGACCTCGACCCCGACGAAGTGGATTACACGACGGCCGACGGCGTCGTGACGATCGAGTTCGCGGGCGGCGCCAGGTTTATCTTGTCGAGGCAATCGCAGATGAAGCAGCTGTGGCTCGCCGCCGGCTCCCATGGATTCCATTACGGTTGGGATGCTGCTCGCGGTCTGTGGCTCGACGACAAGGACGGCCACGAGTTGTTTCCACGTCTGGCAGAGGCGATATCCGAGCAGCTCGGGCATCCCGTAGAGTTCTGAATTTTCCAGCGGCGGCCGCGCGCCCGCTCAGATCTCGTCGCGCATGATTCGCGTCGCGATTACCAGCGCGGTGGCGCCGGCCGTGGACATCAGGATCGCGCCGACAAAGTTATGCGCGTGAACGCCGAGCACGGCGAAAATCATGCCTCCGATCACTCCGCCGACCAGGCCGAGTGCTATGTCAGCCATCATGCCGTAGCCGTTGCCGTTGAGAATCTTCCCGGCCAGCCATCCTGAAATGAGTCCGACTAGAATCCATGCGAACATGATCGGTCTGTCCTCCCTGTCGTTGGCCGCGACGCCCGAAACTTCGGCGCCGAGCCTTCATCCAGGAGAGAGCAAGAGCGTTGCCATCGTGGTACGCGCGAAATGATGCGTGAATCAGGCGGTATTGTGGCGTATGCGATGCGGGATTTCGACTGCACCGCCGGATTGCGGCTGCGGGGGCACTCAGCGCGACGCGGGCGGCAGGGCGATGAAAAAGAGGCGGGGTCGCTCGGCTCCGGAGACTCCGCTCGGAATGACACAAAAAAGTCGATGCGGCGGCTACACCCTCACCTAACCTCTCCCGTAAGATAACGGGCGAGGGACCAGTGGTGGCGAATCAAGCAAAACTGCGCGGGGCTATTTCGGGGTTCGGCGAGGTCGCCGCGCGGGCGCATCTCCCGGGATGGCGCACGCGCGAAAATATCGCGATCGGCGCGATCCACGATCCAATCTCGGAGCGCCGCCATGAGGCGATTCGGCTAATCAAGAATGTTCGGGTGTACGACGACCTCGAGCTGATGCTCGACGGTGAGGCGCCCGACTTTGTCGATGTCGCCAGCCCCCCGGGGATGCATCATGCGGCTGCGCGCGCGGCGCTCAGAGCGGGCGCGCACGTGCTGGTCGAGAAGCCGCTTGCGCTCACGCTTGCCGACTTCGACGAGCTCGACGCGATTGCCGCGGAAAAACGGCGCGTGCTGATGTGCGTGCACAATTGGAAATACGCGCCTGCGTATGCGGCCGCGCGCCGGGCGATCGAAGCTGGGCGGCTTGGCGAGATTCGCTTCATGTCGATCGATCGGCTGCGCACCGAGCCTGCGGGCGCGGGCGGAAGCGGTGGCAAGTGGCGCGCGTCGGCGGCGTCGGGCGGAGGGATTCTGATCGATCACGGATGGCATGTGTTCTACCTGATGTATTGGATGCTCGGCGGCGAGTCGCCGCTGTCGATTTCGGCGCGGCTTGAATCACCGACGGGCGTGGACGTTGACCACGTGGCCGACGTGCGAGTTGAGTTTGGGGCGGGGCGCGTGGCGCGTGCGCATTTGTCGTGGCGCGCGCCGGTGCGCAGAACTTCCGCGGTCATCTATGGCGAGCGCGCGAGTATCGAGATCGAGGGCGATCGGGTGCGCCTGACTGATCGGTCGGGCAAGGCTGAAGACCTCTCGGTCGCCGACATTCCCGACGACTCGTACCATTCGGCGTGGTTCGGCGGAGTCGCGGATGAGTTCGAGCGAGTTGTCTCCGAAGGAGACAACTCGTCCGCCGCTGTTGCGCGACGCAATTTGGCCGAGGCGCGGGCCGCACTGGCGCTAATCGATGCCGCGCGACGATCAGCTGTCAACAACGGAATCGAGATCAATATCCCGTAAAATCAAGCAGTTAGACCGAAATGTCGCATGGGGGACATTTTGGCTCGAACTGACCGCCTGACCGATCGGACTGGCTCTCTTGACTTTCGGAATTGTGACGGTAAAGCTGCCATTGACCGAAAGGTTAGCCGCATTATCGAGACGGGAATATTATGGACGCATCGCAGGCCAAACAACCAAGCTTATCCGAGCCGCGCGCACAGTCGCAGGATTCGCGCGACGAGATTCTGAAGGCGGCGATGGGGCTATTTGCCAATCGCGGCTTCCATGAGACGTCGATGTCGGAAGTGGCGCGCGAGGCGCGGGTCAGCAAGGCGCTGATTTTCTGGCATTTCAAGACCAAGGAAGAGCTGTTCGTGGCGGTGCTGAACCGGCTGCTGGAGCCGTACTTCATCGATTTTGCGGAAGAAGCGGCGATGGACGAGCGGGCGCAGATTGAGAAGCTGGTCGAGTCCTACCTGTCGTTCGTGCGCGACAACGCGAGCTCGGTGCGTTTTTTCCTGGCGCAGATGCTCCACGACCAGCGGCTGTCCGAAGGCCTCAACGACCAGGTGCTCAAGCTGTATAGCGGATATCGCGCGATGCTGGTGGAACTGATCGCGCGCGCCCAGCAAAAGGGCATCTGCACGCGGCGGCCGGCGCCGGAATCGGCGGCGGCGTTTCTGCTCTCGGCGCTGAACGGATTGCTGATCGAATACTTGTTCATGGGCGCAAACTCCGTCGATCCGGAAGGGGCGGTGGCGATGGTCGGCGAGTGGCTGTTCGGGGGCGCACCGGCGGCATCTTCATCGGAGAATGGCGGCGCGCCAGCCGCCTGAAATTTTCACTCATTTCACTTTCTTCAAGATCCAGGAGAACGCGCCAGCATGCGAATCCCGCTAAGACAGATGATCGATCTGGGCCGCTACATGAGCGCGAAGAAGCGTTCGGGGGAGAAGTATTTTCCGTTGGTGCTGATGCTCGAGCCGCTGCATGCGTGCAACCTTGCATGTATCGGATGCGGGCGAATCGTCGAGTACAAGGACACGATTCGCGACATGATGCCGCTGGACGAGGCGCTGCATTCGGCCCAGGAAGCGGGCGCGCCGATCGTGTCGATCTGCGGCGGCGAGCCGCTGATGTACAAGCATATCGTGCCGCTGACCCAGGGATTGATCGAGGATCAGAAGCGTCACGTCATGATCTGTACCAACGCGGTCCTGCTGGAACGATTCGTCAAGCAGGTGGCGCCGAGTCCGTACCTGAGCTTCAACCTGCATCTGGACGGGATGCGCGAGACCAACGATCGCGTGACCGACCGGCCGGGGCATTTCGACACCGTCGTGAAGATGATCAAGCTGCTGAAGCAGAAGGGCTACCGCGTGCAGACCAACACGACGGTGTTCCGCGAGACCAGCGGTGAAGAACTCGAAGGGATGATCAAGTACCTGACGAGCCTGGGCGTCGATGGGATGCTGCTGAGCCCCGGCTATCACTACCAGGTGCTGAACAACGACGACGAGTATCTGAGAAAAGAAGACATGCCGGCCAAGTTCCTCAAAGTCCGCGACATGGCGAACGACTACAAGATCATCAATACGCCGATATACCTGGACTACCTGGTCGGCAAACGCGACATGCAGTGCAGTCCGTGGACGACGGTGACGCGCAATCCGCGAGGATGGAAGGGACCCTGCTACCTGATAACCAACGGGCACTACAAGACGTTCAACGAAATGCACGCGGCGACGGACTGGGAATACTACCGGACCAAGCAGGATTTCCGCTGCCGCGATTGCAAGCTGCATTCGGGATTCGAGGGCACAGTGGCGCTTGATTTCGGCAAGAATCTTAAGGACTCGTGGCGGATGGTGAGGCATTACGTGGCGTGATGAGTCGCTTGCGCTGTCGAAGCGCAGAGCGCTCGCGCGCAGTTGAGCAATCAGCGTTGCCAGGCGGGAGGGGAACGATCGCGTGAGGAAAAATCCCGGCCAGTTTTTCAGCGCCGCTGTCGAGCCAACGTCGGCGCCGCTGCCGTCGCGATAAGAGAAACCAGACGTGTTTGACTTGCACAGCTATTTAAAGGAGCGCGCGCAGATTATCGAACGAGCGCTCGTTCAAAGCGTCGAGGAACCCGCGGGCGCGGCGGCGCGCCTGCATGAAGCGATGCGCTACTCGCTGTTGGCGGGCGGCAAGCGGCTGCGGCCGGTGCTGGTGCTGGCGTCGTGCGAGGCGGTCGGAGGGAAAGTCGAGGCGGCGATGGGATTTGCGTGCGCGGTCGAGATGATTCACACCTACTCGCTGATTCACGACGACCTGCCGTGCATGGACGATGACGATATGCGCCGCGGGCGCCCGACCAATCACAAGGTCTATGGCGAAGCGATCGCGACGC
>NZ_JBEKFG010000094.1:0-12199 GCF_050013435.1 Binatus sp. (SeqCode) | reverse complement strand
CATCACTCCACCTCCGCACCCATCCATCGATCAACTTCATTCTACCTATATCGATCTACCTATATCGATCGACTTGTGCAGAGGTTCCCTAGGGGTGTCTTAGAGATGGATTCAGCAGACCTCCGCACTTATCTCAAGCGGAAAGTTATGGCGATAGCTCTCGTGCTCCTGCAGATAGCTGTGCTGGGAGCCTGCACCTCTCATCCGGCGCCGAATGCAAAGCCCAATTCTGAATTTCGAGTCGCGCTGCTCACGCCCGGACCGGTTAGCGACGCGGGCTGGAATGCGGCTGCGTATGAAGGACTCGAGCTCATCAAGACCAAGCTCGGCGCCGACACCGCCCTGGTGCAGACCAAGTCGCCCGCCGACTTCGAGGACGCTTTCCGCGATTTTGCCTCGCGCGGATTCGACCTCATCTTCGCTCACGGCTTCGAGTACACCGATAGCGCCATCGAGGTAGCGCGAAGTTTTCCAAATACCTGCTTTGTGGTCAGTTCGGGAAGTGAGTCGTCGGCAAATGTCGCGTCGATAACCTTCAATGTCGATCAGGCAACCTATGTGGAAGGCGTGCTGGCAGGTGCTCTCTCGAAGACCGGAGTCGTAGGCGCCGTCGGTGGAATAGAACTGCCGCCGATACGATTGTTCTTCGAGGGTTTCAAGCGGGGCTTTCTTTCAGTGCAGCCCAAAGGTCGAATTCTGATCAGCTATACCGGCAATTTCGACGACGTCGGTGCGGCCAAGGAAGCGGCGCTGGCGCAAATCAGCCAGGGCGCGGACGTGCTGATTCACAATGCTGACGCGGCCGGCCTCGGCGTCTTTCTTGCGGCCGCACAAGCGCATGTCTTCGCCTTTGGTGTATTTAACAACCAAAACGGCGTCGCCCCGGACGTCGTCCTGGCCAGCGCCGTGACTTCGACTCCGCTGGCTTTCCTGAAAATCGCAACCGAGGTCAAAGACAAGCGCTTTCATCCGGGGATGCTGGAATTTGGAATGCAGGACGGGATGGTGCGCGTGGTGTTCAACCCCAGGCTCGAGTCGCGGATTCCCGCGGCCGCGCTCCAACGCGCGCGCAAAGTCGAGCAGGAGCTGGCGGCCGGCCGGCTGGTGCTCCCGCCAACGCTCAACCCCGGCCCGCCATGACATCCCACAAGTGCACAATTCAGCGCCGCTGGCGCCAGAGGTTAAATTCATGAAATTCGGACTGTTCGGAATCAACAGCGGAGCTTGTGCGTTACCCAAGTGTGCCGCCGCAGTCTCGCGCGCGGCCGAAGACGCGGGTTTTGAAAGCGTGTGGACGGGCGAGCATGTGATCCTGCCCGACCCGCAGGCGCCGCCCTCGCCGGTGGCGGCGGACTACCCGATGCTCGACCCTGCGGTCGCACTGGCCTTCATCGCGGCGCACACAACGAAGCTTCGCCTCGGCACTGGCATCATCATATTGCCGCAGCGAAATCCTGTGGTGCTTGCCAAAGAGCTCGCCTCGACCGACGTGCTGTCAAACGGCCGGCTGATCTTCGGTATCGGCGTTGGATATCTGAAGCCCGAGTTCGAGGCGATTGGCGCGCCGTTCGATCACAAGGGTGCGCGTGCCGAAGAGTGGCTGGCGGCGATGATCGCGCTGTGGTCGATGCCCAAGCCGGAGTTCAGCGGCAAGTGGATCAAGTTCAAGGGCGTCAATGCGATGCCGCGGCCGGTGCAGCAGCCGCATCCCGAGATCGTCTTCGGCGGGCACAGCAAGGAAGCCTTCAGTCGCGCGGCGCGGCTGGCCAAGGGATGGTACGGGTTTGCCCTGGACCTGGAGGCGACGGCGAAGTGCGTCGAGGGGTTGCGGGCGGCATGCAAGGCGGCTCGACGTCGGTTCGAGGAGCTGGAGATAAGCGTCACTCCGAGTCCACGAGTCAAGCTCGATCGCGACACCGCCAAGCGCTTCGCCGACCTGGGCGTGAGCCGGCTTATTTTGCTGCAGCGCGGCGCGGACCAAGCGGCGCTGCTCGAAGGCGTTCGCGCGACCGGGCGCGACTTGATCGGCAAGGTGTGAGGAGTGAACCCGCAGTCAAGATCTGATTCGAGTCGGTCAAAATAGGACGACGGGTGTCTCAATAGCGCGACGGCGGGCATTGACGGGTCGAGTTGCCGGCAGGACCGGCATTTTTCTGCCGAAGCGGCAAAATCCTACCGCCTGCGGCGGTCAATCGTGGCCGCAGGTCGCTTTATTCGGCTGACATTTCCGTCCGCATCACTGCGGCACGCATGTTGCGTTAACCCTCTTCATGAGCGGCTTGGGTAACGAATCAATCAAGCGAATCTGAAAAGGGGAACTCACAGATGTTGAAAAACGATAGCAGCCACGTACTGACGGTTAAGGAACTCTCGGACTATCTGAAGGTTCATCCGTCGACAATATATCGGCAGCTCAAGCGCGGACGGCTGCCGGCGTTCAAGGTCGGCAGCGACTGGCGCTTCAATATCGAATCGATCGATCGCTGGCGGCTGGATCAGGATGCGGTCAGCCCGATGTAGGACTGTCCGGGGCGTTCAGCAAAGAAAGGTGGGGAGTCAGGGGGGGGAAAGAGGGGAGTCACGCACAGGGGCGCCCGAGAGGGCGCCCGGCGTGGCTAATCACGGCGGTCGCGGCGATGGCCGACCGATCAGAGACAATTTCGACAGGAACAAATATGCGTGTGACTATTTTAGCCGGATTGATCATGGGCGTGGCGTTGGCGGTCCAGTCGGTGCTCAGCGCTCACGCCAGGGCCAAGGTCGTACATGCGGCGAGCGCTGTTCGCGTCCATCAGAGCGCGCCGTGGTATATCGCAACGAATGATGGGCACAGCGCGGATGCTCGCGGCACTCGCGCGGGACGGCCTGGGGCGAGGCTGATTTGATCGGCTCTTCGCAGCCGCAAATCGCGCGTCACGAAAGGGGGCTGCTAAGTGTGGGACGATTAGCTTCGAGAGGCGGTTGGGTTTGAGGGGCTGATCAGAACAGCGGCTGATCAGACGGCTCTGATCGCGCCTGTCGAAGCCTCATCGGCGGGACCGACGAAATCGAACGCGAGCCATCCGCGCAGCGGATCGACGCGGCTCACTTGCACCATTATCGGCATCTGATTGGGCAAGCTGGGCGCGCCGTGCAAGGTTCCGCGCACGGCGAAATCAGCGAGTTCCGCGCTTTGGCCTTCGCGTGCGACGTACGCAAGGATTGGCCCGTCAAGGGCGTGACGCTCGAGGTAGCGGAGAATCCAGTAACGCTTGGCGCGGCGTTCGAGCTCGCGCCCGGAAGCTTCCGCATTCTCGGCGCCGGCGAGCACGGTAAGTAATTCATCGACGGTGTAAATCGGCGTCTGGTTGTCGCGATTCTTAAGCGCACCCAACAGTTGCCGCTGCATGACCAGATCGGCGTAACGGCGGATCGGTGAGCTCAACTGCGCGTAAAAGTCGAGTCCGATTCCGGCGTGGTATTCCGGGTGCAGCGACAGGCGCGGGCGCTGCGACGCCAGATCGCCGCCAAGTTGCGGCTGCACACGGTAAATGATCGGAATCCGGTTCTCGGCGGCGTAGCGAGCGGCGACGAAATTGCTCAGCACCATGAACTCCGCCACCAGCGTGCGACCCGGCGACGCGTTATCGAGCACGCTGATTTCCACGTCGTCGCCGTGCACGCGGACCTTGGCCTCGCGCCGCTGCACGAGGACTGCACCGGCGGTGCGGCGCCGCTGACGAAGCTGGATAGCGGCGGCGTGCAGGCGGGAGACGGTAGCGGCGGCGTCGTCGGCGCAGGCCCCCGACTCGAGAATGCGATCGACCTGGTCGTAGTCGAGTCGGCGCATGATTGGAATTCGCGCGGGATAGATCGAGGTTTCGACCAGCGCGCCGTCAGCGGACAACCGCACGTCGGTGGTCAGCACGGGGCGATCTTCGCCGGCGATCAAGCTCGCGGCGCGGCATGAAATCGGATCGGGAAGCATCCTGATGGTTGTTTCAGGCAGATAAACCGTGGTTGCGCGTGAGGCCGCCTCCTGGTCCATCGCGCCGCCCTTGATGACGAAATCGGCAACCAGCGATATATGCACGCGCACCCGCATGCCGCCGTCGGCGAGCGCCTCGCAACTGAGAGCGTCGTCAACCTCGACGGTGTCGTCGTCATCCACGGTGACGGCGTATCCGCCGTTGGAAATCGCGCGTGGGCCAGGCACCGCCTCGGCCGCCTCCTTCATGACGGCGTCGCTGAATTCGTCCTTGAGCCCGGCGATGAACGCGAAACGCGGCACGCGCGGGCGCGCCCCGAGCCGCTCCAAAATTTCGAAAGCCGCTTCGGCGGGATCGACCTCGGGCGCTGCCTGCGCGAGCATCTGGGTCATATCGCGGCTGCGCGTGAACGGGTTCTTGAGATAGCGCGAGAGCTCTTCGATGATCGCGGCAGCTTCGGCGGCAGGCGGCATCTCGGCCCCGTTGAGGACATCGCGAAGCTGCTTCTGGAATTTACGATAGTCGTCGCTGCGCGCCCGAATCCGATCGTTCTGTATCCGCAGCCGTTCGACCTGATCGGGCGTGCGCGGCACAAAATCCATGTGGCGGCGGACGAAGTAGATGCGATCGCCCAGCAGCGCCTCGAGCATCACGGAGGCGGCGGCATTCGATCGCCGGCCGAAGAACAACTCGGCAAGTTCCGCGGCGGAAAAGCTGCGGCCCTGCTCCTGGGCGACTTCCCACAGCAACTGGAGATCGAGTTCGGCGGCCAGTTCGGCGCGCTCGCGCTCCAGGTCGGCGAGGGCCTCGGCGACGTCTTCGCGATCGGCGCGTCGATCCGGATGGCGCATCAGGACCAGATCGCGCGGAACCAGACGCTCGTGTCCGGCGGAATCGACCACGGCCAGATGGCGTTCCTGTTCCCGCGTGACCAGGGCAGCCCTGAGCCGCCCCTGGTCGAGGTACTCGACAATAGTGCCGGCGTATTTGATCGGCGATGACACGTCAAAATTCATTTTGACGACCCCCGCGGCGTAAGACTATATGGAAGAGCGAACAATCGCCGGAAAATGGATCGGGCAAACGGCGTGAGCAAGAGAATTCAGATCGACGTGCCCGACGAGCTGTTTGGGCAGCTCATGCGGGTCGCGGAGGCGATGGGGATTTCGAATCCCGGCGAAGCCGCGACCATCGGGCTGGCAGAGTGGGTCTCGCGTCGCAAGTCAGAACTGGATGACCGGGATCCAAACGAAAAATACGTTGTCAACGAGGCGCTTGATGAACTTCTCGAAAAGAAAAAATAGCTTCTCAGCTTTTTCAGTCTCCGCCATCGCGTTCAGTGTCGCCGCCCTGACGATCGCCGCGTTGCCGAGCGTGACCAACTCGATCGCGAGCGCGGCGGGCAAGGGTCTGGACGTGGAAGTACCATTCGAGATCAACGCGCTGAAGGCGCCCGGCCTCGTCGCACCGTACTTCCTGCAGGATAACCACGGCGCCATTGTGGTGTCCGACCAGGCGGGGGGAGTCTTCTCGGTCACGTTCGGCGGCAAGGTGACGCCGCTGGCGGCCAAGTCGAAGATCAAGAACCCGGCCGGAGTCGCGATCGGTCCGGCGGGATTCGGCTCATACGAGGGCAATGTTTTCGTGCTCAACACCGCCGGTGATATCAAGGCGCCGTGCGAGGTCGAACGAATCGACAAGTCCGGCGCGGTCAGCACGTTCGCCAAACTGCCCGACGCGGGCGCGGCTCCGACCGAATGCCGCGATCTGGAATTTGGCGCGGCGGGGACACCATTCGCAGGCAAGCTCTACGCGGCGACCAGCGGCAACGCATCAATCTATTCGATCGACTCGTCGGGCAAGGCGAGCGTATTCGGAACGTACAACAAACCGGTAGCATTCGAGCTGACCACGATAACGTTTCCACGCGCGTCGGATTCCAAGGCGGCTAACTCGATGCTGGTCGGGATGCGCGCGATTGGGGCTGGAGTGTCGAAGGTCGGCCGCATCAGCATGGTCGGCCCCGACGGCAAGCTGAAAGATGAAGTTTACCTGGTCGGATTCATCCGTCCGTCGGGCTTCGCGTGGGCGCCGTCAAGCTTCGGGTCATACGGTGACGAGTTTATGGTCGCGGACACCGGCAAATTTGGTTCCGAGAACAACTACGAACGGGACGGCAGCGTCTATCGAGTGGAGAAAGGGATCGCTCGGGGCTTCGCCTCGGGTCTGATGGATCCGACGGACATGAAGTTCATCGGCAACAAGGCGGTGATTTGCGATCCTACCGAGAAGGGGAAAGGACAGGGCGCAATCGTGATTATCTCGTCGCTGCTGTAGGGCGAGTACTCGAGTATAGCAACCGAATAAACTTGGCCGATCAGCGCCAGGGTTCGCGGACGACTTCGGTGTCGCCGGTCTCGCGATCGACCAGTAGCATCTCGACCTCGTTGTATTGTCCCTTGGGAAAGAAAACGTAGCCGCTCACTGTGAAGTTCTTGCGGACTTCCTCGGGTTTGAGCGAGACCGCCTCGATCTGCTGATTGGCCTGCTGGTCGGCTCTCGTTTGACCTTTTTCGGCACCGCGGATAATGCCCATTCCACCGCCGAGCGCACTGCCGATTAGCGCGCCAGCGCCCGGAGATCCGAAGCCCCAGCCGCCCGATGAACCAGCAGCGCCGGCGACTGCTCCCGCGGCAGCGCCCACTGCGGCGCCCCCGATGCCGCTGACGGCGGCGCTTTTTATTGCCCCTTCCAGCTCCTTGGCACTGCCGGCCTGTCGGGCCGCCTCACCCGGTGGGAGAGGAGCGACTCGTTCGCCGGCGCCGTTGAGCGCGAACACCTGGCTTGGCACGACCGCGCGCGGCGCATCGGTGCCGTTGGCGATCGACACGTAGACGGGCGTCACCTCGCCGACGGTAGGCGCGGCTGCGACGCTTACGGCCAGCTGGCCTTGTTGCGGAGTCGCCACGACGTTGGGGGTATGCGCGATGGGCGGCGGCGCAACGGCGCATCCGGAAATTGCGACCGCCGCCGCGATTGCGCCGGCTCGGAGTCCGATGGCAAAGCTTCGATTCATCCCGGACGCGGTTCGATTCTTCATAAGCATCGCGAATGATATTTCAGAGTCTCATTTCAATCTCTGCCACGACGCAAGTCCATACCCGCCCGCCTCGCATATATAGACGCAGCGCATGGCCGGAGGTTTCGACGAACACGCCCGCTATTGACGGTTCGTAGGCGCCGCGGGCTTGCCCCAAAATGTCCTTTTCGCTGAGGTAGCGGCCAACTAGCGACGGTGGTGGGGGTGGGGGCCCGCGCCGCATCGGCAGCCGCCGCCGTCAAGAAAGTGTTTGACTGAAACGCGAAGCGGTCAACCGCCGGCGCTCTTGTAAATCCGCGCTAAAGAAATGCCGGTCGGGCATTGCCTCGCGCCCGAAAATGGATCACTTCAAGATCTGAAACAGATTGCTGTAATCGTCGGTCCAGAGCCGCACTTGGCGGCGCGAGTCCAGGGGCTTGAGCCTGCTCGTAAACCCGGCTCGGCCCAGCACTGAATCATTGCGCGCGAGAACTATCCAGTCGCTGGGTTTAACCAGCGGGCCCCCGGATTGATGCACTTGTCCCGACTCCAGGCCAAAGTGATCGGCTATTTCCCGAATCACCGGCTGAAGGTCGAGGTACCGGTTCGTGACATGGATAGCGAGGACTCCGTCAGGGTTCAATTCACGCAAGAAGATCTCGATCGCTTCAATAGTCAGTAGATGTACTGGTATTGCGTCCCCTGCGAACGCATCGAGTACAAGTACGTCGAATCGCTGTGGGTTCCCATTAGCTAGCTCGCGCTCCATCGAAAGCCGTGCATCGCCCGGCACGATCTCGATTCTCGCGCGCGAATCCCGCAGATATGTGAAGTATCCATTCTCATTCGCCGCGATCTTCGTGACGGCCGGGTTGATCTCGTAGAAGCGAATGTAGTCTCCGGGCATCCCATATGCGGCGATCGTTCCGACGCCGAGGCCGATCGCGCCCACCCGCAGCGAGCGATCGCGAGGAACCCGCGCGAGTCGACGCGGATGATTGAGCATGATCAATCCAATGCCGCTGTCCGGACCGTAATAGGTAGTGGGTTGGCGTCTCTCATCCGCCGCCGAATACTGCTCGCCATGTATGATTTGGCCGTGCCGCAACATATAGTAATGGCCTTCGGGATTCCGACTATCTACTGAGTAAACGGCGAGGGTTCCATAAAAATTGCGGCTTGCAATCAGATTGTTTGCGCGATTTCCCTCGACGTCCACCAGCAACACGCCGCCTATCACCAGCAACCCCAGGATTGCGCACGCCTGCACGGTTGAACCAGGCCATCTTCGAGCGAACTGCGAATGCCTTTGAAACGCCACCGCGGACATTAAACCCACCGCGGCGAGCGCCGGCAGCAAATGAGGGGCCGCCCGACGGATTGCTTCCACAGGAGAATTTACGCCGATCAGCTCTGGCAACACGATCGCGCCGGCCAGCAACGCCATCGCGACCACCGGCCTGCGTTCGTGAATCCACGAGTTTGGATCTCGCATCAGTACGATGATGAGCATCAGCAGGCTGGTCCAGATTGCGAGATGAAATTCCCAGTAGCCGGTGAAGAGCGATGGTGCAATTACGACTACGAAGAGGCCGCCCAAGGCGCCACCAATCGCGACCATCAGGTAAAACGACGTGAGATATCGTTGATGCGGCTTCAGCATGACCAACTCGCCGTGACAAACCATGCAGATCGTGAATAGCAACGCCGAGTAAGCGACTATTTGAACTATGATGCTGGCGTTAGGGCTGCAGAGAACGACAAGGGCCAGGAAAACCGCAGCCGCCAACGCTGGATGAAAGACGCTGCGGCGGTACCATCGTTGATTGTCGAAACAGATGATGAATGAGAGCAGGTAGATCGCCAGCGGCAGCACCCACAGGAACGGAACGGCGGCGACCTGCTGGCAGACCTGGTTGGTCGTAGCCAGCAGCATCACGGATGCGACCGTCGCGAGTGCAATCCAAAGAATTCGAGTCGATCGAGTAGGGCCCGTGATGCGCAGGTCCTCGGATTCGACAATGCCAACTGCCGAAAGATCGGATCGCGCCACGTGGCGGATGCTCCGGGCGCATAGTCCAACGCCGATCGCGAATCCGGCAAAAAGCAGCGACCACACGATCGCCTGCGCTTTAAGAGTCAGTGCAGGTTCAACCAGGAAAGGATAAGTCACCAGAGCGATTAGCGAGCCGACGTTTGATAGCGCGTACAATCGATAGGGCGAAGCGCCTTGGTGCGATCGCGCGAACCACGCCTGTAGCAGCGGCCCGGTAGTGGACAGGATGAAGAAGGGCAGTCCGATGCTGACTAGCAAGAGGATGAAGATTCTTGTGATCGGGAGATCGGGATCAGGAGGCTTCCAATTCGGCCCGGGCGTGATTGGCGATTGCCAGGTGAGTGCGAGAGTGCCCATCAGCAGGACGCATGCGCAGACGATCGCAATGTGAACAATTGCCTGCATCCGCGGCTGCAGGCGAGTTGCAATTAGATGCGAATATGCGTACCCGACGACTAATACCAGCTGAAAGAACAGCATGCAGGTGATCCATACCGCCGATGTGCCTCCGAACCAGGGAAGGATGTATCGAGCTAATAGTGGTTCAACCTGGAACAGCAGAAACGCGCCGGTGAAGATTGTGATGGCATAAGTGAGCATCGACGGGCTTAGTCGCTTGCAGGCCGCAAGCCTCCGGGGCCCATCTCAGATGGAGCAATTATGCGGCCAACTAGCGACGGTGGTGATGGGTGCCCCCGCCACCACCTCCACCGCCAATATAAGGTCCGGGAGCGAATCCGCCAATCCAGATTAGCGGTGGAGGAAAAAACCCACCGTTTAGAGCGTTCAATTGGGCAACTTCCTGGTCCCCCGATTCGGCGGCATACTCTGCAGTATCGTTTTCCTGTCTCATCGCCATCTGGTAGCGGTCGAATTCATTTTGGTGTCCCTCATACACGCAGGCGCAGACGTCAGGGTCGTAGTACCAGTAGACCTTGCCGGATTGGGCCGCATAGCTGCGAATCTCGTACGGCGGAAGATTTTCCACGAGCCCGACTTTATCGGAGGTGTCGAGTTTGATCGTGGTGAAGCCCGCGTCGGACAGCATCGCTTCGGTTTTTTGAACGGCCTCGGGCCGCGAGGCTTCATAGTGATGGTATAGGGAGCAACCCGGCGCGATCAGCGCCAATAGACACGCGACAATGAACAACCTTTGCGGCAAGGAGTCCGCCTCTTCGTCGATGCAATCGGCGACCGCCAGGATGCACGGCGCGCCGCGGCGTCGAGCATATATCGATCGCGCGCCAGACCGAAAGAACAATTGCGGGCTCGCTCTGAATCGCGGCACGAGGGCGTGCGTGGGCACACCGAGGCGCCATCTTCGCGCGCGCGCGTGTTTATGATTTAACGATCTTGTTCGCTTACGAGCCGGGGTGGCGAAATGGCATACGCAGAGGACTTAAAATCCTAAAATCAAAATCAGAAATCAGAAATTATCCCCTAAAATAAAAGTCTTTTAGGTGGGAAAATCCACTCGCTCGGCTTGCACAATGCTTGCACATTCTGCTATGTTTCAGGGTGTTCGGACGGCATTTTTCAGTGAGCGAACACCACACAATCCTCGGCGGCAAGGTTCACGTTTACAAACGGCCGAACAGCCCCCGCTGGCAATGCGCCACCTATCTCGGCGGTAAAAACCGCCGCACCACCACGAAGGAAGCGAGCCTCTCCAAAGCCAAGGAGATTGCGGAGGACTGGTATCTCCAGCTTCGCGGCAAGCTGCGCAACGGCGAAATCAAAACAGAAAAGACCTTCGCCGAAGCCTCGGAACAGTTCCTGCGCGAGTACGACCTCATCACGCGGGGCGAGCGCAGCAAGGTTTACGTGAACGGCCAGCACTGGCGGTCACGCGTGCACCTGGTGCCGTTCTTCGGCCCCTTGGGCCTCTCGGAAATCACCGCCGGCAAGGTCCAGGAATACCGCATCCACCGCCTTGAAGAAGCGACGGCGAAGCGCGGCAAGCCGCCGGCCCACAACACCACGCATCAGGAAATCGTGACCCTCCGGCAGACCTTGAAAACCGCCATCCGCCAAGGATGGCTCGACCGTCTGCCGGACCTTTCCGAACCCTACAGGTCATCGCCAAAAATCTCGCACCGGGCCTGGTTCTCCCCCGAAGAATACAGAAAGCTCTACGAAGCCACCCGCAAGCGCGCACACGAGCCGAAGGCGCCGCGCTTCAAATGGGAATCGGAACAACTGCATGACTACGTTCTGTTCGCGGCCAACACCGGCCTGCGGCCCGATGAAGCATGGCGGCTTCAATTCCGGGACGTGACGATCGTCAAAGACGACGCCAGCGGCCAAACCATCCTTGAAATCGAGGTACGCGGAAAACGCGGCGTCGGCTACTGCAAGAGCATGCCCGGCGCAGTCATCCCCTTTGAGAGATTGAAGGCCAGACTTCGTCCGGCGCGCGCCGACCACGCTGCCAAGGACGACAACGGAAAAAACGCCACGGCCAACGGCTCCGCAGAATTACGCCTGCCGGGACCGACAGACCTCATCTTTCCGAAATGGCAACGCGAGTTGTTCAAGACCATCCTCGATGAAGAAAATCTCAGGTTCGACCGTGAGGGCCGCCCTCGAACGGCCTACAGCCTCCGGCACACATATATATGTCTGCGCCTGATGGAAGGCGCTGACATTTACCAGATCGCCAAAAACTGCCGCACCAGCGTCGAGATGATCGAAAAATATTACGCGTCGCACATCAAGACCAACCTCGACGCCGCCGCCATCAACATCATGCGGCCAAAGCCAAAAACGAAGAACCCACCCGACAAGTCACCGCCAAACTGACGTTACATCCCGCTGCCCGCTGTGATAAAAAGCCCTAAATGACCAGCCACGCGGGCGTGGCGGAACAGGCAGACGCAACGGACTTAAGGGAACTTGAGTGCTCGCCTGGGAAACCGGCGATGCAGAACTGCCCAAATTCGGGGAAACCTGAAATGGCAATCCCGAGCCAAGCCCGGCCGGAAAATTCCAGCCGGGAAGGTGTAGAGACTAGACGGGCAGCACCTAAGCCCCGGACCTTTCCGGGGGACGGTGAAGGGATAGTCCAGACCGCAAACCTGACGCCGGCGTTTCAAA
>NZ_JBEKFG010000093.1:0-12429 GCF_050013435.1 Binatus sp. (SeqCode) | reverse complement strand
GGCTTGCCTGGCGCGCTCACGCGGACGCGGCTTCGTCGAACTTGACCAGGTCCGCGTAGAGCTTTTCGATCTCGCGGCCGAGTTGTTCGTAGCGCGCGATTAGATCGTCGGCGTCCTTTCGCGCGAGATAGAAGTTGGGATCGTTCATCTCGGCGGAGAGCGCCGCGCGCTGGGTCTCGCGCTGCTCGATTCCGGCTTCGATCTGGGTCCGCTGGCGCGCGATACGTTCGCGCTTGCGGAGCGCGTCGCGATCGTCATTTGCGGGATGCGCGGCCTTCACCGGCTGAGCGGGCTTCGCTGGTTCCGCTTTTTTTGGACGCGATCCATTCCCGTTGTTGCCACGCGTATCGCGCAATTGCACCGGCCCGGACCGCATCGGCTGCGACGAAGGCGACGCCACGGCGTCGGTCTGCGCCTTCTTCTCGAGGTATTCATCGTAGTTGCCGAGGTAGCGAATCGCATGGCCCTGGCCGACTTCGAGCACTTCGGTGACGAGCTCATTGAGAATGAAACGATCGTGGCTGACGATTATAACGGTGCCCGGAAATCGCCTGAGCGCGTCGAGCAGCGTGTCCTTCGCGATGATGTCGAGGTTGTTGGTCGGCTCGTCGAGCAGCAGGCAATTGCTCGGCCGCGCCAACACCTTCGCCAGCGCCAGGCGTGCGCGCTCGCCGCCCGACAGCACTTCGACGCGCTTGTACACGTCGTCGCCCGAGAACAGCATCGCGCCGAGAATCGAACGAATCTCCGCCATCGTCCGGCCTTGCGCGCTGTCGCTCAGTTCTTCGAGCACGGTCTTTTCATATGAGAGCGACTCGGCGAGATTCTGCGCGAAGTATCCGGCCTGCACGCTGGCGCCGGCGATTCGCTCGCCGCCGGTCATCGCTTCGACGCCCGCCAGCAGCTTCATCATCGTGGATTTTCCCGATCCGTTGGGACCGACCAGCGCGATTCGCGCGCCGCGCTCGATGGTCAGATCGACGCCGTCGTAAACCGTGAGCGCGCCGTAGCGTTTGACCGCGCCCTTGAGTTCGAAAACCCGCCGGGTACTGCGTTCGCATTTCGGAAACGAAATCGCGGGCGGCTTCTGCGCTCCCTCCGGCGGCTCGAGGCGTTCGAGCTTGTCGAGTTGCTTGATGCGGCTTTGTACCAGGCGCGCCTTGCTCGCCTGGTAGCGGAACCGGCTGATGAAACTCTCCATGTGCTCGATTTCGAGGCGCTGTTTCTCGTACGCCGCCATCTCGGAGGCGAAGCGTTCCTCGCGCGCGACGAGATACCGCGAGTAGCCGCCGAGGTATTCGGTGAGCCGCCCGCGCGACACTTCGACGGTGCGGGTGGTGACGCGGTCCAGAAAATAGCGATCGTGCGAGACCAGGATGATCCCGCCCTGGTATGCGCACAGATAATCCTCGAGCCAGTTGCGCGCCTCGATATCCAGGTGATTGGTCGGTTCGTCGAGCATCATGAACTCGGGCGCGTCGAGCAGAAGTTTCGCCAGCGCAATGCGCATCCGGATTCCGCCGGAAAATTCGGCGACGTCGCGACCGAGGTCTTCATCGTTGAAGCCCAGCCCGAACAACACCGACGTGGCGCGGCTTTCGGCGCTGTAAAAGTCGTGCCGTTCGAGCTCGGTCAGCACCTCGCCCAATTCCTCGAGCGCCGCATCGTGCACCGGCCCGGAATGCTCGTGGGCGAGAATCTGCTCGACTTCCTTGCGCCGCAGGTCCAGCGCCTGCATCCTGTCGAGCGCCGCCAGCGTCTCGCGCAGCACGGACCTGCCGCTCATCTCTGGAGCGTCCTGCGCCAGGTATCCGACCCGGGTGCGCTGCGGACGGGTGATTCGGCCCGAATCCAGCGGGAGCACTTCCGCGATCAGCTTGAGCAGCGTCGATTTGCCCGCGCCGTTAAGCCCGACCAGGCCCACCCGCCCTTCGTCGGCCATCGACCAGCTCACCCCGTCGAGGATTTTGCGTCCCCCGTAGGACTTGGAAAGGTTGTCGAGACTAAGCATGGTAAAAAAGTCATCTTATCAGCGGCGTTTGTCCGCCGAAAGTGACTCCCGCCACGACCTTTGGGAGGGCTTCCTCCGGAACCGACATTGTGTTAGGCAATGTTACACTATGGCAAAGTTCGCCCCCGAATATCCCGTGCCCCGGAGCCCGGACGAGTTCGAAAGACTCTGTCTCAAGCTCCTGCGGCGTCATTGGCAACTTCCTCAGCTCGAGCGCTTCCGCGACCCCAAACGCGCCGAGAAGGGAATCAACCTCATCGAGATCAGCGGACGCCCGCGACTCGCCGCCGTCAAGTGCGAACTGAGCGCTTCGCGAACCGACCTGACGCTGGCCGAGATCAAGGACGCTGTGGACCGGGCCGCGAGCCTGAAGCTCCCAATCGGGCGCTTCGTGATCGCGACCACGGCCGGCAAGCCCGAGGGCTTGCAGCGTTCGTTGTTTGATCTCAACCGTGCGAACCGCAAAGACGGTATCTCGGCGATCGAGGTCCTGACCTGGGACGACATCGAGGAACTGCTCGACGAATATCCTCAGATCCTCACCGATTTTGGGACCGCCGCCAAGCGCCAGGCGCTGACGCGGGCCGATGCGGCGGTTCATCTCGAGGCTCGATGCGAGCCCGCGGCGGCGGTACCTGCCGATGCGCTGGGAGAGGAGATCTCCGCCGCCGCGGCGCTTCTTGAGAGCCGCCAATATCAGTTGGCCCGGCTCGCCCTGCTCAGACTGCGCGAGCAGAAGTGGAGCCAGCTGTCGAACATCCACAAGTTCCGCGTGCTCTCGTATCTTGGCGCCGCGTGGCTCAAGGAAGGCGAGCCGCGCAAATCGGCGATGCTTTTCATCGCGGCGAAATCGTTGCAGCCCGACGAGGAGAACGCCTGCACCAATGAGGCGCTTGCCCACGAACTGCTCGGTGAGCGCGAACGCGCATTCGCGCTGGCCGACAAACTGCGCATGCAGTTTCCCTCCAGCGGCCGCGCGGTCGCACTGTGGCTGAACAATGCGCCCAAGTCGCTCGATGCCAGGGAGCTTGAAGAAAACGTCGCGCCCGAACTCGCATCCGATCCGGAAGTCGCGGTCGTGATGGCGCGCCGCGCGCTGCTGGACGCGCAGTTCGATCGTGCCGAGCGTTATGCGCGCCTTGCCAGCACCGCGTTGCCGAATAATTCGGTTCCGTGGCTGGTGCTGGGACAGGCGATTCTACTCAATGAACTGGAGGCCGGCGGGGCTGCCTCGACCGAGGCGCCGGCGCAAAACGACGGGAGCCGCGTCCGCGAAGCCGAAAGCTGCTTCACCCAGGCGCTCGCGCTGGCGCAGGCCGAACATCTGGCGTCCAGCGAAGTGCAGGCGTTGATGGGACGCGCGCAGGCACGAATCGCGCTGCGCGACACCGATGGCGCCGGCAAGGATATCGAACTGGCGCATGGCTTGCAGCGCGAGGATGCCAACGGCCTGTGCGAGTACGGGATTGTTCTGCGATCGCGCGGCAGCCTGACCGAGGCTGTCGAGGTGCTGCGCCGCGCCGCCTCCATTGGCGGCCGCGACGACATCGATTACCATCTCGCGGTCACGCTGCGCGAGCGCGATGAACCCGGCGATATGCAGGAGGCCACCGAGCTGCTGATACGCTCGATCTCGCGGCCTGAGGCGATTCCAGCGGGCGATCTTCCCTTCGCGGTCGCTTCCGTGGTCGAAGCGCTCGCCATGCTCGAGCGTTATCACGAGGCCGACGCGCTGCTGGCGTCGATTTCCGAGGAGCGCCTGCCCAAGGTCACGCGGCAGACGTTGCGCGCCAATCTGCGTTTGGCCCAGGGCAAGTTCGATCAGGCCACCAAGTTTGCCGACGAGGCTCTGTCCGAGCTCACGCTCGACACCGCCGCCGACAGCCGGCGCAAGCTGGCCGCGTTGCTCCATGATTTGGGGCGCTATCGCGACGCGCTTCCGCTGTGGCAGACACTCGCGCCCGCAGGCACCAGCAGCATCGACACGCGCCGGTTGCTGGATTGCGCAAGCCGGCTCGGCCGCGAAGACATCGTGAGCGAGCTCTCGCACCAGTTGCATCCCGAACAAACGGTCGACGCCGCCACATCCGTCACTCAACTCGACAAACTCGAACACAGCGATCCCGAAGCCGCGTTGGCCGGACTCGAGGAACTGCTGCGCGAGCATCCCGACGACCGGGTGCTCCGACTGCGCCGCTCGATCGTCGCGGCGCGTCTGGGCAAGGCCGATCTGGTCGTTGCCGATCCCAATGCGATGCCTTCGGCGCGGGAAGTTGCGCCTGCGCTCGGCCGCGCGGCCGTGCAATTCATGCGCGACGGTGGCCGCGCCAACGAGGCGCTTGCCTACGCTTACGAATTGCTGCGCCACCAGGGTGACAACGTCGATTCGCATCGCGCATACCTGACCGCGCTCGGACCGGTTGGCCCGATGCCGCACATACCCGACTTCGACGTCGCCGGACCCGGCGCCGCGCTGAGTTTTCTCGAGGAGAATTCCAACACCGAACGCTGGATCCTGCTCGAGGATGCCAACGACGCTGACGAGGCGCTCGATGAGTACGGCTCGCAATCTCCGATGATGCGCGCCGTCAAGGGCAAGCGCTCCGGCGAGAAGTTTCAGCTGCCCGAAGGCCGCTTCAGCCGCCGCCAGGCGACCGTCAAGCAGATGCTCAGCAAGTACGCCTACCGATACCTGGATTGTCTCGTCAACTGGCAGGCGCGCTTCCCCGGCCAGGCAGAAATCGAAGTGAGCTACGTACACGCCGACACGATTCCGTGGAGCGAAATGACCGACAGCTTCGACTCGATGTTCGAAGCAAACAAGGGCAGCGCTATCGTCAATGGCAACGGTATTGCCAATGGCAGCGGTACCGTCAATGGCAACGGGATTGCGAAGGGACATGCTGCCGTCAACGGCAAGCGTGAGGACCTGATCAAACAGGCCGAATTCACCTACGCGAACAAGCCCGTCCCGATCCACGCGGTCGCGGAACGGATCAATCTGAACGATCTGCAGACCATGTTTATGCTGGCGCAACGCCCCGAGGCGCCGATAAAGTGCTGCACCGGCTCGCCCCAGGAACTCGAGGCCGCTCTGGGAGCCTTCGAGCGCGCCAATGCGGTGGTCCTCGATCTGACCGCGATCGCCACCTTGTGCATGCTCGGACGGCTCAGCCTGCTGCCGAGCTGGCCGCGCCAGTTCGTCATTTCGCAGGCCACGCTGGCCGAACTCCGGCGCCTCGCGTTCGAGGATACTCTGCTGCGCCTGCCGCCCGGATTTTCCGCGTCACTCACCAGCAACGGCAATGACGGCAAGCGCGCCGACATTCAGTTGAAGGGCCTGGCGGATGCGCTGCAGTCGGTGTGCCGCGTGCGCGACGGTGTGGTGCTTGCCGCGATCGATCATGACCGCCGCGAGCGGCTGATTAATTTCTTCGGCCGCCATGGCGCAGAGAGCATCGTGATCGCCTCGATGCCGGGGCACGTGCTGTGGACCGACGACATGATCCTCGCCGATCTCGCCAAGACCGAGTTCGGCGTGCGCCGCGTCTGGACCGAGGCGGCGCTGCAGGCGCGCGCGCAGGCGGGCAATCTCGATCCCACCGAGCTGGCCACGGCCAGCACCAAGCTGGCGGGATGGGGCTACTCGTTTGCCACCCCGGGTATCGAGACGCTGATGCGCGCGGGTTCGGTCGCGGTATGGAATCCCGATCAGTTCCCGCTCAAGCAGGCGCTCGATCAGTTTGCCGACAATTCGATGAACATGTCGGATGCGTTGCGGCTGGCGGCCGAGTTGATCGTCAAGATGTACAACGACCAATACCTGCGTGGGCAGCGCCGGACCGTGACCTCGCGGCTGCTCGACCGGCTTGCGTCGCGCCCCGGCGGACGCGAAGCCGTCGAGGCGCTGCCGCGTTCGTTGCCGATTCGCTTCGGGCTCGACCTGATTCGAGCTCGCGAACTGAACGACGTCGTGCGGGGATGGGCTGCGCAAAGCGAGACGCAGTTGAGCGCTTGAGGGTTGTTCAACGCGGGCGGTTGAGATCGGATGAAGATAGCTGGGCAATGGGTCACTGGCCCATTGCCCAGCTATGAATCCTGGCGCTTCGTGTTAACCTTCGCGATCGACTAGAATCCTGCCCGGGCTAACCAGCGGAGCACAGGAGGAACGCACGATGGCGGCATTGGGCGAGGGGGATCGGATCGTCCTGATCGATCGCAGGCTCTTCAAGGACGACAACACCCGGATTTTCGTGGGCGTCATCGAGCAAACCGACGGCGACATGGTGAGCGTCCGCGGATTTGCATTTCACGTCAGCCCCTACGATGTTGCCGGACAGGAGCGCCGCGGCGAAGAGCGCGTGCGCGTGTTCTCGATGGGTTCCGGGGACATCGTGTACCAGCTCCCCAGGGATCGGGACATCGCGCGCCTGATGCTCAAGCGCTCGCCCAAGTCGATGACCCTCAGCGACGGTGAATACGCGATGGACCTGAGCGATTTTCTGCTCCGCACCTGACGCCGCGGACTATAGCTTCTCCACGAATTCGATAATCGCTGCCGCGGTATCGCCGGGATTGTCCAGCGGCACGTGATGAAACGCGCGTGGAATCTCCTTAAGCACCGATCCGCGAATCTTCCGATGCATCCGGGTAACGTGCGGCCGGCTCACCATGCCACTCTGATCGCCGCGCAGCAGCAGCGTCGGCATCGTGATCTTCCTGAGCTTCGGCCTGCTCATCCGGTTGCTATGCTTGCGCCAGGCCCGCGTTTGAGGATCGAAGCGAAACGCCCACCCGCCACCGGGCAGCTGCTCGGCGCCGAGCATCGCGAGCCGCTCGATTTCCGGCCGCGTCAGGTTCGTCTGGGGCGGCTGCAGGCGAAACTTCTTGATGATGTCGCCGGCGGAGCGCAGCTCCGGGCGAGCGCCGCCGCGCGATCGCCGGCGCCATCGCCACATCAGGCGGCGAAACAGCGGCGGCCCTCCGTGCGGCGAATCGACGATGACCAGTGCGTCGAGCAACTCCGGATGCGTGACCGCCACCCATTGCGCGACCACCCCGCCCATCGAATGCCCGACCAGCACCACGCGGGTGCCGAGGCTGTCGATCAGGCCACGGACGTCTTGCAGATACGCCGGCGGCCCGTAGTTCTTCGAATCCGCCCACTGGCTGCGCCCGTGACCGCGAAAATCAAGCGCGAGCACGCGCCCGTATGGCGTCAGCATCGGAGCGACGCCGTCCCACCAATGCGCATGCGCCGCGCCGCCGTGCAGCAGAACGAAAGTGCGTTTGTCCGGATCGCCGCCCCAGTCCAGATAATGAAGCTTGCGTCCTTCAACCTCGAGGTACCGATGGGTCGGCTCCGTTAGTACGGTAGCCGCTTGCTCTTGTGCCATAGCCGTCAATTCTATTCGACGCCGGATCACCAGCATAGATTTTCATGCGCGCGATGGCGCCGTGTTCGATCCTCGCTGGCTGGAAGCGCGTCGTCCCCTCGTGCTAACAACCGCACGAGAGCCGCTGGGAGAATCGATTGGCCAACGACATTGACTCGTAACAATTTGATCGCGAAGAGGGTCGTTCTTCTTTTGTGTCATTCTGAGCGCAGCGAAGGAAGCCGGATCCGGGATTCTTCGCTTCAGCAGCTTTCGCTCAGAATGACAAAGTCGGCGCTCGCGGTCGCATTGCTGATTCTCTGCGGATTGAGTTTTCCCGTGCTGGCGCAGAACGAGAGCCCAACTGCGACGCCCACGCCCATGACCATGCCTGCGATCCCGCGGATTGCGCTTTTGCCGGTGCCCGGATATGGGCCGGCGCCGTTGACTGTCGGCTTCATGCTATGGAGCCCCGATCCGGACACCGTGCTCCAGAGCTTCATATGGAATTTCGGCGACGGACAGGTCTCCGCGCTGCCTCCGACCGTGCTGTTCCACACCTACACCACGCCCGGCAGCTACGTCGTCACTGTTACTGCGAGCACGGCGGACGGCCATTCTGCGTCATCGTTCGCAGGCATAGTGGTGACGCAGCCGCCCCAGTAACCGCGCCGCGAAGCCGCGCACGCTAGTCCTTGAGCATCTCGATCGTGCCCGTGTCGAGGTCGTAAACGCCGCCGACAATCTTCAGCTCGCCCGATTTGACCATCGCCGACAGCTGCCCCGAAGCGGCAAGTTTTTTCACCACCAGCTTCACGTTCTCGCGCACCGCATTTTCGACCGGATCGCCGGGCATGCCACGGCTGGCGCGCACCGCGGGTTCCAACTCTTTGACGATCTCGCGGACCTCTTCTTTATCTTTTTCATCACCCTCAACCGCCGCGGTCACCGCGCCGCATCGGCGATGCCCCAGGACCATCACCAGCCGCGCGCCGAGATGCTTGACCGAGTAGCCTACGCTTTCGATTACCACCTGGTCGGCGACGTTGCCCGCCACCCGCACGGTGAATATATCGCCAAGTCCGCGATCGAAAATAATCTCGGGCGGCGTCCGCGAATCCGAGCATGCCAGCACCGCGGCGAACGGATGCTGTCCCTTGCCCAGTTCGGCGCGCCGCGCCGGCGTCTGATTGGGATGCTCCAGCTTGCCGGCCACGAAACGTTGATTGCCGTCGAGCAACAACTGGAGGGCCTGCCCGGCGCTGACCGCAGGCTCGTGGGCCGCGGCTATCACCGCGCGGGTCGCAGTGATCGACAGCGCGGCAATCGCCAGCAGCATCGACATTCTCACCAGGATTTTCTTACGTCGAATCACCATCGCTTCTCCCTCTCTGTTTTACGGTCCCGGACGCATCGCACTTCAGCATTGACACGGCGCGGCTATTCGCCAGTATTGGTGGCGATGCGACATAAATCCAGCACCAATAGAATCTTCATACCCGTCACAAACCCGGCAAGCCGAATCCTGTTTGGGCTCGCGCTTGGCGCCTTCGCGCTCGTCGGTGCGGGATGCATGGGCGATCAGATCGACGCCACCAAAAAGTTGGTTCAACAGCAACAGGAACAGCTCGAGCATCAGCAACAGGAGATCGAAGCCCTCACCGCGAATCAGAACCGGAGCTACACGCCCGCCGGCGCCGCGTCCTCTCCGGGCGGATGCGACCAAGGCGTGGAGACGGCTGCCAACCAGCGCGGCGGCGACCGATTTGCCGCCGGCGACTTCGGCAAGGCGTTGGGATACTACCAGGATGCGGTCTCGGCCTGCCCCAATGACGCCCGGGCCGAGGTCAACGTCGCGCGCACCTACGAGGCGCTCGGCAACCAAAGCGCTGCCGTCAACCACTACCGAAAAGCGGCAGACACCAAGGGCCCCACCGTCAGCGATGCCTCCGAAGAGGCCAGGGCTGCGCTCGAACGCATGCAAGCCTCCCGGCTGCCCTGACCAGCACCGCTCGCATAAGCGCTGCTGCGGCTCAGGTTGGCTCTGCCTGTCCCGCTCTGTAGTCTCGAAGATGGAAGCGACGCGCGTGTCGCTCCTTATTTTCATATTTCCATGAACGGCAACAACGAATCTTCCGACCTGACCGGCTCGCGCCCCCGCCGAGTCGCAATTATCACCGCCGGCGGCGATGCTCCCGGGATGAACGCCGCGATTCGCGCCGTGGTCCGCACTGCGGCGGTCGCCGGAATCGAGGTGATCGGTTTCAGACGCGGCTATGAGGGCCTCATCCGCGACCTGGCCGAGCCGCTCAGCACCCGTTCCGTCGCCAACATGATCCAGCGCGGCGGGACCTTCCTGGAGACCTCGCGCTCGGTCGAGTTCCGCACCCCCGCTGCCCGAGGGCTGGCGGCCCGCAACTTGAAACGTCACCAAATCGACGCGCTCATCGTCGTCGGCGGCGAGGGCTCGATGATCGGCGCGACGATCTTCGGCGGCGAAACCGGCATTCCGGTCTTCGTCATCCCGGCCTCGATCGACAACGACATCCCCGGTACCGACTACTCAATCGGGTTCGACACCGCGGTTAACACGGCGCTCGATGCGATCGACCGCATTCGGGACACGGCATTCGCCTATGAACGCGTCTTTTGTGTCGAGGTGATGGGCCGGGACTCGGGGTTTATCGCAATCGCGGTCGCTCTCGGTGGTGGCGCGGAGGCGGTCATCGTCCCGGAGATTCCGTTCACCCTCGACGAAATCTGCGATCGCGTCGAAGACAGCCATCGCCGCGGCAAACGCGCGACGATCGTCGTGGTCTCGGAGGGACCGCGCACTGGTGGCGTCACCCCGATCGCCGCGGCCCTTACCGCCAGACTGGGGATGCAGGCGCGCGTGGTCGTGATCGGCCACGTCCAGCGCGGCGGAGCGCCCACCGCCAGGGACCGGTTGCTGGCGAGCCGGATGGGCGCCGGCGCCATCAAGGCCATCCTTGACGGTACCGCGCCTTCACTGATTGGCGAGGAGCGCGGCACGATTGTATGCGTTCCGCTAAGCGACGTGGTTAATCGGCGCCGCCCGCTGGACCCATCGCTGATCGAGCTGGTCCATCAGCTCTCCACCTGACCCCCACTCGGGCTGACACCCATAAAAGTTCTAACCGGCCCTTCGAGTACTCAGGGTAACCTCCGCCTGCGTCTTTGTTTTAACACCGGGTGCACGGGGTCACCCCTGCTCGCCAACGCGGCGCAATAGTGCGATAAATCTCAGCGAAACCCCCGGGAGGAATTTTCATTTTGAACAATCCATTCAGTGTCGAAGGCAAGGTTACGATCGTGACCGGTGGCGGAACCGGAATCGGAGAGTCGATCGCCAAGGAGTTCGCGCTGCGCGGTGCGCCGGTGCTGATCGCCAGCCGCAAGCTCGAAAACCTCGAGCGCGTGCGCGACGAGATTCGCAAAGCAGGCGGTAAATGCGAGATGACGCAGGTCGACGTTCGCGACGCCGGACAATGCGACCAGATGGCGGCGGAGGCGGTCAAGCAGTTCGGGCGTCTCGATGTGCTGATAAACAATCACGGCGCCAGTATCGCGTCGCCGTCGTTGAATCTCTCGCCCAACGGATGGCGCGCGGTGGTCGGAATCAATCTCGACGGCGTGTTCTTCTGCTCCAAGGCGGCGGCCCGCCAATTCATCGAGCAGAAAAGCGCCGGCTCGATCGTCAATATATCTTCGACCGCGGGCGTCCATGGGTCGCCCTTTATGCTTCCGTACGGCGCGGCCAAAGCCGGCGTCATCAACCTGACCGTTTCCCAGGCAGGCGAATGGGGCGCCATGGGCATTCGCGTCAACTGCATCGCGCCCGGCCCGATCGACACCGAAGGCGCGGCGCCGCGGGTATGGCCAAATCCAAAGGTCAAGGAGATGGTGGCGCGATCGCGCGCGCTGCAGCGCTTCGGCCGGGTCGAGGAAATCGCCTACCCATGCATCTTCCTTGCGTCGGACGCGTCGAGCTACGTTACCGGCGCGCTGCTGATAATCGACGGCGGCGAAGGCATGCGAATTTCCGAGTAAGTGGACAAACCAATCGAGCATCGCTAAATAATTCCCTCGACTCTGTCGAGAGAGGATCAATCATATGGCCGACAAGAGCGCCGTCGGGAAAACCGGCAAACCATTCAAGATGCACGTCGACTGGAGCAAGGTTCGCGAGTTCGCCCGCGCGATCAAAGACCCCAATCCGCTCTACTTCGATCCGGAACTGGCCAAAAAGGAACTGGGCGGAATCCCGGTGCCGGTTACGTTTCTGCAGACCAGCGCGTTTTGGACCGACGAGACCTCCAGCCCCGGCGTCGGCGGCTTCGACCTGCGCCGTATCCTGCACGGCGAGCAGGAGTTCGAATTCTTCAAGCCGATCCTTGTCGGCGACACGCTGACGGGCCTGACCAAAGTCGCCGATGTGCTCGAGAAGGAAGGCGGCCGCGGCGGCAAGATGACGCTGCTGATCACGGAAACCGAGTACACCAACCAGAAGGGCGAAAAAGTCGCGATTGCGCGCTCGACGCTGATCGAGACCGGACAAGCGGTCAAAGCGTAATCGGGCCACCCGCGAGAAACGATTCAATCGGAAAATCAAAATGGCAAAACTGAAATTTGATTCGATCAAAGTCGGCGACGAGATTCCAAAAATCGAGATCAAAGGCGTCACGCGTCCCGATTTCGTCCGCTATGCGGGCGCGTCGGGCGACTTCGTCCCACTGCATTACGATCAGACCTTCGTCGAGATGGCCGGAATCCCGACCGTCTTCGCGCAGGGGATGTTCACCGCGGGCCTGCTCTCGAAGGCCGTCACCGATTACGTCGGGGTCGGCAACGTGCGCCGCTTCCAGGTGCGCTTCGCCACGCGCGTATGGCCCGGTGACGTCGTCACCTGCACGGGCAAAGTCACCAACAAGCTCGAGAAGGACGGCGAGAAGCAGATCGAGGGCGACTTGATCGTGCTCAATCAAAAGGGCGAGCCCGCGATTCGCGGCAGCTTCCGCGCCG
>NZ_JBEKFG010000092.1:0-12632 GCF_050013435.1 Binatus sp. (SeqCode) | reverse complement strand
CAATTGATCAAGTAAAAGCCGAGGAAGGAACGGAAGACGGCATCGGCGCGCTCCGCGATGGAGCGCGCCGATATTCGAATCGTCGTTCAGCAAGCTGTGTGCGCGACTACTTCTTCAGCACACCCTCGAGACGGCTGTGACTCTTCACGCACGTGCCAAGGCTGGTGAACGGATCCGGCCAGTCATGCTTAACGCAATATGGCAGCGCGGCCATATCGTTTTCAGTATATCCGCGCGACGTGAGATCCTTCCTGATGCAGTCGCTGTGCGCCTTGTTGGAGCCCGCGACCGCGGCGGCGTCGTCGGCAGCTTCAGTAATCAACGCGTCGCGAAGCGCAATCTTCACCTGCGCATCGTCACTCTTGCCGAGTGAGCCCGCCACATTGCTCGACGGACCGCAGGTCCCAACCGCGTCGATGAACGCCTCTTCCAGCCCGGCCGCACCAAGGTCTTTTGCGAATCCCACACCCGCCGCCGTCATCAACATACTTGTCGCGAACAATGCCACCGCAATTCGTTTCATCGCATTTCTCCTCCAGGTAGAGATGTGACCCGGGAAAAGCGGCCCCATCGTTGGTAATCTCCATATCTGTACGATGCGACCAGCGATAAAGTCCAGCGGGCGCGGCCAATTTTGGACTCGGCGGCACAACGTCCCGGTTCCGGCGGGCACACGGCTTGACGGAAACTGCTGCTTGATGAAAGTGTCGGCTGCAGTCAGACGAAAGGGAAATTCATCATGGCCAAAATTGCGCTTGCCTGCACGATACTTCCCGACAGCCCGCCGGCGCGCCTGATCGAATGGTCGCGGGCGGCGGAGGACGCGGGTTTTTCGGGCGTCTTCATGACCGAGGCGAACAACGACTCGCTGGCGTGCGCGCTCGCGCTCGGACTTCACACCAAGCGAATCAAACTCGGCACTGCGATCACGAACATCTATCTGCGCCATCCGAATCTGCTCGCCAATGAAGCCGCTGCGGTTCAGGAATTCACCGGCGGACGATTTATCCTCGGTCTCGGCACAGGCCATCGCGAGAGCAATTCAGCGCTGGGAATCGAAATGGGAATACCGCTGACCCGAATGCGCGAAACGGTGAAGACTCTTCGCGCCGCGCTCGAGGGGGGCAAGACCGGCCCGCGCGTCAGCGCGAAGCTGCCACTTTATCTGGCGGGGGTATCGCGCCCGATGGTGAAGCTGGCCGGCGAAATCGGAGACGGCGTCATTTTCAACTTCTTTCCGCCCGCGCGGGTCAAGGAAGCGCTCGGCGAGTTGTCCGAGGGCGCACAGATCGGCGGCCGCGACGTGAAACAGATCGAGGCGGCGCTATTCGCCACCGCGTTTATTTCAGACGATCTCGAAGCCGCGCGTCGTCCCGCGCGCAAGCTCCTGTCCCGCTACGGCGCGCTCAAGTTTTACGGCAACATGATGGCGCATTCGGGATTCGAGCGGGAAATCGCAGCGATTCGCGCCGCCGGGCGCGACGGCGACGCGGCCGTCAAGGCGGTCAGCAACGAGCTGATCGATGCGACCCTGCTGGTCGGCTCGGAAGCGCGCGTGCGCGAGCGGCTGCATGACCTATGCGCGCCGGGAATTGGCACTGCGATCGTGTTTACGAATCCGGTCAATGAAGATCGCAACGCTGCCGTGATGCGGACGATTCGCGCGCTCAAGCAGGGATGACCCCTGCACCCAATGTTAAGGCGGCCCGCCGTTGGCGGGCGCGGTCACCGTCGCGAGATGCGGGCTTCGCCCGGTTAGAAGGGTAAGGGGGAATTTACCTCGCCCAAGTTGGAGGCGCCGCCTCCTTACGGCAGTTCCTCTTGAGGGTTGACCTTGCCGCGGGCCAGTGCGACGCGATCAAAGAAACGGCGGATACGCCGGGCGTTGACGCCGAAATCGCCGATCCCGTCGCGCGATTTCGAGCGCATCTCGATCAGGCTTACGCCGTCGGGAGTCGGCCGAATCTGGATCACGACATCATCCTCGAAATGGAACAGCCACGAAGTCACGACAACCTCGAGCGTATTCTTGGCCCGATCGGAATAGGTAATCTTCCACGTAGGCGCGGCTCGGGCGACATCTGATACGCGCGTGAATTCCGCCGACGGTTCGAGGCGCTCCTTGATCGGACCGATCGGGCCGTAACCGGCCAGCTGCTTGTCGGCGTACTTTGCCTTGTCGTATTTCATGTCGCGCCCCGCCTCATGCTGCAGCTTCTGGGCGAAAACGAACTCGGGCGGATTATCGAAATCGGTGGTGATGTCGTTGATGGCCGGATACTTCGAACTGCGCAGCACGGTCACGATTAACGGCAACGCGATCAGCAGGCATATCGCCGTGCCCACCAAAGCTCGATTGCGCCCGGCTCGTAATTGAGGCTTGCGCGTCATGAAAATCGCGATGAACCCGATCAGGGCTCCCATGATGCTCAGCAGAAACCCGACTGCGAACAACTGGAAACCCATGAACGGCGCAATCAGGTAGAAGTGCGCGCCAACAATTCCTGCCGCGATCAGCGCGACCGACAACAGCGCATCGAAGAAGGCCAGCCATGCCGCAGCCATATTGTTCTCCTGCGATTAATTCGCGACCACGACCAATGAGCGATCAGACGAGGCGGAGTTCCTTCATCGCGATGCACAACTTCTCCGCGGGGCCTGCAGTCATCGTTACCAGCGGCATGCGCAACTCGTTGGCGCACTTGCCCATGAACGCGAGCGCCTGCTTGACGGGAATCGGATTCGTTTCGACGAACAGCGCGCGTATAAGCGGCAGCAATCGGTAATGGATCTCGCGCGCCTTCACGAGATCACCGCGGAGCGCGGCGGCCGCAAGATCGTGCATCTCGCGCGGAACCACGTTACTGGACGTCGCGATCACACCCTTGGCGCCGAGCGCGATCAGCGGCAGCGTCAAGCCGTCGTCGCCGGAAAAGATCGCGAGCCGGTCACCGCACAGCTTTAAGATGTCGGACGACTGATCCATCGAGCCCGACGCCTCCTTAACGCCAACGATATTCTTGATTTCGCTGAGTCGCGCAAAGGTCTCGGGCGCGATGTTCGAGGCGGTACGACCGGGGATGTTGTACACGAACAGCGGCAAATCCACGCTCGCCGCGATCATCTTGTAGTGCCTGAAGATGCCGTCCTGGGTGGGCTTGTTGTAATAGGGCGATAGCAACAGCGCGCCGTCCGCACCCATCTCACGCGCCGCCGCGGTCAGCCGAATCGCCTCCGCAGTCGAGTTCGAGCCGGTGCCCGCAATTATCGGAACGCGCTTTCGCGCCTGCTCGATCGTGAGCTTGATTACGCCGTCATGCTCGGCGTGCGTGAGCGTGGCGGCCTCGCCGGTCGAGCCGCACGGGACCAGCCCGTCGATTCCGCTCTGAATCTGCCACTCGATAAGGTCGCGCAACGCCGGCGCGTCCACCTCGCCATCGCGAAATGGCGTAACAAGTGCCGTCAGTGCCCCATTGAACATCGTTTGAAGCCTCCCGCCTTATTCAACTCACCGGGACCATCTCGCCCGCGCTCAGCTCGATCTCGCCACGATAAACCTCGACGGCGTCGCCGGTCATGAAGACGTGATTCGCATCGGCTCCTTCGGCGCGCCATTCGATTTCAAGATTGCCGCCGCGCAACTCCACCGTCGCGGTCCGTTCGGAGTGATTTGTCAGAACCGCCGCGACCACTGCTGCGCACGCCCCGGTGCCGCAGGCCCAGGTCTCGCCCGAGCCACGCTCCCACACGCGCATCCTGAGATTGCGGCGCGAGACGGCCATGATGAACTCGGTATTTACGCGGCGGGGAAAGAACGGATGATGCTCGAACTTGCGGCCCAGTTCCGCGAAATCACGATCCTGCAGCTTGAACACGCCGTCATCGGCAACGAATACGACGCAATGCGGATTGCCCATCGATAACGCCGTGATCGACTCGCGCATGCCTGCGACATCCAGCGGATAGTCTATAATTCGGCCGACCGCATCGACCGGGATGTCGCGGCCTTCGAGGATCGGCTCGCCCATGTCGACCGTCGCGCCGACCACGCGGTGGTGTTCCAGCCGCAGCTCGACCGTCTTGAGCCCGGCGTCGGTCTCCACGACCATCGGATTCGCGCGCACCAGGCCGCGCTCGAAGGCAAGCCGCGCAAGGCATCGGATTCCGTTGCCGCACATGGCGCTGCGGCTTCCGTCCGCGTTGTACATCTCCATTCGTATGTCGGCGTTGCTTGACGGCGCGAGCATGATCAGACCGTCGCTGCCTACGCCGAAGTGGCGGTCAGAAAGCTTCACCGAAAGTGCGGACGGATCGGCGGGACGCGCGTGCATAGCAACGAGGTAGATATAGTCGTTGCCGCATCCGTGCATCTTGGTGAATTCGAGCGTTGCCATCGCGTTTGTGCGCTCTCACGCCGGCTTGAGGGTAACTATGTGTTCGCCGCGGATCAGGTCCTCGAAGCTCTCGCGCTCGCGAATCACGTGCACTTCGGCGCCGTCAACCAGGATCTCAGGCGCGCGCGGGCGGCTATTGTAGTTCGACGACATGACGAAGCCATAAGCGCCGGCGCTCATCACGGCGAGCAGGTCGCCCTCCCTGGGCTCAGCCATCTCACGCTCGCGCGCGAAGAAATCGCCGCTCTCGCAAACCGGACCAACGATGTCCGCCGTCACGGTCTTGCCGGGCATCCGTCGATCGACGGGAACGATTGCATGGTATGCCTGGTAAAGCACGGGCCGAATCAAATCGTTCATCGCACCATCGATAACGACGAAGCGCTTCACGTCGGTCTGCTTGTTATAGAGGACTCGCGTCACCAACACGCCCGCGTTGCCGACCATCACGCGTCCCGGCTCGGTGATTATCTTGAGCCCAAGCTCCGCGATCGGCTTCAGCAGAGCGTGGGCGTATTCCGAGGGCGGCGGCAGCTGCTCTTGATAGGGGATGCCGAGACCGCCGCCGAGATCCAGGTACTTGAGCGTGATTCCCGCGCTGCGGAGCCGCCCGACAATCGCGGCAACCTTCCGCCCCGCTTCGGCAAACGGCGCCATCTCGGTTATCTGCGATCCGATATGCGTGCTCAGACCGACGATTTCAAGCGCAGGCAGCGCGCTCGCTTCCGCGTAGTATTCGTCCACCTGCGAGAGCGGCACGCCAAACTTGCTGTCGCGATGGCCGGTGGAAATGTGCGGATGCGTGCCCGGATCGAGATCGGGATTCACGCGCAGGCTGACCGGCGCGCGACGCTTCATCCTGCCCGCGACCTCGGCCACGCGATGCAGTTCCGGGCGCGACTCGACGTTGATCATCAGGATGCCGGCTTCGAGCGCGGCCGCGATCTCCTCATCGGTCTTGCCGACGCCGGAGAAGACGATCTTGCGCGGGTCGGCGCCGATTCGCAGGCATCGCATCAGCTCGCCGACGGAGACGATATCGAATCCGGCGCCCATCGAGGCGAACAATTTCAGGATGCTCAGATTCGAGAGCGCCTTCATCGCATAGCAGATCAAATGGTCGGTGCCGGCGAAGGCCTCGTCGAAGACCCGGAAGTGCCGCTTCAGCGTGCGCACGCTATAAACGAAAAAAGGCGTGTTGATTCGCCGCGCCAAATCGGCGATCGGCACGTCCTCGGCATATAGCTGATCGTTGCGGTATTCGAAGTAGTTCATTGCGATGTGGCGTCGGTCACGCGGCTGCTTTGCTCGCTCGACGGCGGTGCGATGGGTGAAGGATCGTTTCTATCATAGCGCAGCCCGGCGAATAAACGGACGCGTCGGCGTAGTTCCGCTCGCACCCGGCGTTATCGCAGCGGTACTGGCGTGGGCACCACGAAATTTTCCGGGTTCGGCGGAGCCGCCGCACCCTTGCGCACGACCGTCACATCGTTCGACGGCTCGCTGACGTAACCGTCGCTGGTGTTGGAGGTCACCTGGTAATGATAGGTCTTGCCCATGATGGTCGCGCCGTCGATGAAGGTAAAAGTGTGTTGTACCTGAAATCGCCCTTCATCATACACCTGGATGTCACCAATCTTCTTGACAGGCTTACCCTCTTGGGCGCGCAAGATTGTAAAGCCGCCCAGGTCGCGCATCTTTTGGCCGCCGGCGTAGCTTTCGGGCCGCTCCCAGGTCAGCCGAACTCCATCTTTCGAATTGACGGCCTCAAGGCCGAGGATTTTCTCGGGACGCGCCGCCTCCGGTGATATCGGCGGCGACTTCACGCCGCATCCGAGGAACATCGCGCTTGCAAGCGCGGCAATCATGAGCGCAAACGTCAACCACTTCGCCCGGTTGGTTTCCCGATTCATCGACGTCCCAGCTCCTTGAGGCGGCGCTTGACTGTGGAAGGCGCCGGACCGCCCTCGATCGTACGCCGGGCGACCGAGTTCTCGGCTCGAAGAATCGCGATCGCGTCGGCGCCAAACGCGTTGGAATGCCGTCGCAGCTCCGCGATGCTCAAATCCTCGAGCGTCCGGCCCGCTTCGGCCGTCTCGCGGACTATCGCGCCGACGATTTCATGCGCCCGGCGAAACGGAGTGCCGCGACCGACCAGGTATTCCGCGAGATCTGTGGCCAGCGCGAATCCTCCCGCTGAGGCTTGCATGCGCTTGGTGTCAAACCGCAGTTTCGGCCAGAACTTCGCCAGCAGTTCGAGCGCCGGCTTGAGCGCGTCGAGCGCGTCGAACACGCGTTCCTTGTCTTCCTGCAAGTCCGAGTTGTAGGCCAGCGGAAGGCCCTTCAAAACCGTCAGCATCGCGACCAAATCGCCGATTACCCGGCCGGTCTTGCCGCGGATCAGTTCGAGCAGATCGGGATTCTTCTTCTGCGGCATCATCGAGCTACCGGTCGAAAATTCATCGGGCAACGCCGCGAACCCGAACTCCGTGCTCGTCCAGAGAATTATTTCTTCGCTCATCCGCGACAGATGCACCTGCGTGAGCGCGGCGGCCGAAAGAAAATCTATTACGAAGTCGCGATCCGACACCGCGTCCATGCTGTTGGCGGTGATCGCCCTGAAGCCCAACGCCCGCGCGACCATCCGGCGGTCCAGCCGCAGCGTCGTCCCCGCCAAAGCTCCTGCGCCGAGCGGCATGATCGCCGTGCGCGCCGCGCACTGCTCGAAGCGCTCGCGATCCCGGCCAAGCATCTCGACGTAGGCGAGCAAATGATGCGCGAGCGTGACCGGCTGCGCGCGTTGCAAATGCGTATAGCCCGGCATGATCGTGGCGAGGTGGCGCTTGGCGAGCCGAATCAGCACGGCGCGAAGCCCGGCGACCAGCGCGATCACGCCGGCAATCTCGTCGCGGAGATAGAGCCGCATGTCGAGCGCGACCTGATCGTTGCGCGAACGTCCGGTATGCAGCTTGCGCCCGGGTTCACCAATCAGCGCGATCAGCCGGCGCTCGACGGCCAGGTGGATGTCTTCATCGGCGATATCGAACTTGAAGCGTCCATCCGCGATTTCATCTTCGATGCGCTCGAGTCCACCAACGATTGCACGCAACTCGCTCGCCTTGAGCAGCCCGGCGCGCTCGAGCATCTGCGCATGCGCGATCGACCCGCGAATATCGTGCCGAAAAAGCCGCCGGTCGAAGGGCAACGACGCGGTGAAGGCTTCGACCTCGGGGATGCGGCCGCGCGTGAATCTTCCCCGGATGAGATTGCGCGCTGCGGCGCCGGCCGGCACAGTCTTAACCTTCTTTTTCTGGCCGCGACGCACTTTCACTCTTTCAATCCGAAACGATCGGAGCAGGCCGCATCACTTGGCGGGCCGCAATTGGCAGGTGCATCCGCGTGCCGCACAACTCATCGAACCGTCGGGATGGGTGATATGGACGTCCATCTTGTGATGGCAATGATCGCAATCTCCGGTGCGCGGACGGGGCACCAGCTTGGGCGGTGTTCGCGGCGGCTTGAACTGGATGACCTTGCCCAACTCGATGCGTCCTTCGATGATCGATTTGACGATCAGCTCTTGGTGTCCACACGAGCCAGCGCTCTGAGCCTCATGCCCGCGAGCCTGATGAAGCCATCGGCGTCGGCCTGATTGAACCCGCCCGCTTCCTCGAAACTCGCGATCTTCGAATCGTACAAGGAGTTCGGCGATTTGCGTCCGGCGATCCATACGCCGCCCTTGAAGAGCTTCAGCCGCGCGACTCCGCTCACGTATTTCTGCGTATTATCCATCAGCGCCTGCAGCGCCTCACGTTCGGGCGCAAACCAATATCCGTAATACACCATTTCCGCGTAGCGTGGGATAAGCGAGTCGCGCAGATGCATCACCTCGCGATCGAGCGTGAGCTGCTCAACCGCACGGTGCCCATGGAAGAGGATTGTCACCCCGGGCGTCTCGTAAACTCCGCGCGATTTGATTCCGACGTAGCGGTTCTCCACCAAATCGACGCGACCGATCCCGTGGCGGCCCGCGATTTCGTTGGCGCGCTGGATAATCCGCGCGGGGGTGAGCCGCTCTCCATTGATTGCGACCGGATTGCCGCCGGCGTACTCGATTTCGACGTACTCAGGCTTGTTCGGCGCGTCTTCGGGGGAGACGGTCAATCGGAACATGTCGTTGTAAGGCTCGCGCCACGGGTCCTCGAGGATACCACCCTCGTAGCTGACATGGACCATGTTGCGATCCATCGAGTACGGCTTCTCGGCGGTCACGGGCACCGGAATCTTCTTTTCGCTGGCGTATGCGACCATGTCGGCGCGGCCTTTGAACGGCCAATCGAGACGGCGCCACGGCACGACGATCTTGAGATCCGGCGCAAGCCGCGCATACGTCAGCTCGAATCGCACCTGGTCGTTGCCCTTGCCGGTGGCGCCGTGGGCGACGGCGTCGGCGCCTTCCTCGCGCGCTATCGCGACCTGCTGCTTGGCGATCATCGGCCGCGCGATCGACGTGCCGAGCAGATAATAGGCCTCGTACACGGCATTCGCGCGCATCATCGGGAACACGAAGTCGCGGGCAAATTCCTCGCGAAGATCGACGATATGAAGTTTGCTCGCTCCGGTCTTGAGCGCCTTCGCTTCCAGGCCCTCGGTCTCGTCGCCCTGCCCGATGTCCGCGCAATAGGCGATCACCTCGCATCCGAAGCGATCCTTGATCCAGCGCAGGATCACCGACGTGTCGAGTCCGCCCGAATAAGCGAGCACCACTTTTTTTATTTCTTCGGTTGCCACGATTCCTCCGACCGTCACTCTGGCGACGGCGAAGTCCGCAAAATTTCAGGACGTATCAGCCAGACCATCACCGCCTTCTGCGCATGCAGCCGATTCTCGGCTTGATCAAGCACCACCGAGCGCGGTCCGTCGATCACGTCGTCGGTGATTTCCTCGCCGCGATGCGCCGGCAGGCAATGCATTACGATCGCGCTCTTGCGCGCATTGCGCAGCAGCGCATCATTGACCTGGAACCCCTTGAAGTCGCGCCGGCGCTGCGCGGCTTCCTTCTCACGGCCCATCGAAGTCCACGTGTCGGTGTAAACCGCGTCCGCGTCCTTTACCGCCTCGGCAGGATCGTCAGTGAGCGTGCCGATTTCTTCGCCGCGCAGGCGCTTCATGAACGCCTTCTCGGGCTCGTAGCCCTTCGGGCAAGCCAGCCGAAGCTCGAAACCCGCGATCGAGGCCGCCTCGATCCAGCTCTGCGCAAGGTTGAATCCATCGCCCACAAATGCGACGCGGACTTTCCTGAGATCGCGCCCGAAGTGTTCCTGCAGTGTCATCAGATCGGCGAGCAACTGGCACGGATGAAGCAAATCGGTGAGCCCGTTGATAACCGGCACGGTGGCCTCGCGCGCCAACTCGACCGCGGTCTCGTGCGAAAAGGTGCGAATCATGATCAAATCCACGGACCGCGAAATGTTACGCGCGACGTCCTTAACCGATTCGCGCTCCCCGATACCGATATCATTCGGTGCGAGATAAATCGCATGCCCGCCAAGCTGCGCCATGCCGGTCTCGAACGTGACTCGCGTCCGCAGCGACGGCTTCTGAAATACCATCGCGAGGGTCTTGCCGCGCAGGTACGGATGCTCGAGCCCGATCTTGAGCTCGGCCTTGAGCCGCGCGCCAAGCGTGAGCAGTCCGCTGAGTTCAGCGGGCGAGAGCGAACTGAGGTCGAGGAAATCGCGTTTCATCTGGCGTATGCGACGCGGCTCATTTCGGAGCCGGCGCGCTCTTGAATGCATTTTCGATAATCGCAAGACCGGTGTCGGCTTCCTCGCGGCTGAGGTTCAGCGGCGGCAGCAGCCGCAGCACGTTGCCCGCGGTGCCGTTGACCAGCAGCCGCTGCTTGACGCACTCCTCGACGATCGGACGCACGTCGTGCTTGAGCACCACGCCGATGATCATTCCGAGTCCACGAACTTCGACGATTCGATCGCACGAGCGCGCAAATTTGCCGAGCCGCTCGAGGAGATAGCCGCCGACGCTCGACGCGTTGTCCAGCACGCCGTCCTGCTCGAGCGCGTCGATCACGGCGAGCGCCGCCGCACACGCCACCGGATTTCCGCCGAACGTGCTGCCATGGCTGCCGGGCGTGAAGCTCGATGCGACCTCGGGACGCGCAATCATCGCGCCGATCGGGATTCCACCGCCGAGCGCCTTGGCCAGCGTCACGATGTCGGGCTTGATGCCGGCGTGCTCGTAGGCGAAAAACCGCCCGGTGCGCCCAACTCCGGTCTGCACTTCGTCCAGAATCAGCAGCAGCTTGTTGCGATCGCACCAGTCGCGCATTCGCTTGAGGTAATCCGCGCGCGGCACGACCACGCCACCCTCGCCCTGGATTGGTTCGACCATCACGGCGACGGTTTCGTCGCGCCGCGCGCGATCGAGCGCGGCGATGTCGTCGAAGGGCACGAGCCTGAAACCGGGCATCAACGGTTGAAACCCCTGATGGTATCGCTCCTGGCCGGTCGCGGTGAGGGTAGCCAGCGTGCGTCCATGGAACGATCCGAGCGCCGTCAAAATCTCGAAGCGCCCGTTGCCCCATCGCCGCGCGAGCTTGATCGCGGCCTCGTTGGCTTCGGCCCCCGAATTGCCCAGGAAAACTTTTCCCTCGCCGAAACGACCGGCCAGCCGCTCGACCAATCGCGCAGTCGGCTCCGTGTGAAAGACGTTGGAAACGTGCGTGAGCTTTTCCGCCTGCTCCTTGATCGCGCGCACGACGCGGGGATTTCCATGACCGAGACTGGTGACCGCCAGCCCGCAGAAAAAATCGAGATAACGATTGCCGTCGCCGTCATACAGATAGGCGCCATGCCCGCGCGCGAACGCGATCGGAAGGCATCCGTAAACATCGACCATGTGCCGATGCGTGAGTTCTACTATCTCAGCATTGTTCATCGCGCCTTGCCGCTGCCCTCTGCGCTACGCGCCGTGTCCGTCAACGCCGACACTTTGGCGCGGCGCTGAACCACTTCGGTGCCGATTCCCGAGCGGGTGAAGATTTCCAGCAGCACCGCGTGTTTGACGCGGCCGTCGATTATGTGGGTCTTCGCCACGCCCTTGTTCAGCGCCTCGATGCAACATTCGACCTTCGGAATCATCCCCTCGTGAATCACCCCGCGCGCGATCAGCCGCCTGGCTTCCGCGGCATCGAGCGTCGGAAGCAATTTGCCGTCCTTGTCCTTGACGCCTTCGACGTCGCTCAGCAGGATCAGTTTTTCCGCTTTGAGCGCGGCCGCGATCTCGCCGGCGGCCACGTCGGCATTGATGTTGTAAGTCTGACCGTCGCGGCCGAACCCGGTCGGCGCGATCACCGGGATGAAGTTGTTGGCCTCGAGCGTGCGCAGCAATTCCGGATTCACCCGATCGACTTCGCCGACCAGCCCGATATCGACCCGCGAGCGTTTGCCGTGGTCATCGGTCACGACCATCCGCATCTTGCGCGACCTGATCAGGTCGCCGTCCTTGCCCGAAAGCCCAACCGCGCGGCCGCCATTGCGCGAAATCGTCGCCACCAGGTCTTTGTTGATTCTCTGCAGGACCATCTCGGCCGCTTCCATCGTCGCCGGATCGGTGACGCGCATCCCGCGCACGAAGCGCGACTTCAGTCCGAGCTTGCCGATAAGTTCGGTAATCTGCGGGCCGCCGCCGTGCACGATGATCGGGTTGATCCCGACCAGGTCGAGCAGCACGACTTCCTGCGCGAAGCTTTCGCGCAACTCCTCGTTCTGCATCGCGTGGCCGCCGTATTTGATCACGAACGTTTTGCCGCGAAAGCGCCGAATGTAGGGCAGCGCTTCGATCAGCACGGCGGCTCGATTGTGGATGGCCTCTTTCACGCCTTGGGCAACCTCTCCAAAAAAGGAAATCAAAACAGTATTGAGCGCGCGGCGCAATCCACGCCCGAGCGCGGCTGTTGGAGCAATTGTAACCGGTGAACGGGAGCTACAGAATATACCGCGACAGATCCTCGTCCTTGACGATTTCATCGAGGCGGCCGTGAACGTACGCGGCGTCGATCGTCAGATCGCGTTCCTGCAGTTCCGGCGCGCTGAACGACAGCTCTTCCAATAGCCGCTCGATCACCGTATGCAGCCGGCGCGCGCCGATATTTTCCGAGCGCGAGTTGACCTTGGCCGCGATCTCCGCCAGCGCCGCCACCCCGTCCTCGGTGAAGCGCAT
>NZ_JBEKFG010000091.1:0-12896 GCF_050013435.1 Binatus sp. (SeqCode) | reverse complement strand
TCTTTCTTGTCATTGCGAAAAAGCATCTTGTAGTTCTCGAGTCTCCCGGGCTATGCGGTTTCGGCGGTCTTTTGATAGACCAGCAGCGGCTGCTCCTTCTGAGTAACCACTTCCTCCGAGATTAGCACCTCCTTGATGTTCGGTTGTGAGGGGATTTCGTACATCAGGTCCACCATGATTGCTTCCATGATGGCGCGCAGTCCGCGAGCGCCCGACTTGCGCTTGAGCGCCTCGCGCGCGATCGCGCGCAGCGCACCCTGGGTGAATTTCAGGTGAACGTTCTCCATGTCGAAGAGCTTCTGATATTGGCGCACCAGCGCGTTCTTCGGCTCGGTCAGGATTCGCACCAGCGCTTCCTCGTCCAATTCGCCGAGCGTCGCGATCACGGGCAGGCGGCCGACGAACTCCGGAATCAATCCGAACTTGAGCAAGTCCTCCGGCTGCACTTCATATAAAAGCTCGGAGACCGTTTTGGGGTCGCGATGCGTCAGGTCGGCCCGAAAACCCATCGTCTTGCCCGAGATGCGACGGCGGATGATGTCGTCGAGTCCAACGAACGCGCCGCCGCAGATGAACAGGATGTTGGTCGTGTCGACCTGCAGGAACTCCTGTTGCGGATGCTTGCGGCCGCCCTTGGGCGGCACCGACGCCATCGTGCCCTCGATTATCTTGAGCAGCGCCTGCTGAACGCCTTCGCCCGACACGTCGCGCGTGATCGACGGGTTGTCGCCCTTGCGCGCAATCTTGTCGATCTCATCTATGTACACGATGCCGCGCTGGCATCGCTCGATGTCGTAGTCGGCGTTCTGGAGCAGCGACAGTATGATGTTCTCGACGTCCTCGCCGACGTAGCCGGCCTCGGTCAGCGAAGTCGCGTCGGCGATGGTGAACGGCACCTGCAGGAAGCGGGCGAGGGTTTGCGCCAGGAGGGTCTTGCCGACTCCGGTCGGGCCAATCAGCAGGATGTTGGATTTCTGCAGCTCGACGTCGCCGGTCACCATCTGCGAGTCGATTCGTTTGTAGTGATTGTGGACCGCGACCGAGAGGATTTTCTTGGCGCGCTCCTGACCGATCACGTACTGATCGAGCACCCGCTTGATTTCGGCGGGCTTGGGCACCGCGGAGCTTTGGCTGAAGGCTTCCTCGCTGTCAGTCTCCTCGGCGATTATGTCGTTACAAAGGTCGATGCATTCGTCGCAAATATAAACCGTCGGGCCGGCAATCAGCTTTCGAACTTCGTCCTGGCTCTTCCCGCAAAATGAGCAAACCAGGTTGCCCGAGCGGTCGTCATGCTTGGCCATACTGCCTCCCGTGGCTCACTTGGAGGGCCTTCGGCTAACGATTACCTCATCGATCAGTCCGTATTCAACCGCCTGTTGCGGCGACATGAAATAATCGCGATCCGTATCCTTCTCGATCTTACGCAGATTCTGTCCGGTATGCTTCATTATGATGTTGTTGATGTCCTCCCGCGCGTGCAAAATTTCCTTGGCGTGTATTTCCAGGTCGCTCGCCTGTCCCTGCATCCCGCCCAGCGGCTGATGCAGGATGATTCGCGAATGCGGTAGCGCGTAGCGCCGGCCCTTGGCACCCGCGAGCAGCAGGATTGCGCCCATGCTGCCCGCCTGACCCAGGCACAGCGTCGATACGGGAGGCCGGATGAACTCCATCGTGTCGTAAATCGCCATCCCGGCCGTCACCGACCCGCCGGGCGAATTGATGTAAAAGTTGATCTCTTTTTCGGGATCTTCGGATTCGAGGAACAGAAATTGAGCCGTAACCAGGTTGGCGACGTCGTCGTTGACTTCGGTGCCGAGAAAAACGATGCGGTCTTTCAGCAGGCGAGAGTAAATGTCATAGGCCCGCTCTCCGCGGCCGGTCTGTTCGACGACAATCGGTACCAGGTTGCTCATAAGTCCGGTCCGCGCCACAGCCAGGTCGCGACAGTCGAGAGCAGGCCGCCGACGCCTTCAAATTGTAACGTCTGGGAAATGGGGGAGCAACCGTGATTGGCTCCGAGCGAAGTGGCATCGACGCTACTTCGGCTCGGATGCGGCATCTTCACGCTTGGCGCGGCTCAAAATAAAGTCGAGCGCCTTCTCGCGGCGCATCGATTGGCGCAGCGCCTCGCGATTCTCCGGGCTGCGGTAAAACTCGGCGGCGCGGTCGCGATTGCGCCCGCTTTGCGTCACGATGGTCGCCACCCGCTCACCGAGCTCCTCGTCATTGATCGCGATCTTTTCCTGCTCCGCGAGCGCGTCCACGATAAGCCCGGTGCGTGCGCGCTTCTCGGCCCGCGTCTTCAAATCGTCGGCATTCTGCTTGACCCGCTCGCCGGCTTCCTCATGCGACAGGCCGCCCGCTTCGAGCGTCTGATGCAATTCGGCCTCCATCGCGCTCAGCTCGCGCGCGACCAGCGATTCGGGCAGCTCGACCGGATTGCGCTCGATCACGATATCGAGCAGTCCCTGCCGCGCGCGGGCATTGGCCTCCTGCTGGGCGTGCGCGAGCAGATCGGCGCGAACGCGGATGCGGAACGCCGCGAGGTTCTCGTCGCCGAGATCCTTGGCGAAGTCATCATCGACGGTCGGTAACTCGCGCCGATAGATCTCTTTGGGCGTCGCCCGCCATTCGATCGTTTTGCCGGCGAGATCTTTGTGGCTGTAGTCGGCCGGGTAGGTCTTCGAGGCCTTCGTCTGCATTCCCAGCTCCGCGCCCTTGAGCACTTCGAACACGCCGTGGGCGAGCGCGCGCTCGGAAACCTCGACCAGCCGATCCTCGGGCTTGGTGGGCGAGACCGGCTTGCCGTCCTCGAAGGCCTCGACCAGGGCGAGTGCGTAATCGCCGTCCTCGACGACGGTGCGATCCTCAATCTTCTTGAGGGTCGCCTGCCGCTCGCGAAACCGCTCGATCGCTTCTTCGACTTCCGTGTCGGTGACTTCGACCTTGGACTCGGGCACCTTGAGGCCTTCGTAGTCCTTGACCTCGATCTTGGGGCGCAGATCGAACGTCGCGCTGAACTTGAGCGACAGGTCTTTTTGCAGGTCGGTCTGTTCGGTGACGATTTCGGGCGCCACCACGGGCTTGAGGTCGTGCTCCTCGAGCGCCTTGTCGGTGTATTCCTTGACGAGTTTCTGAATTACCTCGCCGCGGACCTGCTCGCCGAAAAATCGCTCGAGCAGATTGCGCGGGGCATGGCCGGGGCGGAAGCCCTTGAGCACAACGCCGCGTTTGAGTTCGTTGAATGCGCGATCCAGCTCATGCTTGATTTCGTCGGGCTCGACTTCAATCGTAAGTTTGCGCCGGAGACTATTGGGTTCTTCGATATTTACATTCATGGCGGTTCAACCTTTACAGATAAACACACCGCGATTGCCGGAATCAACCGACCAAGCCGAAATGACGCACCCTTATTGCAATATCCTCGACCCGGCGGGTAAATGGTTTTGCAACCGCCTGTAGCGCCTTCGAAATCCGCGCGCACCGGGTGCGGCGCGTTCGATCCGATTTAGCGCAGTCCCAGCAGTGCGGTCGGGGAGGAAATATGTCGTTTGAGAGGCGTTTTAAGGGATATGCGCTGGGAGCGCTGGGCGCGTTGGCGCTGCTTTTGGCCGCATCGCCGTCGCGCGCCGACACGGCAGTATCAGCGTGCGGGACGCTGTCGTCGGCGGGAAACTACTATCTGACGAAAAATCTGACCTCGACCGGTACCTGCATCGTCGTCGGCAGCGAAGGCGTCTCGCTCGACATGAAGGGCCACACCATCACCGGTAACGGGACCGGCGATGGAATCTCCGACGGCGGCGGGGGCTTCTCGTCGATGGCGATTGCAAACGGCAAGATCAGCAACTTCGACGTCGGCATCGGACTCGACACCTCGTGCTGCGTGGTGATTCGCAACGTTAACTCGTCGAATAACGCCGACGCCGGAGTCCTGATCGGAGGCTGCTGCAGCACGCTCGATTCCGTAACGGCGAACAACAACGGCACCATCGGGATCGACGCCCTGAATTGCTGCTACACGATCAACAACGTCCAGGCCAACAACAACGGCGCGGGCGGCGGCATAGTCGAAACCGATTGCTGCACAACGGTCGCCAACAGCACTATTTCCGGCAACAGCGGGCCTGGGGTCGTGGAGGATGGATGCTGCAGCTTCCTGGTTTCGAGCAAGGTGGAGCACAACGGTGGTGACGGCGTCGATATGAACGACTGTTGCAACTTCGTCATCGAAAGCACGGTGGCGACTAATTTGGGCTACGGTGTGAATCTCATCGATGACTACAATCTTGTCACCAGCACCAACGCCAGCGGCAATGGCAAAGACGGGATTTTCCTGCGCACCACTAACAACCAGATCACGAACAGCCAAGCGGACGGAAACCATGACGCGGGCGCCAACGTGGGATGTCCGGGAGCGATCACGGGCCTGACGGCCAAGGGCAACACGGGCGGTTCACTTACGACCAGCGGCGGCACATGCACGCAGTTGAACAACACGCTGTAGCAAGACGGCTTGAGCCCGATGGATTCGAACCAATACCCCAGATGTCCAGATTTAATCCCGGCGCGCGACCACGCATCGATCGGGATCTTCGATGGGAGGTTACGATGAATATCAAATTGTCGGCGCGCAGCCTTACGGCCGCGCTATTTGCGACGGTGCTGATTGGAGGATTGTGCGGGCGCGCGGGCGCCGCTACTGCAATTTCAGCGTGCGGAACGCTGTCGTCGGCTGGGGATTATTACCTGACAAGCAACCTGACTGCCATGGGCGACTGCCTGGTGATTGCTGCGCCCAATGTCGCGATCGACATGAAGGGGAAAACGATTACCGGCAGCGGAACCGGCGAGGGGATAGTCGACGACGGCTCCGAACGCGATTACGCGATTATCGCCAACGGCAAAATCCGCAACTTCGACAACGGCATCGACCTGGAGGACTCGGGCCTGGCGATAATATCCAACGTCGATTCGTCGAAGAATACGGGCGACGGGATCTACATCGACAGGTGCTGCGATACGTTGAATGCGGTCAAGGCGAACAACAACGGTAGTGCTGGCATCGAAATCGAATCGGACGACAGCAGCTTGACGAAAATACAGGCCAACGGTAACAGCGATGGCGGAATCTACATCAACTCCGACGACAACCTCCTGGTTGGAAGCACCGTATCCAACAACACCGGCATAGGTGTGGAAATGGACGCATGCTGCAATTTCGTGATCAGCAGCAAAATCCAGAAAAATTCGAGCGTCGGCATCGAACTGGCCAGCGGCGACAATGGCGTGATCAAATCGACCATCGCAAACAACGGCGGCGACGGCATCACGTTCCCGACGGCCGGCGACAACATGGTCACTGAGAGCAAATCCACCGGAAATGCCGGTAACGGAGTTAATAGCGTCGGAAAGTTTGCCATTATCTCGGGCGTGCAAGCGAACAAAAACGTCACCGGGGTGAGGATGGAATGCTGGGGCAGCACCGCATCGCTGACGGCGCAAGGCAACTCGTCTGGCAACCTGGTGCAGACGGTCGTGGGCGGACCGTGCGCGAACGTGGACCTGAAGGCGCCGTGATCCCAAGTTTCGTCGCGCCATGATCTCCGGGGCCCTGGCCATCGCGCCGGGGCCTCTTTCTTTTCGGCAGCGTTTGAGCCGAAGTCCTGGGTGCGGCCGAAGGGGAGAATCCCGGATCCGGATTCCTTCGGCTTGGCTCGGGATGACACAAAAAGCGCCGAAAGAAGCCCGCATCCAGTGCCGCTCAAACACCCCGCGAATAACTGGACTTCGTATTCAGGAAAACCTAGACTGCGCCAGATACCCAGAGCGTATTCGCCCGGCTTATGAACGGCGCGATTCAATTGCACAGCGGGCGGCGCCCTAAAACAAACCTCGACCTTTTCAGGAGACTCGGATTGCGATGAGCGAAGCGAATATAGTTCTGCCCACTTTAACCAGCGGACAGGTCATGATCCTGTGGCTGGTGCTGGTCTCGGCGCTGGTCGCGCTGGCCTACGGAGTTGTGCTGATACGCGTAGTGCTGGCGGCGGACCCCGGACCAAAATCAATGACCGACGTGTCCGACGCGATCGAACTCGGCGCGATGGCGTACCTCGGACGTCAGGTCAGAACGATGATCTGGTTCGTCGCCGCCATCTTCATCGCGTTGTTCCTCATGTACCGCAACGTCTATCAGGGCCTGTACCTGCCGCTGGGCATCTCGATCGCCTTCCTGATGGGCGTCACCGCCTCCTACAGCGCCGGTTACGTCGGTATGTGGCTGGCGGTCAAGGCCAACGTCCGCAGCGCCAACGCCGCGCTGACCAGCTTCAAGGGCGCGATGGAACTGGCATTCAAGGCGGGCGGAGTCTCGGGGATGTTCACGGTCGGCCTGGGCTTGCTCGGCGCGACGATCATCTTCCTGGTGTTCCGCGAAAACGCGATGAAGGTGCTCGTCGGATTCGGCTTCGGCGGCTCGCTGGCGGCACTGTTCATGCGCGTGGGCGGCGGAATCTACACCAAGGCGGCTGACGTCGGCGGCGACCTGGTCGGCAAAATCGAGCAGGATCTCCCCGAAGACGACCCGCGCAATCCCGCTACGATTGCCGACAACGTCGGCGACAACGTCGGCGACTGCGCCGGCATGGCGGCCGACGTCTTCGAGTCCTACGAGGTGACACTGGTCGCCGCGATCATCCTGGCGGCCTACGCGCTGCAGGAGTCGGACTTTATCGCCATTTATGGCCAGAACGCGGGCGCGTTCGCGGTCAAACTGATCATGTTCGCGCTCATCCTGCGCGGCGTCGGCGTGTTTTCCTCGATCATAGGAATCATTGCGGTGCGCGTGCCGGCGGGCAAAATGCTCGATCCGATGCGCCCGATCACAATCGGCTACATGACCTCGGCGATCGCATCCGTGATCGGATTCTTCGTCGTGAATTATTTTTACCTCGACGACCCGCGCACCGGCGCGACCGATTGGCGCTTCGCCTGCTGCGCGTCGCTCGGAATCATTCTCGCGGTCGTGACGCTGTGGCTCACCAACTATTTCACGCATCCGGACAAGGGCCCGGTTACCGAAACCGCGATGGCGGCGCGCACCGGCCCGGCGACTTTGATCCTGTCGGGCATGGCCGAGGGTCTCGAGTCGTCGGTATGGGCGCTGCTGGTGATCGCGGCCGCGATCATCGGCGCGATGGCGATTTTCCACGAGTCGCTCGCGCTCCAGTTTTACGGAATCGCGCTGACCGGGCTGGGCTTGCTCACGACCACGGGCTTCATCCTCGCGATGGACACCTACGGACCGATCACCGACAACGCCCACGGCATCTTCGAGATGGGCGGAATCCATCAGGAGGAGGCGTCCAAGACGCTGTCCTGGATGGACGCGATCGGCAACACCACCAAGGCTCTCACCAAGGGCCTGGCGATTGCGACCGCGGTGCTGGCGGCGGTCTCGCTGTTCCGGTCATTTATAGATGAGGCTCATCTCGGCGCGATCGGCGTGCAGATCAATATGCCCACCGTGTTCGTGGGCCTGATGATCGGCGGTGCGGTGCCGTTCCTGTTCAGTTCATTCGCGATTAAGGCGGTCAGCCGCGCGGCCTATCAGATCGTATTCGAGGTCCGCCGCCAGCTTCGCACGCATCCGGGGATCATGGAGGGCAAAGAGCTGCCCGACTACGGCGCGTGCGTGGATATCGTCACGGCCGCTTCGCAGAAAGAGCTGCTGGGGCCGGGAATCCTGGCGATCTTCTCGCCGCTGCTGGTCGGTTTCGGCCTCGGTGCGGGCGCACTCGGCGGGTTCCTCGGCGGCACGATCCTGACCGGCCAGCTGATGGCGGTCTTCATGTCGAACGCGGGCGCGAACTGGGACAACGCCAAGAAAAAGATCGAGGACGGATTCCTGGGCGGCAAGGGCACCGACGTGCACAAAGCCTCGGTGGTGGGGGACACGGTCGGCGATCCGTTCAAAGATACGGCGGGCCCTGCGCTGAACCCGATGATCAAGGTGATGAACCTGGTCGCGATTTTAGCGGCGCCGTTCACCACGGTTGCGCTCGGCCACGTGACTTCACTGCGCGTCGCGGTGGTGGTGACGGCGATCATCGCGCTTTCGATCGCGGTCACTTTCTCCAAGCGCGGTTCGATCGCGGAAGAGAGCCTGGCTATCGAGACCAAGCGGGCCGCCTGAGCGGATTTCACAGCTCGCATTGCTTGAAGGGCCGGACGCATCGTCGTCCGGCCCTTTTCTTTTTGCTTCGTTTCCCGATTTTCCGTATCTTCGCGGTTCATCCCGATGGCAATCGAATATCGCGCACTGGGAAAGACCGGACTTCGCGTCAGCACGCTTGGCTTCGGCGGCTCCGAAATCGGCTACCAGGCGGTCGCGCAGAAGGCCGTCGATAAAATCCTCAACACCGCGCTCGACGCCGGCATCAACGTGATCGATACCGCCGAGTGCTACGCCGACGGCGAGGCGCTGATCGGCAAGGCGATTGCCGGGCGGCGCGGCGAAGTTGTCCTGATGACCAAATGCGGGCACGCGCCGCTTGGGTCCGCGTCCGAGCGCGCCGCCGGTTACGCGCAGCCGGATTGGGAACCCGCGATGCTCGCGCGGAGCATCGAGCGCAGTCTCAAGAACTTGCGCACCGACCACGTCGATGTGATCCAGTTCCACAGCCCGCCGCTGGCGACTCTGAGAGACGGCCGCGTGATCGAGGTTATCCGCAAGGCCTGCGAGCGCGGACAGGCGCGCTTCGCAGGATGCAGCGCCGACTCCGATGAAGCGGTGTATGCGGTCGAAAGCGGCGCGTTCGACACTGTGCAGATCTCGTTGAATATCGCGGACCAGGAAGCGATCGATCGCGTGCTGCCCAAGGCCGCCGCGCGTGGGATGGGAGTGATCGTCAAGCGGCCGATCGCCAACGCGGCCTGGCGCAGCGGTAAACAGCCGCCGGGCGATTGGTACGCGCGGCCGTATTGGGATCGCATCCAGGCGCTCGACTACGATTTTCTCCGCGGCGGCGTCGAGGATTCGGTCGCGATCGCGCTGAGATTCACGCTCGGCACCGCCGGCGTGACCACCGCGATCGTCGGCACGACGCGGCCCGAGCGCATCGCGCAAAATATCGCGCACGCCAACGCCGGGCCGCTGCCGGCTGCGCAGTACGAAGCGATTCGCGCTCGATGGCGCGCGGTCGCGTCGCGTGATTGGGCTGGACAGCGCTAGCGATGCGTTCCACGGACAGCAAACAGACGGGCGATAGTGTCGGCGGCGCGCGGGACGCCGTAACCTCGGATGCAGGCGCCATTGACGGGCGACTATCCTCCGGACAATTGTGAAATCAAGCCGCAGGGAGACTACTGGAGCAATGCTTCTTCGACCGGTACACACCGCTTTCCTTCTCTTCATTGCGATTTGCGCAAGCTTGCGCGGCGGTCTCGTCATCGCGGCTGAACCCTCCGACGCCTTGCTCACGTCCCCCAATGCCACGAACGTATGGACTGGCAGGGTGGGCTGGAGCGATCAGCTTACCTACCATGTCGATGCGAAGTTTCCAGCCGCTGAGGTTGTCGATTCGATTTCCCACAAGCTGCAAAAGGCCGGCTGGGAACCTTTGAAGTATGATTTCCTCGACCCCGCTTTGCCGTCATCGCAAGTGAGCGGTTGGCAGGAATTCTCGCACGGAATTAAGGACCCCAAGCTGTGTGTTCACCAATGGCTTGGCGATTGGAAAGACGCGGCCGGAAATATCGTGCGTTATACGTTCCGCTACAAACATCCCGGATGCGACACTTCAGATCTGAAGGATCTGGAAGTGAGCGCTGCATACGTTCGCGCGGCCGCGGTGCAGCAAGCACGGCAGATGTTCAAGCAATTGGAGAAGCAGCACACCAACACCGCTTCGGGTTCCGCGGGAAAACCCAACCCCTGAGCCCTTCGACTGCGCTCAAGCTCGCGCGCGACGGGTGGTCGGCGGTTGCCCGGCTTGGGTGCCGGAGGTAGGCGTCCGCTTGCGCGCTTTCCGGTAACGAGTAGATTGGTCGTTCGTACTCACCTCATATGCGACGCAACCCCGGCCCCTTCGAGCCATTCATTTACCTCCTGCAGACGCCGGCGATGTTTCGCGTCGTCGGCCTGGGCGGGCTGATCCTGTTCAGTATTCTCGCGCTCTCAATCGCATCCGGGCACAGCGCGGGCGCCGCGATCTTCGGACTCTTGTTGCTGGGCGCGTTGTGGTTCGAGGCGACCAGCAATATCTGCCGGCGATGCCGCTTTTACGGCACGTGGCATTGCCTGGGGCAGGGGATGCTGGCGTCGAAACTGTTTTCGCGAATCGACGAGCGGCTGGGCGAGCCGGGAACGATGCTGCACGGGGCGCTGTTAGCCGCCTACTTGGTTTACGGGCTGTTCTGGCTATGGCATTCGCCGATGCTCGGATTCATCTTCACGCTATGGGTTCCGATTGCGCTGGTCACCGCGACCGCGCCCGCAGGTTTCTCGTGGCGGCAGGGGCAGGAGCAGGGCTGAGCCCTGCACCCACCGTTAAGGCCGCCCGCCGCTGGCGGGCGCGGCCCGCGACCGCACTTCCACCCTCGCTCGATCCGTGCGCCACAAGCTAAGATGCGCCGACGCTGCCGTGCACGCACTCATCTCACACACGTTCCTCGAAGATCTCGCGATGGTGCTATGCGTCGCCGCGATCACCACCATCATTTTTCAGAAAATCCGCCAGCCCGTCGTCGTCGGCTACCTGATCGCCGGCATGATCGTCGGCCCTAACGTCCCGATTCCTCTGTTCGCCGATCCCGACCGCATCCGCACGCTCTCCGAATTCGGCGTGATCCTTCTGATGTTCGCGCTCGGATTGGAGTTCAGCGTGCGCAAGCTGATTCGCCTCGGCCCGACCTCGGGCTTCATCACCGCACTCCAGGTCGGCTTCATGATCTGGCTCGGCTACCTATGCGGGCGCGCGCTCGGCTGGACGCCGCTCGAATGCATCTTCACCGGCGCGCTGCTTTCAATTTCGAGCACGACCATCGTTGCCAAGGCCTACCAGGAGACTCCGGTCTCCGAGCGCCTGCGCGAACTCGTGTTCGGCATTCTGCTCGCCGAAGATCTCACCGCCGTCGTCGAGCTCGCGATTCTGACCACGCTGGCGTCGGGCGCGAGCGTGTCGGCGTCGTTGATGACGGTGACGGTCGCGCGCCTGATTTTGTTCCTGGTGGCATTCGTCGGTATCGGATTCATCGTCGTGCCGCCTTTCGTACGGATGGTGGTGCGGATGGGCCGGCCCGAAACAACTTTGGTCGCGGTCGTCGGCATTTGTTTCGCCTTCGCGATCCTCGCCGAGCACGCCGGCTATTCGGTGGCACTCGGCGCTTTTTTGGCGGGCTCTCTGGTAGCGGAGTCCGGGCAAGCCGGGCAGATAGAGCATCTGGTCGCCCCGCTGCGCGACATATTCGGCGCGGTGTTCTTCGTTTCCGTCGGCATGATGATCGATCCCGCGCTCATAGCGCAGCACTGGCCCGCGCTGATCGTGCTGACCGCCGCGGTGATCGGCGGGAAGATTTTCGCAGTCGGCTTCGCCTCGGTCTTGAGCGGCGTCGGCGCCAAAACGTCGATCGAAGCCGGCATGAGCCTGGCGCAGATCGGTGAGTTCTCATTCATCATTGCCGCCGCGGGGCTGAAGACGGGCGCCACCCGCGATTTTCTCTACACGCTCGCCGTTGCGGTCTCCGCACTCACCACCTTCCTGACGCCCTACATGATTCGCAGCTCGATTCCGATCGCCGAATTCATTTCCGGGCGGATGCCCCGGCCGCTCAAGGTGCTCGAGGCGCTCTACGATTCGTGGTTCGAGCGGATACGCAACGCGGCACAGCCGGCCCGGGACGCCAATTCGGTCGGATGGCCGACGGCCGCGATCGTGTCGAGCGCAGTTCTGATTGGCGCGATTCTGATCGTCAACGAACTCGATCCGTTCGACGTTACTTCCACGGTCGCCAGCCTCGAGCATCTGCCGTATTTCTCCGCCGGCCTGTACGTGGACCTGTTCGCACTGCTGCTATGCGCCGCGCCCACGGCCGCGATGTATTTCGCGTCGCGGCGGCTGGCGGCGGCGCTCGCGTCGCGCGCCTTCGCCGAGCTTCCCCGCAGTGGCGCCAGCGCGGTAAACGCGGTGATCGAATTGCTGCAGATCACGATTCTGCTGGTCGCTGCGGTGCCCCTGCTCGCGATCGTTCAGCCGTTCATGGCGCCGGTTGAAGGGATCGGAATCATCGTAATCACGGTCGCGCTGATGATAATCGTCGTGACCCGAAGCGCGCGCCAGATGCAGGGGCAGGTTCGCGATGCGGCGCGGCTGATCGCCACCGCGCTCCGAGGCACTCGCGCCGGCGCCGAAGGCGAGTCATACGAGGTCCCCGGCATCGGGATGATTACGCCGGTCAGCGTGAGGCCCGACAGCGGTGGAGTCGGCAGAAGCCTGGCCGAACTGGATCTGCACACCAGCAGCGGCGCCGTGGTGCTCGCGATAGGACGTGGCGACGCGGAAGTTGTGGTGCCGACCGGCGAGGAAATTCTGCGGCCGGGCGACATCCTCGAACTGGCCGGCTCAAGCGCCGCCGTCGCCGCCGCCCGCCAACTCCTCCAGCAGGGGCAGGGGTGACGCGCGCCCGAGCTGAGCTAAGCCAAGGGAAATTTAATTGTATGCGAAACCCGCCGTGGGTTTCGCACTTCCCTGGGCAGGGGTGACCCCTGCACCCGCTGTGAGAAGACGCGAAAATCTGCGCAGCGCATCTTTTCGCGACTACGCGAAGGAACAGTTGGCAGGGGCCGCGCCCGCCAACGGCGGGCGGCCTTAATACTGGGTGCAGGGGTCACCCCT
>NZ_JBEKFG010000090.1:0-13155 GCF_050013435.1 Binatus sp. (SeqCode) | reverse complement strand
GCCGGTGGGATGAATCGAAACCACGCGAATTTTGTGCGGCGCCAGTTCGATCGCCCACGACTTCGTCAATCCGACCAGTCCCCACTTGGAGGCGGCATAGTGACTTAACCGCGCCATGCCGCGCAGCCCTGCAACTGACGAGTTATTGATGATCACGCCCGACTGGCGGGAAATCATCTGCGGGATCACGTTCTTCGCCACCAGCCACGCGCCCTTGAGATTGATGTCGAGCATCGCGTCCCACGCTTCCTCGCTGAGCTCTTGGGCGAGGCCATAGGCGCAGATGCCCGCGTTGTTGAACAGGATGTCGATTCGTCCGAAAGTCTCGATCGCCTCCCCGACGGCGGCGGCCACGGCGCGAGCGTCACGCACGTCGGCGACGAGCGCGAGAGCGCGCACGCCGAGGCTCTGAATCTCGGCCGCAACGGAGTCGAGCTCGTGGGCGGTTCCAAGCGCGTAACCGGGGTAAGCCAGTTGCCTCGCCACGTCCAGCGCAGCGATGTGAACGCCCTCGCGGGCGAGCGCGATGGCGCAGGCGCGGCCCTGACCGTGAGCGGCCCCGGTAATAAGCGCCACTTTATCTCGAAGGTCGTCGTACATGATGCGCTCCCGAAGGATTTCCGCCGAATGATGCGCCGACTGGAGGCATTCAGCCGCCGGCGGGGGTACCCTTGCGCCGAAACGGCTGGAGATATCCGTCCAGATCGACGCGCAGTGCGTTGTTGAAGACGTTGGTCGCGATCATGACTGCGCCGAACGCCGTAAGCTCGACGATCTGCGCGGGCTTAAGAAAAGTCTCAAGCCGCGCGTAGAGCTCGTCGCTCACGCGATTGGCGTCGACGACAAGCTGGCGGCCGTAGTCGACCACCGCGCGCTCGGTCTCGTTGAGCTGCAGCGAATCGGGGTCTTCGCCGGCTTCGATGAGCAGGCGGCGGAAGAAGGTGGAACAGATAAGGCAATCGGTCTGGGCGGAGATCGCGTGGACGAAAAGCGTTGTGGCGCGTTCGCCGAGGAAGCGCGCGACCGCGTCATGCAGCGGATACCACTGCATCAGCGCCTCCAGCGCGATCGGCGAGTGCGCCAGCGTGAGCTTCATGTTGGTCACGCGCCCGTGCGCGAGGCGCTGGCGTTGCAACTCCTCGCGCGCGGCCGGTTGGGCCTGGGCTTCTGAAATCGGCGGTACGCGGCTCATGTCGTCCTGCGCAATGACACGGCGTTCTTCACGGAGTCACCATCCTCGATCTCGCATCAGCATCATCGTGTCTCGATTGCCGGTCAACCGATCGGTTCAGGCGCGACTGCTCAGTCACATACGCACGTCGAACACAGCCGTGACTGCTGTGCGCTGGAGTAACTCAGCCCTGCCGAGGGCGCGCCGAACGAATTGCCCGCTCCTATACCTTGCGCGGCCCCGGGGAGTGAGCCAAGCGAAGAGGACGATCCTGAACTCTGCGCCACTCCGGGAAAGCCGAAGGATTTGGCGGCACCCGCGTTCTCCTGCGCCCCAGGCATCGGCCCGAAAGAATTACCGGCACCAACGCCGCCCGCCGCTCCGTAGGACGGAGGCCTTCCCTTGTTGTAGGAGATGCAGGCACCGCTCGCGCTATGGCTGGCGCTAAGGTACCCAGCGGCGGTCACTTGGCCCATCCAGTGAGTAGGCTCACCAGGACCCCAACAGGAGCAGTTGAACATTCGCGCTCCGGGGGTCGAATAGGCGGCGGGCAGCGACGGTACCGGAATTGCGATTGGCGCAATCGCGGTGCTAACCGGGGCCGGCAGTTGGGCTGGAGGGCCGGGCGGCAGGGGAGGCACCACCAGCGGATTGGTAGCAGGTAGCTGAGCCCATGCGACGGAGGCCAGCATCAGCGCCAGTGCGAGCACCGTTATGGACTTAAGTACAGTCATAGCCCTGTTTGCCGGCATGGTCATCGGCTCGGGTTCAAAAGCGCGAGTACCATGGCGACTGACGCGGGTTCTGCACCTGGAAGTCGATGTTGAACTGCCCGAACAGCGTGCCTTCAGCATGCCACAAGGCCAGGCGCGCGTTCTCCAAGCCGACATCGGCCTGAACCTCGTTGCCCTGCGCGGTTACCAGATTGCTTTGGTACTGTAGAAGCGTGTTGGTGGTTGCCATGCCGACGCGGAATTGGGCCTGAGTATCGTGCAGACTCTGTGCCGCGTAAGCGGTGGCCTCCCGGGTGGCGTCGACCTGCTCCTCGTAGGCGCGCAAATTGGCAAGCGCACTTTTGACCAGCAAAACCGCCTGGTAGAGCGCCTGCCGATACTGCATCCGGGCCTGATCATACGAGACATGAGCCTGCGCCAGAGCGGCTTTCGCGGCGGCATTGTCCAGCGGCATCGAAAAGCCCAGGACCGCGGCATAGTCATAAAATTTGAAATCGAACAGGCTGTTCAACGCCGTGCCGTAGTCGCCGCCAAAGGGAAGCTCGGCCGCATTGTCGGTTCCCGGTTTTGTAATGGGTCCATTCGGGTCATAGCAGTTGGCGTAGGCGGGTATCGTGCCGGAGGCGGTACATTTGGAGTTACCGGCCTCTGATGTTATGCCGATCTGCACGCCCAGATTGAGCGATGGCAAGGTCTGATTTTCCGCGTATTTGACTTGTATCAACGCGCTGCGAATCGCTTCGCGCAGCCCGGCCAGTGCGGGGCTGTCTTCGAGCATCGCCTTGAACGCGTCATCGTCGGTCTCGAGTGGTCCGAACTTGGTGTCGGGTTGCTGCAGCGGCTCGATTTCGGCGGCAAGCATCGCGCCGGAGTGGTTGAGCGCCACGTCCTGGCGAAGCGTAGTGCGGGCGATCTCGAGGCCGGCACGGGCTGCGGATAGGTTTGCCCGCGCGGTGGCGGCGGCCGACATAGCCTCGGACAGGTTCACCGCAGCCATCATACCGAGCCGGACATTGTTGCCGTTAACCCGCACCAGATCTGTGTTGAACTTCAAGGCTGAATCAGCGACCTGCAAGCTCTGCTCGGCCCCCACTACACCCCAATAGTCGTTACCGATGCGCTGAACGAAGTCGTTGACCGATGAAGCATAGTTCCATTGTGAAGAGCGCTGCGCCGACTCGGCCAGGCGGACATTAATCGTGGCAAACTGCCAGCCGAAATTCTGCAATAGCGGCTGCGACAGCGACATTACCATGGTGGGCGTATATACGGGATTGACCGGGCTGAACCCGGAATTGGTCAGCTCGCGATCGTTGTTGAAGGTAATGCCCAAAGTGCCGTTGCTCCCGGAAAGCACTTTGCTCATCCCGAAGTTCCAATCGTAGAACTTCCCCACGTCGGTAATGGAGCCTGGGTTTTGAAACGGCGAAGAGACTGGCGTGACTTCCTTCTCCGTATCTATTTGCGAGCTTAGCTGGGGGTCGAACACGGCGTTCGCCGCCTTGACGCTCTCGGTCGCCGCAACCGGGTCCAACGACACCGACTGCAGGCCGGGATTATTCTCAAGCGCCAGGTAGATAGTCTCTTTGAGACTGAGCTTATGCTCCTGATTGTCCTCGATCCGGGGGAAGTAGTCGCGTGCTAAATCCTCGCGGCCGGGAACCCATTGGCGAGCGAGCATATCAGGCAGCGACAGGATTGGATTAGTTTCGAACTTGTGCGCCGCCTGCGAAGTAACGCTGACATCGACGGGCGGCGCCGAGTTTTGTGCTCCGACCGAGCTGGTTTGATTTCCCGAGCTAACTGGATTCCCGGTACTCGCTTTTGCACTTGCCGGCTGCGCCTGGGCATACACCAGTGGGATCGTCGTCGCCATCAGGCCGGCGGCTACGAGGGCAAATGACCCGGCGATGCCTGCCTGCAACCGCCAAAAGCTGCGTGAACCTTTGGCGACGACCGCAGCGTCGCGTCGCCGTATTTCCCCGATACGTAAGTGCGCCAGGACGATCGTCGCCCGCGCCCGCGCTCGCGCGCTCGAGTTGCCGATAACGATGGCCAAGCGTGAAATGGCGGGAACATACAGGAGCATCGCCAACGGCCACAGCAGCGGCGAGGCCGACGCGATTCGACGGATTGCACAGATTGCATCAAGTAGCGCCGCACCTATGGAAGCAGAATGCAATTTCTTCATTTGGTTGGGCTCGCGAGAACTTGTCGACCTCATCGAAGGAACCGCGCAAGGTAACAGCGACGCGCAGTTCCAGCAGAGTTGATGCATTTGACGAGCGCCGCGATGTCAGATCGCAGCACTTGCGGCCCATTTCGCCCCCGTACCCTCAACATACAGCCTCACCAATCCGGATGAATTAGAGACGTGGCGCCTCGGCAAAGGTTACACCGGTTTTCCATGCGCACTTCAGCGCGAGAACGCGGCTGGCGTCAAGTAGCAGCGGGGTTCGCCGGGCGTTGCGTGCCCGCCAGACGCGAAACCGTCCGCTTTTTTCCGGCTGTCGATGCTCAAAACCTAATCCGCGCGCGCGGCGACCGCAAAGGATAGTCTATGGCGGATCGCATGAGAACCGGCTCGAAATTTGCGTTTGCAGATGACCCGGTGTTGGTGCGAATCTGAATCAGGATCCAGAACGGAAATCCTGGCTTACTAGGGGCGCCGATTCGTTTCGCCATTTGGGGGAGGGAACAAATGATAGTCGAAGAGGCTGATACAAAGGCGCGTACTCGCCGTTTACTGGCGAGCGCCTTGGTGTTGCTGGCGCTAATCGCCTTGAACGGATCGTCCGCGCTCGCCGAATCGCCCACGGCCAAACGGCGCGTCATTCCAGTAGAGATCAGTAAGGGCCAGAACTACACCATAACTGGCGTAAAACAAGATGCGACCGCCCCGAAGGTGGTCAGCAATCCCAACGCGCTCGTGGTGCAAAATGCCCCGGGCAGGATCGAATTAGTGGGCGCCGATGGCGGCACTTGGAAACTCGACGTGACGCTCGCTACGGGAGAAGAAGTTACCTATGTGGTGACCGTGAAGGCCGCAGCGCCACCTCAAGGTTCTCTCAATCCAGTCGCTGCGCCGACCGTCATTCCATAATCATAGGACCCGGCAAACCCCATATCAGTGATGGCCTGCGCATCAGGATCGGTGCATACCTTCACCAGTGCGGGCTGACCGCGTTTTAGGGCTCGCGGTCAGTTTCCGAAGTCCCAGCCTTCCCCAGAGTGATACCGGCCCAGCACGTTCTTCGCGATCAGGATCCGGTGGACCTCGTCCGGGCCGTCGGCTAGCCGCAGCGTCCTGGCACCCTGGTACATGGCGGCAAGCGGCAGATCGCCCGAGACGCCCGCCGCGCCCCACACCTGGATCGCGCGGTCGACCACCCGCTCGTAGGCCGACGGGACGAAGATCTTGATCGCCGAGATGTCCGTGCGCGGGTCGGTGCCGCTGTCCATGCGCTCGGCGCAGTGGATGGTCATCAAGCGCGCCGCCTGGATATCGATGTAAGAGTCGGCGATGAAGCCCTGGATGAACTGCTTGGTCTCGAGCTTGCCGCCGTGCACCTCGCGCATCGTGGCGCGCTCGACCATCAAGTCGAAGGCCCGCCACATCTGCCCGATCGAGTTCATGCAGTGATAGACGCGCCCCGCTCCGAGGCGATCCTGCGCCGCCTGATGGCCCGAGCCGGCCTGGCCGAGCTGGTTAGCCATCGGCACGCGCACGTCGTCGTAGGTTATCTCGCAGTGGTCGCTCGGCCGGCCCCAGATCTCGATGCCGCGCACGATGCGAACGCCCGGCGTGTCCTTGGGCACGATGATCTGCGTCATGCGGCCGTTGTCGTCGCCCTTACCACCGGTGCGGCACATGACGATGAGGAAGTCGGCGCGAAACCCGTTGGAGGTGAACCATTTGTGCCCGTCGATCACCCACTGGTCGCCCTCGCGGCGTGCCGTGGTCTTGATCGACCGCGGATCCGAGCCTGCGGAGTCGGGCTCGGTCATTGAGAAGCCGGACTCCATCTTGCCCTCGGTGAGCGGCACCAGCCACTTGCGCTTCTGCTCCTCGGTGCCGTACTTGAGCAGGATCTGCTGGTTGCCCGAGTTGGGCGCGACCACGCCGAAGAGCGCCGCCGCTCCCATACTGTAAGCCAACACCTCGTTCATGTACGCATGCTCGAGGAAGCCCAGCCCGGCGCCGCCATACTCCGGCGGAAGATGCGGCGCCCAGAGGCCCGCCTGCTTCACCTTCTCCTTGATCGAGTCGCGCAGCTCCCGAGCGCTGCGCCGCTCCTCGTCCGTGGCGCCGTCGCGCCATCCCGCCCAGAGCTTGCGCTCGTTGGGCATGATTTCGCGGTTGATGATTTGCGCCGTGAGCGCGCGGATCTGGTTGATCCGGGCGTCGAGCGTCGGGATGGGTTTCACGTTCATATTCATGATGTCTTCCTCTGTGGGCTCAAGCCTAGCACCGCGCCACCGCGGCCAAAACTTGTCCCGCTCGCCTTGGGATCAATGGCCACACTCCACAGGCTCGTTGAAGCGCTCATAGCATCCGGCGTTGCCGCACGAATGCACCGAGGAAAATAATTGAGCGCGTCGGGTCATCGAAGAGCGGCACTCGTTGGGCTCACCGATGGCGATGCCCACGCGTACACAAGTCTTCCACTACTGAACGAATCAGAAAAATACAAGAACTCACATACGACGGCAGCTAGGCTCCGATGCGCTGCGGTATGAACTCGCCCGGGAAAGATGACACGCACGCCATGACGTGCGTGATCGCATCGGTATCGTATTCGTCGCCCGATCGGTAGGTTTCGAAATAGGAGTTCAATCGCGCGCCGCGCTCCGGCCACGCCTCAGCGGCCTGCACGCCGACCGAGACGCCGAAGTTGGTGAAGGCAAATTTCACCGAATCCGCTCCCGGCTCGCGGCAGAAGTAGCCGGGCGGATCGATCCACATCCGGTCAAGTATCGCGAGACTCCGCTCGCGCTGAACGCGCGCCCATTCTTCCTCGGGGAAGAAGCACGTCATCCACAGCATCATTCCAAGACCCAGGTCTTGAGTGATGACCAGGTTTTCGTAGCTTCGTTCGACGATGATTTTCATCTGCTGGATCTCGTCTGCAAGCGTATCTTCGTCAAGCAGCCGGTAAACGATGTATCCATGGAACGGATCGAGCGAGCCCGGTCCGAAACCTGGATATGGTCCGCTCAAGTCTTCGAGCATTTTCCAGCGCACGCCTCGGCCCGGGATCACGAAAGCGGGATGGATGTCCTTCACCAGTTGGATCGCTTTAGTGCGATATTCGGGAACTATCCTGCCCAGTCGCGATAGCGCGAAAACCCACATCGCCAGATAGTGAAAGTACTGGCCGTCACGATCCGCGGCCTCGCCGATTCGCAAGCCGCGCGGGCGTCCCAGCACACGCTCGACGTCTGCGACGACCCGCTGAGCTTCGTCGAGGAACTTGCTCTGCCCCAGTTCGTGGTAGAGCGAAACCAACAGAACGACGCCGAAAGCGTCGGTCCATAGGTATCGCATTCCATTGGGCCAGATGCGTTGTTCGCGCATCCAGTCGAGCTTGCTCAATACTTTTCTGACATTCGCGGTCATGTCGTATGCCCGGAATTATTTTCGTGGACCTGTGATAATCCCATTCGTCTGTTCCGATCCTGAATCGACACGCGGACCAAGGATACGAATCAACTCGTCGGAACCGACAGTCTCCTCGCGCAGCAGCGCTTCTACCAGCCGATCCAGCCGCTCTCTCGAGTCCGTGAGGCAACGGCGGACGCCGTCGTGGGTCTCCTGGAGCAGACGCGAGACTTCATGGTCAATCAGGGCCGCGGTCGCTTCGCTGTAATCGCGTCCCTGCGAAATCTCGTATCCGAGGAAAGGTTGCTGCTCGTCGGTCTTGAAAGCCACGAGTCCGAGCTTGCTCATCCCCCAGCGGGTCACCATGCGGCGAGCCAAACGCGTAGCTTCCACCAGATCGTTCTCGGCGCCGGTGGTCACCTCGTCGAAGACGATCTCCTCCGCAGTGCGTCCGCCGAGCATCACTGCCAGCCGGGCCTTCAGATAGGACAGGTTCAGGTTGTGGCGCTCTTCGCCCGGGATCTGCTCCGTCATCCCGAGAGCCTGTCCGTGCGGCACAATCGTCACCTTGTGCACCGGATCCGCCGCCGGCGTCATCCACGCGACCACTGCGTGTCCGCACTCGTGATAGGCGACGACGCGCCGCTCGCCTGGATTCACCAGGTGTTGTTGCGCCGCACCCATCCGAACCTTGTCTTCACTCTCTTCGAAATCGGCCATGGTAACCGCCGGACGATTATTTCTTGCCGCGGTAAGCGCGGCCTCATTGCAAAGGTTCGCCAGGTCCGCCCCGCTCATGCCTATCGTGCTGCGCGCGAGAGTGGGCAGATCCACATCGCCGGAGAGTCGGAGCCTGCCCGTGTGGATGCGCAGGATACCTTCACGCCCTATTTTGTCTGGAAGACCAATCACTACCTGGCGATCGAAACGTCCCGGCCGCAGCAGCGCGGGATCGAGAACGTCGGGCCGATTGGTCGCCGCCAGAATGATGACCTCGAGCCGCTCGTCAAAACCGTCGAGTTCGCCCAATAGCTGGTTGAGCGTCTGTTCGCGCTCGTCGTTCACGGTGCCCAGGCCGGCGCCGCGTCGGCGTCCAACCGCGTCGAGCTCATCGATAAACACGATCGACGGCGCCGCCGCTTTGGCTTGCTGGAAGAGATCTCGTACGCGGCTCGCTCCCACGCCGACGAACATCTCGATGAACTCGGCGGCATTGAGGCTGAAAAATGGGACCCCGGCCTCGCCTGCCACCGCGCGTGCCATAAGAGTTTTGCCGGTTCCCGGCGCTCCGACCAGCAGCACGCCTTTGGGAATTCGTGCCCCCAAGTCGTGGTACTTTTGAGGGTGCTTCAGGAAATCAACCTCCTCCTGAAGCTCGGCCTTGGCCTCGTCCGCTCCTGCCACGTCATTGAAAGTGACCTTTGGCTGCTCGCTGCTGTAGCGCTTTGCCCTGGTCCGTCCAAAACCGAACATCCCTGATTGACTACGCACGGCCCGGTTGCTCATCCACCAGAAGAATCCGAACAGGAGTACCAGCGGCCCCCATGTGAACAGCAACTCGATGAACCAAGGAGTTGAAGACGACGACACGTCTACGACGACATGGTGTTCTATGAGCAGAGGCATCATGCCGGGATCGCCGACGGTCGCGGGAAAGGTCGTGGTGAATTCGCTGTATGCAGTGGCCGCAGCGCTTGGGCTCGCGCCCGGTGGAGATGCAGCAGGCGGCTGCGTGGGCTTCGACGATGGCTCGGTGGGAGATTCGGGCTGTGGCCAAACGAGCTGTTTTACAAATTTACCTTCGATCACGTCTGCGGCGATGTGAACCGACCGGACGTTGTCCTGGCGTACTTGCGCGAGAAACAAGGAATAGGGGATAGCAGCCTTGGGCTGCGACCGCGGCCACAGGCCGGTGACGTACCAGATCAGCAGCGCCAGAGACATCAGCCACCAGAACAGGACGCCGCGCGGGACCTGCGGTTGCTGCGGCCCCGTCATTCTCTTTTCTGGCTTCGCTTCCTGCTGCGCCATTTGCCGCATCCTTCGCCCATTGCGACGTTCACAAGATGGCACATCTGAAGTCAATCTGCCCTACGCCAAATCGCGCGCGGACAGATCCGAAAATGTAATTAATCGGCTTTGAGGAGCGCGCCGACGAGGCGTTCAAGCACGTGGCGCGCGCGGGGCGAGGAAAGCTTCTGATCCCTCCGCAATCGCCGCCAGGTCTCAAAACTCAAAACGAGATCGAGGCTCTCGAAGAACAAGGCATCGTCGCGCTTGTCCTTTGGGACCAGACGGCTGAGCGCGGCACGCTGCTCCCGTGTCATCTCGGCCACTTGGCCGGCGAGAAACGGTGAATGATGGCGGTGAACGTCCGCCGCGATCTTGAACGGCATGATGCGCTCGAAGATGCAGATGCGACGGTCGATCAATTCACCAAGCTGCGCCTCCCATTCGCTGGCAGAGAAGGGACGCTCGACCATTGGACGAATTTCGGCGGTCATCACCGCATCAATCTGCTGGTACAGGCTTTCCATATTGGCAAAGTGGCGGAATACCGTGCGCAGCCCCACGCCGGCGCGTGCGGCGACAGCTTCCGCGCCAGGCGTAACCTGGCCGGCCCCGACCAGCTCCAGCATCGCGCGTACGATACGCTCGTGGCTTGCTTCACTGCGCTGCCGACGGCCATCGGTACGTTCGCGGGCGGGTGTGTCTATATTCATCGTCCCGCTTCAGTCAGTAATCGAGCCGGTGTTGCGGACCTGGCGAGCGCCGGCGGGCCACGGCTCCCGTTCCCACGGCGGTCCAAAAGGGCGATTGAGTGCGGGACGCGGCGGTGCGCTGTAGTTCGGTAGCGCGCCGGCATGATCGGTGTAGTCCGCGAAGAAGGAAAGAATTCCCGCGCGCGCCAGGACCGCGTCGAGCGCATCGCTGCGATACTTTACATAGCGGGCGAGCAGAGTTGCGCGGGCTTCGGCGAGAAACGGCGTGATCGCGATTTCGATCCGATCCCCGCCTGCGAATGCGAGCTGCGCTTTGCCGTCCGCCGCCGCACGGCTGACCCACGGCAGGTAGACGCGGCCCAGTTCGGCGAGAATTGCGATCAGCGTCTCCGGCACCTCTGCGGGCGCCATCCAATCGCCGAACTGTGCATCCTCGGGCTCCATGAGGCGATGAGTGTGCGTGACGATTGCCGGCGCGTCCGCATCGACCCATCGCCGGCACAACGGATCGTTGATGAAATGCGCCGCGTTGCCGCCGAAGAACGCGAAATCCGCGAGCGACGGACGCCCGCCCAGAAGAAACGGATACGCTGCGAGATGAGCACCCATCATCCGAAACCACGGCCGCAGAATTTCCCCGATCCACGAATCGATATTCGCGGCCGTCACGCCAAAGGGCTCGCAGGTCGCGGTGACGTGCGCCTTCACGACTGCGTATGCCTGGTCGCACGCAACGTGCAACTCATGGGTCGCGTCGCGCGCAAGCTCCCATCCGCCAACCCGATGGTTCTCCTCATAAAACCATCGCGATCCCACCGCGGGGCGATAGAACCATTCGTCGAGCGCATCTTCGAGGACGTAGCCGATAAAGCCCAGCACCGGATCGTTGGGAAACACGGGTGGTTCGGGAAAGCGCGACTCCAGGTGATGGATCATCGCGGTCGTGTCCCACATGAAATTACCGTCGGGGGTCGCCACGACCGGCATCGCACCCGGCCATCGGGCCTCACGCGCGGCGCGGTTTGCGCCTGCGAATCGCCGCAGCAGGTACGGGATACCCTTGTAGTCGAGGTAACCGGTGAGCTTGCGCGTGAAGTAGGACTGGCTCATCCCATACACGCGATAGCGCGCGGCGCGAGGCTTGCGGTCAGACGCCGTCGCCAAGGTCAGCCACGCAGCCCGGCAAGACAGCCCGCACGATCGAGGACTGCGTCAATAGCTCGCTTGTCGGGCAGCGCGGCGTATTTTTCGGGCAGCGCGGCGTATTTTTCGCGCAGCGCAGCGAGAGATTTGGCGTGATATTTCTGCGGCTTCTGAGTCCACGTGCGGCCGGCCAGCTCGACGCTGAATTCCTCGCGCCCGCCGGCAATAGCGCTCGCGTTGGCTGTCGTCCACGGCATGAACAACCGGCCGACCTGCCGCTCCAGCAGCGGCATCAGGGTTGGCTCGAGGCTCGCCCAATCCTCGAAATTACCTTCCGCTCGCGGCCACAGCATTCGATGAATCCACGCCAGGACATTCGTGGCGCGCGCTTCGATGATCGCGCCGGGCGTAGGATCGGTCCATAGGTTGTAGAGCTGACCCCACATTGCGAAGTCGCCGAAGGCGGGCCGCGCGCCGAAGAGATAGGCCCGGTTCGCCAGATGCGTCTCAAGCATCGCAAGCGTCTCGCAGAAGGAATCTTCGATCTGGGGCGCGGTCTGTGGGCTCGAGCCGACAAACCAGACTCGCCCGACCATTCGCTCACGCACCTGCGCGATCATGGTGGAAAGCTGTGCTTCGTCGGCCGCCGGCATCATCATACGTGCGAGTCGTCCTGCGCAGCTGAGCTGATCGACATCGCGCGCCCATCGGTAGTGGAACATCCACTTGTTGCCCCATTCGTCGCCGAACTCCTCGAGCAGGACCGAGACGAAGGCAGCAACCGGATCCGACGGATGAATCGATGGTTGGGGATACACAGATTCCATGCGCTCGATTATCGGCGTCGAGTCCTGAAGGCCTTCGTTCTCAGGAGTAACCACCAGCGGCACGATCGGGAGCCGGGCGTATTTCTGGTATTCGGCCTGGCTATCGGCGTTGCGAATGATCCACTGGTGCGGAATTCCTTTGTAGCGGAAATAGGAGCGAACCTTCACCGAGTAAGGAGACAACTCGACGCCGAAGATACGATATCTGTCCGCCATTTGGCTTATTCCTCTGCTGGATTGCCTGTGACAACAGGCTCGCGCAGGCTAATATATTGGCATATCAACTGTCAATATATGCAGGCACTTTGGAAGAGTTGCGAATATCGGCGAACGGCGACATTATGCAGGTCAATAACCGCATCCGACGCGATCACGCTGAGTGCGCGCGGAAAGCAAGGAGTCCGTTATGAGAGAAGCCGTTATAGTAGCCACCGCCCGCACGCCGATCGGCAAAGCGTATCGCGGCGCGTTCAATGATATCGAGTCGCCGTCGATGGCGGCGCCGATTATTCTCGAGGCAATCAAACGCGCCCGCGTCGAACCGGGCGAGATCGACGACCTGATCATGGGCGCCGCGCTCCAGCAGGGAAGCCAGGGATTCAACGTCGCGCGCCAGTGCGCAATGGCCGCGGGGCTGCCGAAAAGTGTCGCAGGCCAGAGCGTGGACCGGCAGTGCTCGTCAGGCCTGATGAGCATCTCGATGGCGGCGAAGCAGATCATGGTCGATGGCATGCAGACGGTGGTCGCGGGCGGAGTCGAGTCGATCAGCCTGGTGCAAAATTCGCACATGAACGCATACCGCCAGGGCGATCCACTGGTCCTCAAGAACGCGCCGGCGGTGTACATGGCGATGATCGATACCGCGGAGGTCGTCTCGAAGCGCTACAAGATCTCCCGCGAAGCTCAGGACCAGTATTCTTTCCAGAGTCAGCAGCGAACCTTCGCGGCGCAGGAG
>NZ_JBEKFG010000089.1:0-13222 GCF_050013435.1 Binatus sp. (SeqCode) | reverse complement strand
CGAGACCCCAAGGCTCTGACAAATATGCCTGAAGGCATCATACCGCGAGGTCATAACACGCCTCGCTTGGGTGAGTCAACTGTGTTATTGCCCAAATTAGATCCCTGCCTCGCGCCGCATCCGTCTGGATGGCCGCGGCGGGGCGATGATACGCTGAACCTCACGTGAAACCGCTGCTCGAAGTCAAATCGATCCGCACCTCGTTCTTCACCGCCTCGGGAGAAGTGCGCGCGGTGGACGGCGTGAGTTTTTCGGTCGCTCCGGGAAAGCTGATGGGCCTGGTCGGCGAGTCGGGATCGGGCAAGACCGCCAGCGTACTCTCGATCATGCGGCTGCTGCCGGAGTCGGCGCGAATCGTGGGCGGCGAAATAATTTTCGAGGATCAGGATCTGCTCAAGCTCAGCGAACCCGAGATGCGCCATGTCCGCGGCGCGCGGATCGCGATGATCTTTCAGGAGCCGATGACCTCGCTCAATCCCGTTTTCACCATCGGCAGCCAGATTGGCGAGGCCGTCCGCCTGCATCAGCACACCGCTCGCGCCGAGACTCGCAATCGCACTATCGAGGCGCTCCGGATGGTCGGGATTGCCGACCCCGAACGGCGCATCGACGACTATCCGCATCAGTTGTCCGGCGGGATGCGCCAGCGCGTGATGATCGCGATGGCGCTGTCGTGCAATCCGCGGCTGCTGATCGCCGACGAGCCGACCACAGCGCTCGACGTGACGATACAGGCGCAGATTCTCGATCTGATCCGCGAGTTGCAGGTGCGGCTCGCCCTCGCCGTGATACTGGTCACGCACGATCTTGGAATCGTCGCCGAGTATGCCGACGACGTGACGATTCTTTACGCGGCGCGGGTGATGGAGCAGGCGCCGAGCGCGGAGTTGTTTCGAAATCCGCTCAACCCGTACACGCGCGGATTGCTCGAATCGATTCCCGGCATGGACACCAACCGGCAGCGCCGCTTGCAGGCGATTCCCGGTTCGATTCCGAGCGCGTTGAATCCACCGGCCGGCTGCAGGTTTCATCCGCGATGCCCGCGGGTAATTCCTCAATGCTCCGCGGCAGAGCCGAGGCTTGAGAACAGGGGCCCAGACCATTATGTCGCCTGCATCCGCGCCTAATCCCGCATCGCCCATCGGCAGCACGGCCGCAACCGCGTCCGGCGCGCCGCTGGTTCGCGTCGAGCATCTCAGCAAGGAGTTCCCGGCGGGATCGACGGGGATTATCGGCGGGAAGAAACTTTCGATAAAGGCGGTGGCGGGAGTCAACCTGGAGATTGCGCCGGGCGAAACAATTGGATTGGTCGGAGAGTCGGGCTCGGGCAAATCGACGCTGGGACGGCTGATTCTGAAACTCCTGGAGCCGACTGAAGGCGCCGTCTATTTCGACGGGCGCGATCTATCGACGCTGGGCCGCGCGGAACTTCGCGCTCTGCGCCGCCAGATGCAGCTGGTCTTTCAGGATCCGTACGCGTCGTTGAATCCGCGGATGCGGGTGAGATCGATCGTCGGCGAAGGAATCGAGATTCACAAACTCGCGCGCGGGGCGGAAAAGGAGCGGCGAATCGCCGAGCTGCTCGCGATGGTCGGGATGAGCGCGGACGCAATGGATCGTTTGCCCCATGAGTTCTCGGGCGGGCAGCGCCAGCGAATCGGGATCGCGCGGGCGCTGGCGGTGAATCCGCGCTTCCTGGTGCTCGACGAGCCGGTCTCGGCGCTCGACGTGTCGATCCAGGCGCAGATAATCAACCTGCTGCAGGACCTGCAGGAGAAGCTGAAACTCACCTACCTGTTCATCGCGCACGATTTGCGGGTGGTCGAGCACATCAGCAATCGCGTCGCGATCATGTACCTCGGCAAGCTTGTCGAAATCGCATCGCGCGACGAGATTTACCTGAACCCGCGGCATCCCTACACGCGCGCGCTGCTCTCGGCGATTCCGACTATCGACACCGCGCACAGGCCGGAGCGAATCAAGCTGCCCGGCGAAATGCCGAGTCCGATGAACCCGCCCGCCGGCTGCGCCTTCCATCCAAGATGCCCATATGCGAAAGATGTCTGCAGTAGCGTCGAACCGAAATTGGAAACCGGGCGCGGCGGCCACGCGGTGGCATGTCACGTATTCCCGGCTCCGTAGCGAATGGATTCAACCCAGATACCGCAGGATGCAGGCGTGGCGTGGGCCGAGGAACGCACGCGCGTCGCGGTAGGCCGCAACGTCAACGTCTCGGGCAAACTGATCTTTCATGAACCGGTCAGAATCGAGGGCCGCTTCCGTGGCGAGGTTCGCTCGGTCGAGTTGGTGGTGGTCGGCGAAGAAGGAATGATCGAGGGCAAGGTCTTCGCCCCGCGCCTGCTGATAATGGGCGAGTTGCGCGGAGACGTGGTCGGATGCGACCGCATGGTGCTGGGGCCGCGCGCCAGGTTCTTCGGCAATATCGAGACGCGCAACCTGACGATATCCGAAGGCGCCTACCTGGACGGCAACGTTCGCATGACGCGGGCTTGCGTCGAAAAGACCGCCGTCTCCGTCGACATCTGATCGAGGACCGGCGCTCAGGTCGCGACGTCGAGTCGCGCCGCTTTGCCCGACAGATTGCGCAGATAGTACAGGCGGGCACGCCGCACGCGGCTTCGGGTCAGCACCTGCAGCTTGTCGATCCGCGGCGAATGCATCGGGAATATTCGCTCGACCCCGACTCCGTATGAAACTTTGCGAACGGTGAAGGTCGCGCGGTTGGCGCCCCGGTTCATTTTGATCACGATGCCTTCGAAGGATTGAATGCGCTCCTTCTCGCCTTCGACGACTTTGACGTGAACGCGAACCGTGTCGCCTACGCGGAATACAGGCAGGTCCTTGCGCAGGCCCCGCTCTTCGAGCTTCTGGATAACAGTATTCATGGGAAGAAAGACCTCGAGTCGAGCCCCTAAACCTACCGAAATGCGCGCGGCCACTCAATGGGTGGGGGGGTACCCGGTGCTGTCTTAATTTGGGGCTGAGTGTCTGAATTTGAATGCGCGAGTGGCTTAATTTGCGGGATCAAGCGGAACCAAAGCGGGATGAAGTGGGATCAGCCTAGTTTCCCTTGAGGCGGGGATCGTGGCTGTTAATGCATTCAGAATATACAGCCTGAAAGTGCTCAAACGTCATGGGCACGCTCCTATCAAATTTGCCGAGGAGTTTTCCCTTTGCGGCTTCGCACTGAGCAGCTGAATCGAAAGTGTGAATTGTATCCCAAGTTGGAGACCAATCCACGCTTGAATTTTTCATCTTTGGTTGGCCGAGGTTTCGCTGACCAGAACTCCAATCAACAAAACTCGGAGCCATCAGATGCCAGCCCACAAGCGCGAGCGCGGTCGCGTGGCGGAGCGTCATGTGTAGCGATTTAGCACTGGAGCGGGCAACCAAACAACCAGCGATCACTTGCCGCGAAGGCGGTCGAGAATGATTCCCGCGGCGGAGCGCACTGACAGATGGTTGTAATCGCCGGGGCCGACGATGGGCGCAAGCACGACGTCGGCGCGCTCTGCCACCTCGGGCGACATCCCAAATCCGGTCCCGAGCAGGATAATCATCGGCGGCGCATCGGGAGCCTCCAGCCGCTTGCGTAAGTCGGCGTAGCTGGTGCCGCCCCCGGTGCGCGCGGAGGTGTGCACGACGAGCGGGCGTGCGCCGGAGATTTGGGTTGCCGCGGCGATCGCGTCGTCGAGTTCCGCGACGATCTGCACGCGCTCGAGGGCCTCGCGCCGGCGCGAATCGTGGGCCCGGCCGAAGTCGAAACGCCAATGATCGATGACGCTCGCGGCGAATTTCCGCTGCTCGGGAATCGGATGGACGATGAACACGCCGCGCAGGTCGTAGGTTCGCGACGCGCGCGCGATATCGTGAATGTCGAGGCTGGTTATTGCCGACGTGACGATCTTTGCGTTTCGGTCGACGACCGGATGATGAATCAGCGCTATGAAAAGGTCTGACACGTTTCAGAATTTGCACGCTCAGAACTTGCGGCGTTCGAGCAGGTCGGGGCGCCGCCGCGCGGTTCGCCGTTTTGCTTCAGCCTCGCGCCACGCGCGAATCTTGCCGTGGTCGCCGCTGAGCAGGATTTCCGGCACCTTCATCCCGCGGAATTCCTCGGGCCGCGTGTATTGCGGGTACTCCAGCATCCCGGCAGCGAAAGATTCCTCGTCGAGCGACTCGGGATTGCCCAGCACGCCCGGTATCATCCTGCCCACCGCCTCGATCACCGCCATCGCCGCAATTTCGCCGCCGCTCAGCACGTAGTCGCCGATAGAAATTTCCTGGTCCACCAGCGAGCGCACGCGCTCATCGATTCCTTCGTAGCGTCCCGCGACGATCATCAGGCCGGGTGCGCGCCTGGCGAGGTCACGCGCCATCGAGTTGTCGAACACTTCGCCCTGCGGGGTCATCAGGATGCGCCACAGTCCCGGGCGCCCCGCATTGACCGCGTCGATCGCCGCCGCGATCGGCTCCGGCCGCATCACCATCCCACTGCCTCCCCCGTACGGCGCATCATCGACTTGCCGGTAATTACCCAGACCATGCTCGCGCAGCGAATGCGCCTTGATCGCGATCAATCCCTGCTCGATGGCGCGTCCGATCATGCCGGCGCGAAACGGCGATTCGAACATCTCGGGGAACAATGTGATTACGTGAAATTCCATCGCAGCGAGCCGACGTGCGGATGCGTCGTGAATCCAAATCTATCCGGGTGCGCCGCTTCGGGCCAGACGGCGCCCGCCGATTTCAGTCGAGCAGGCCGGGGATCGGCTCGATCGTGACACGCCGGGCGGCGAAATCCATCGCCTTGACGACGTCCTCGATAACCGGAACCAGGACTTCGCGCTCGCCGTCCCGCACCACCCAGATGTCGTGCGCGCCGGTCGAGAAGATTTCTTCGATCGTACCGAGGCGGCTGCCGTCGGTGATAAACACTTCGCATCCGATCGCCTCGTAATAGTAGAACTCGCCCGGCTTGGCGGCCGGGACGTCCTCCGCCGCAAGCATCACGACCGCGCCTTTGAGCGCCTCGGCCGCGTCTACGTCGGCGACACCCTCGAGCGTGATTCGCCGCGTCGTCGCGTTCAGCCGCGTCAATCCGGTCAGCCGAAACTCGCGTGCTTGTCCGGCGCTCTCCAGGAACACGCGCGCGACCTGTTCCAATGAGTCAGAGTCGGGATTGTCGGGCCGCAATCGCAGCGCGCCCTTGAGGCCGTGGGCGCCGGTTATGCGGCCGACGCGGAGCATCGATGCTGCAAGTTGATTCGTGTCACCGGGCAGGCGCTGGCCGGCTCACGAAAAGTGTCGATCGACTGGTCCGATCATTTGTCCTCGACGATTTCGAGAACAACCTTGCGGTTGGTGCGCGAGGCGACGGCATTGAGAATCGTGCGGATCGACTTCGCGGTCCGCCCCTGCTTGCCGATCACGCGGCCCAAATCTTCCTTGGCCACCCGCAGTTCAATTACCGAGGCGGTATCGCCCTGCGTCTCCTTCACGTCCACCGCGTCAGGATTGTTCACCAGTTGTTGTGCGAGGAACTGAACGAGCTCCTTCATGGGATGGCTCCGTTGCAGCGGGTCGCATCAGGCGGAGACCGTTGCTGTTTCGGCCCGTTTAATTAACTTTCTTACCGTGTCGCTCGGCTTAGCGCCAGCCTTGAGCCAGCGGTCGGCCACGTCCTTTTTGATCGTCACGCGGGGCGGATCGAAGGCCGGGTCGTAAGTGCCGACCTGAGCGACGAAGCGTCCGTCACGCGGCGAGCGCGAGTCGGCCACCACGATGCGGTAGAAGGGTTTCTTGCGCCCGCCGTGGCGGCGCAACCGGATTACAAGTGCCATGCGATTCTCCTGTTACTTATTCTAGCTGCCGAGCCCCAGTCCGCGCATCATCATCTTTCCCGCGCCCATGCGGGTGATTTTCTTCATCATTTTGCGCGTCTGCTCGAACTGTTTGAGGAAACGATTCACGTCCTGCACCGAGGTGCCGCTGCCGGTGGCGATTCGCGCACGCCGGCGCCCGTTGATAATCAGATGGTTGCCGCGCTCCTGCAGCGTCATCGAGTCGATAATCGACTGGATGCGCCCCAGCTCGCGTTTGGCCTCTTCGGAATCCGCCGCGCCCGCCACTTTTTTGAGCCCGGGGATCATTCCCATCAGATCGCCAAGCGATCCCATCTTCTTGATCGCTTTGATCTGTTCGGCGAAGTCGGTGATTGTGAATTCGTTCTTCTTGAACTTGCGCTCGAGCTCCTTGGCCTTGGTCTGATCGTAGTTCTGCTGCGCTTTTTCGATCAGCGTCAGCACATCGCCCATCCCCAGGATGCGCGACGTCAGCCGGTCCGGATAGAAAACCTCGAACGCGTCGAGTTTCTCGCCCGTGGCCGCAAACAGAATCGGCGCCCCGGTTATAGTCCGCACCGAAAGCGCCGCGCCGCCGCGGGCGTCGGAATCGAGCTTGGTCAGGATCACGCCGGAAATTCCCAGCCGCTCGTGAAATCCCGCCGCCACGTTGGCCGCTTCCTGCCCGGTCATCGCGTCGGCGACGAATATGATGTGATGCGGGTTCAGCGCGGCCTTCAGGCGCGCCAGCTCGTCCATCAGCTCTTCGTCGATCTGCAGGCGGCCGGCGGTGTCGATAAGCACCGCGTCATGTCCGCCGGTCTCGGCCCGGGCCAGCGCGCGCGACGCGATCTCGATCGGATTCTGATCCTCGCGGCTGTCGACGACTGGAATTTGCGCCTGCGCGCCAAGCACGCGCAATTGCTCCATCGCGGCCGGGCGATAAACGTCGGTGGACGCCAGAATCGGATGGCGCTTGCGCTCGGACTTGAGCCATAGCGCGAGCTTCGCAATCGAAGTCGTCTTGCCCGAGCCCTGCAGGCCCACCAGCATGATTTTGACGGGCGGTTTGACCTTCAGATCGAGCTCGCGCGCCGAACCGCCCATCGCGTTTTGCAGCTCGGTCGCGACGAACTTGATCAGATGCTGCTCGGGCGTGAGCGAGCGGAGCACTTCCTCGCCGAGCGCCTTGGTCTTGACGTGCTCGATAAAATCGCGAACGACCTTGATATTGACGTCGGCTTCGAGCAGCGCGAGCCGGACTTCACGCAGCGCCTCTTCAATATTGCGCTCGGTGATGCGGCCGGTGCCCTTGAGTTTTCTGAAGACCCCTTCGAGGCTGTCGCTGAGCGTATCAAACATGGGTAAAAACTCGGTCGCAGCAGGTCGAGGTAAGCGGCTCCGGCCCAGTCGGTTCGTTTTTGTAGTCTAGCAAACCGTCAAGGCTAGGGCACGCTGCGGCGGCTGTCAATGCGGCCGCAGGGCTACTTCATCCGGCGGCGCTTGGGCGGCGGGTTGTACACGTGCAGGAACGAAAATGCGGCGATCGTCAACGCATGCATGACCTTGCCCGACGCGATCAGGCCGCGTATTTCGCGCATCGGCACCAGCACGACCTCGGTCTCTTCGTCGCCGATCGCAATCACCCTATCGACCTGGCGCACGTTGTCCGCAAGAAACGAGAAACAGATGTTGCCCTGGATTGCGGGATTCGGATGCACCTTGCCAAGTTCTACGATCGTGTCCGAATCGAACCCCGACTCCTCGATCATCTCGCGCCGCGCCGCATGCATCGGCGACGGATCCTCGGGATCGACCATCCCGCCGGGCACCTCGAGCGTGAACCCGGAGATCCCGTGACGCCACTGGCGAATCATCACGACCGCGCCACTGCTCGTGATCGGAATGATATTCACCCAGTTGGGCGCGTCGAGAATGAAGAAGTCGCGTTCGCCGCGGCGCGGATGCGTCGAGCGGCGTCGATGGAGATCGAAAATCGGCGTCTGGTACGCGATGTCGCTCTTGAGCGTCTTCCACTTGCGCGGCTTCATCAAAAAACTCCGCCGCCGCTGCGCGGCGGACGAGATCCTTCGCTGCGCAGACTCCGCTCAGGATGACGGAGAAAAGAATCTGCGCGGAACGGCATGCGTAGCAGCAAAGCCGCTTCTGTCATTGCACCGAAGCCACTTCCGTCATTCTGAGCGTAGCGAAGAATCTCGCGTGCGCCAGCACGCGCTAAGATCGTCCATTGGCAGATTAGTGGAATGAATCAATTCGAGTTTTCTTGCCCTCGCCCAGCCCTTGATCTGCTTCTCGCGAGAGATTGCGTCCCCCGGTCTGTCGAAATCTTCGAAATATACGAGCCGCCGGACGCGATATGTCTTCGTAAAACCCGGAATCAGCCCTTCGCGATGCTCATTCACGCGTCGTTCTAAATCGTTCGTCACCCCGATATAGAGGACACCCGACTTGCTGCTCATAATGTACACGAAAAAGGTTCTGCTCTCTCTTTTCCAGCGCGCCATAAACTCCGCCGGAGCCGCCGTGGCTTAGAACAATCGCGCGTATTCGATCGCCGGGCATCGATCCATCACCACCGTCATCCCGGCCCGCTGCGCACGCCGCGCCGCGTCGAGGTTGATTACGCCGAGCTGACACCACAGCACGCGCGCACCTTTGGCGATCGCGTCTTCTACGATTTCCGGCACGAACTCCGATCGCCGAAACACGTCCACCATCTCGATCGGCTCGGGAATCGACGCCAGGTTGGGATAGCACTTCTCTCCCAGAGCGCTCTGGAGCGCGCCGGCGTCGAGCTGCGGATTGACCGGAATTACCTTGAAGCCCCGGCCTTTGAGCAATTTTGCGATTCGCAGCGAGTCGCGCGCCGGATTGTCGGAGCATCCCACGACCGCGACGGTGGATGGCCGCGCCAAAATCGCGCGAAGCTCGGCGTCGGGCGGATTGATGAATTCCATGGCCATATGATCGCGCGCGACCTAGTCGGGCGCTAGCGATGAAACAGGCGTTCGATGATCGTCGGGACGAGCCGATGAATCTCCTCGCGGCATTCGGCGAATACCAAGTCGCCCTTTTCGTAGGGGTCGTCGATATCGCCTGCCTCGCCCGCAAACGAACGCAGCGTGAACACCGGCCGCCCGGCTGCGCCGGGAAATCGCTCGACCAGCTCGCGCGCCTGCTGCTCGGTCATCGCGATGATGAGATCGGTCTGCTCGAGCATCTCGGGATGCCGTTTGAGGTCGGTTGAAGTCGCCTGGTCGCCGATATCGATGCCGACCTCGCGCAGCGCCATCCGGGTATCGAGCGAAACCAGCGCCCCGTCGCGGGCGTATGGCGCGATTCCCGCCGAGGTGATCGTGATCCGATGGTCGAAGCCGAGCGCGTCGAGTTCGCGCCGCAGGATATGTTCGGCCATCACGCTGCGCGCGGTGTTGGCGGCGCAAATGAACAGGATGTAACGAAAGCGCGGCTCACGGCGAGCCGCGCTTTTCGGTTTCGTCTTAGCCGTCAAAAATCTACACGCCCCCGCCCATCACCTCGCCCATGCTCTCCTTCTTGGTCACGCCCTTGGCCAGCTCTTCCTTGAGCTTGGCGCCGAGTTCCGCCGGCTCCCACATCGAGCCCTTCTTCGAGACCTTGGAACCGGTATGCCATCCGCGCATCAGCCACACGTTGCCCATGCCAACGCGGAACACTTCGCCGTGAACGTCTTTGGCGTCGTCGCTGGCCAGCCAGACCACCAGCGGCGCCACGTGCGCGGGCGTGAACGCATCCCATTCTCCCGGCCGCTGCGCCATGCCGGCGGCGGTCTGCGGAGTCGCGTCGACGGTAAGCCGCGAGCGCGCGATCGGCGCGATCGCATTGGCGGTGACGCCGTAACGGCTCATCTCGCGATCCACGATTATCGCCATCGCGGCGACCGCCGCCTTTGCCGATCCGTAGTTGCTCTGTCCGGCGTTGCCCAGGATGCCCGAGTCGGAGCTGGTGTTGATAAGCCGGCCATTGAGCACGTTGCCGGCCTTGTGCTGCTCGCGCCAGTAGGCGGTCGCGTGGCGGGCGAGGTTGAACGAGCCTTTGAGGTGGACTGAAATGACCGCGTCCCAGTCTTCCTCGCTCATATTGAACATCATGCGGTCGCGCAGGATGCCCGCGTTGTTGACGAGGATGTTGAGCTTGCCGAAGTTGTCGATTGCGCAATCGATGATCCGCTTGGCGGCCTTGAAGTCGGTCACGCTCTCGAAGTTGGCGACTGCCTCGCCGCCGGCGGAGCGGATTTCCTTGACCACGTCCTCGGCCGGGGAACGCGACTGCCCGGTTCCGTCGAAGTGGCCGCCGAGGTCGTTGACGACGACCTTGGCTCCGTGCTTGGCCAGCAACAACGCCTCTTCACGCCCGATGCCGCGGCCGGCGCCGGTAATAATTGCGACTTTGCCTGTTAGTAGTGCCATCTTGCTAATTCCTCTTCTCTTTTTCGCTGGGATTTGGAGTTTGTTGGGCGATTTCGCCCGGTCCTTCTACGTCGAAGTCTTCTTTGGGTTCTAGCATGGATTCGTCGAGATTGGCGGGCAGCTCGTAGATGAGGTCGATGGTCATCTTCGATTTATCCTGGTCGCTGGGGTACAGCATGATGCTGCCGGGACGCCCGTTGTAGTGGAAATCGCACGACCAGGTTTTGCGCGCCGGCATGATCAGCGACGAGGCGATGTGAAAGTCGTTCTTCTTCAGTTCGTCCTTGTAGAAAGCAACCATCCGGGGCATCTGCGCGTCCACGCTGAACAGAATTTCGCGCATCGCACCTTTGGGTTTGCGGACGTGTTCGATCCTGGCGCCCGGATATATCGGCATCGTCTTGTACAGGTCCGGCGGCAACGCCTGGCTGGGCTCGTCGGGCGTGGTCATCGAGGTCTGCACGGCAGCCGGCGCGATGGGAGCGGCTACCGGCGCGGTTTTGCAAGCCGCCAGTGCGAACATGCACGCGGCGGCCAGCGCAGCCCGACTGAACAAATCGGACGGCTGCACCGTCTCAATTAATGCTGGATTTGGATTCCTCAAAGGCGTCAATCGACCGAAAAAACAATGACCGCATCGCGGTCAATCTGCGGCGTATTCTGGCAAGCTTCTGGATAGACGTGAGGGGCCAAGAAGTCAAGGCGACGAGATGCTTCGCGGTGCCGCGCGCGACCGATTTCGCCAGTCGCCAGCATCGCCAACGGCGTACAGTAAAAGCGCCGCGCCGATTCGATGATCGAGCGTGAGGCGAGCGTTGCGCAGCGTGAGGATATCTTCATTTGCAATCGTGGGCGAATCGGTCAATACTTATACGTCTGCGGCGACTCTTGACAAATACTTTCTATTGTTGCATTCAGACTTTCCGCGCTATCACAGATGACTTTGACCGGCGGGTGGGAGCCCAATCTGTGAAATTAGGGCTGGCGACCGGTTCGAGGGAGAATCCGCAGGGGCAGTTTGTGGTAGTTACGTAACGGTTCGGGCGGGGCCAAAATTTCACCGCTCAAATTTATTTAAAACTCGAGAGGATAAGAGATGCAAAGCAACTTTGGGATTTTGTCGATGATTCAGCAGGGCTACTATGCAACGTACCCCCTGCTTTTCATTTCGGTCGTCTGCCTGGCGATAATTTTCGAACGGGTATGGGTGCTGTGGGGCGTGGGTCCGAAGACGGCGAAGCTGGCCGACTCGCTCATTCCGCAGCTGCGGCAGGGCAAGTTCAACGAAGCGTTGCAGGCCACGCAGGCGCGCGCCACGGCCGCCGAGCGCATCTATCACACCCTCATCGCCGGTTCGCAGACGATGGACCGGGATCATCTGCTCGAGCTCGACGACGAGCGCCGTTACCAGGAAGGCCTCGAGTTCAAGCGCTACATCTGGGTGCTCGCGACCGCGGGCGCATCGGCTCCGTTCATCGGGCTGTTCGGCACGGTGGTTGGTATCCTGGTGGCGTTCCAATCGATGGCAATCATGGGCACCGGCGGTTTCTCGGTCGTCGCAGCCGGTATTTCGGAAGCCTTGATTTCGACCGCGCTCGGACTGGCCGTCGCGATCATCGCGGTTATCTTCTACAACTATTTCTCGGTCAAGATTGAAAACATCAGCGCCATCCAGCACATCAACGACGACCGTCTGATCGACGCTACACTCCAGGGGAGACAGGCGCGTGGCAATTAGCGGACCCCATTCGAGCGGCGGTGGTGGCGGCGTTTTCGCCGACATCAATATCACGCCGCTGACCGATATCTTTCTGGTCCTGCTCATCATCTTCATGGTGACGACCTCTGTCACGATCGAATCCGCCGCCCACGTCGATCTGCCCAACGCGACCAATACCGCGCCGGAGAACAAGGGCGTCATCGTGACGTATACCGCCCAGCACGAGCTGTTCGTGAACTCGAAGGACGTTCCCGAGCGCGAACTCCGCTCGGCCCTGGGCGAGGCGCTGAGCAAAGTGGACCAGAAGATCGTCGTGTTCCAGGGCGACCGCAAAGTGCTGCTCGGCGACATGGTGCGAATCCTGAATATCGCCAAGGCCGCCGGCGCCGAACAAATTGCAATCGCGGCCAAGCGGGTTACCGGTGCGCAACTAGCCAACTCCTCAGGTGGTGGTGGTTGATCGGGCCGGCCCCGGTTGCTGACCTGAGCATCGATACACGCAGAGGTATTTGCCCATGGCAATGAGTAGTAACAAAGGCGGCGGGGTGTTCGCCGATATCAACATCACCCCGCTGACCGATATTTTTCTCGTCCTGCTGATCATCTTTATGGTGACGACAGCGGTGACGATCGAATCAGCGGCCCACGTCGATTTGCCCAAAGCTGAAGCGCCGACCTCGCCAACCGACAAGCCCAAGGGCATCATCGTGACGTACACCGCCGATCATCTGATCTATTTGAACGACAAGCAGGTCACCGAGCCCGAGTTGGTGCCCCAGCTGCATGACGCGCTTGCGAATTCGACCGACAAAATTGTGATTTTCCAGGGCGACCCAAAGGTTATACTTGGTGATATGGTTCGTATTCTGGATATGGCCAAGTCGGCCGGCGCGGAGGCTATCGCTATCGCCGTGTCTTCTCTCCCTCCTGGGGGCGTCGGTGGCGGAGCGCCGGGAGGCGGAGCGTAGGAATTTGATTTTCGGACGGCTCACGCGTCGCCGCGACGATCGCGCGGCTTTAAGTCTAGTGAATGAGGATCTCGGCCTCGGCCGCGCCAAGCGTAGCCCAAGCGGGGAGCACGTTTTTATATGATCGCAGTAATAGTTATTTTGCTTGTCCTCTCGACGTTCGTCGTCGCTTTCATCTTCTATCGCGTTATCGGCAAGCGA
>NZ_JBEKFG010000088.1:0-13296 GCF_050013435.1 Binatus sp. (SeqCode) | reverse complement strand
TAGGAGGCTGAGCGGCCCGCTCTTAAGGCCTCGGGTATGGTCGCATGAGCCGGCGAGCAATCGACGGCCTAGAGGAATGATCGCCGCCCGCAAGGGCACAGAACCCGGCTTACAGACTCACTCCGGTCCTTTCAGGCAACGTGCAATGTGCCCGCGTCGTGCAAGGTGCGGGCATCGCCAACACAGCCGGCTTTTTCGGTGAACGTGTTTTTTCAGGCAACGTGCTTTTTCAGTGAACGTGCAATGTGCCCGCGTCGAGGATGCTGCGGGCATCGGTAACACAGCAAGCCTTTTTTCAGTGAACGTGCAATGTGCGGGCGCCATGCTGGGGACGGGGATCGGCACAACAGCCGGCACATTGCACATTCACTGAACAAGGTGCGCGCCACCGGTGCCCTGAAAAATGCGCAGTCGCGATGCTGCCGCCTCGAGCGGTTTGAGAATCGCGGTGCCTGAGGTCACGTAGCGGGAGACGCGCGAGAGCGCGGCCAGGTCGCGCACGCCGGCTTCGATTTCCGGCGCGATTGCGAGCTTGACGCCGGGCGGAAGTTCGCGCGCGAAGGCCGCGACGCGCTCGATGTCGTCGAGGGTCCGGTCGCGATAATCCTCGAAGTGATGGACCAGCCGGCCGAATCCGGCGCCGTTCCCGTCGTCTCTGGTGAGCGACGAACTCAATTCCGAAATTTCCGCGAGATGACTCAACGGACGCTCGGCCGAATCCGCGATGGCCGACCAGGTGCGCTCGTCGAGGAACCGATTGATCACTATTGCGGCGAGCTTGAGCCCCTCGGAGTCCATCTGGCCGAGCAGCTCGCGCGCCTGGCGGATGCGATCGGGTTCCGCCGTCGTCACCATCACGAACCGGACGGCGGGCGAATGCAGCAGCGCTTCGGTTTTGTGCAGACGATCGATAATTGCGTCCATGCTCTCGGCGGCGGCGGCGAAGAAATCCGTGATGGTCGAAAGCACGTTGGCACCGGCAAAGCGCTCGAGCTCGCGCACGACAAATCGCGCGGCCTTGCTGGCGACCTTCATCGCAATCCGCCCGGCAGAGAGCGACGGCGTAAACAGCCATCGCGCCGTCCGCGAATCGAGCAGGCGAATGAACCGCGCGGGCGTCTGCAGGAACTCGAAGGAGTGCGACGCGGGGGGAGTGTCCACGACTTCGAGCTCGAAGGCGCCGGTCTGATGGAGATCGTAAAGTTGCTGGAGCGCGGCGAAGGCCTCGGAGCCGGCGAACTCGGCGGTCAGGCTTTTGTAGAATGGATTGTCGAAAATTCTGCGGCGCGTCGCCGGGTCGGCAACCAGGCGCTCGACGATGGCGTCCCAGGCGCCCGTCACGTCGAGCATCATCGCGGAGAGCCGAAGCTGGCGGTCGAGTCCTGCCGCGGCAAGCTGCCGGCCGCCGATTCGGGTTGGCAGGCCGCCCAGGTGCGCCAGGCCGAGCGCGTCACGCAGGCGCTCGGAAGGATCGACGGTTATCACCGCGGTGTTGAGATTGGCGGATGCGCCTGCCAGTCCCAGCGCAGCGGCAACCGTCGTCTTACCGACGCCGCCGGTGCCGAGCAGAATCGGAATCGAGCCCTTGGTGAGCAGGTCTTTCAAGTATCAGCTCCGTTTTCAGGGTCACGATAGCAGGCGCGGCGCCCGGGCGCATCGCAGGACAACGGTTGTCCTCGCGAGCTGTAAGAATGCCGGCAGTCGATTAGACGGCTTCGCGGATGGGGGATAGAATCCTCGCGGGGGAACCAGGGATGGAATTGATTGCTGCATTGATTGCCGGCGTGGCGCTGGGAGCGTTGATTGGATGGCTCTTTGCGCGCGCAAACGCCGCCGGCGCGATCGCGACGGCGGCGCAGGAACGCGCCCAGCGCGAAGACCTTGCCAGGGAGCTTGGCGAACTGCGCGACAAATTGGCGATAGCGCAGTCAGAAAAAGTCGCAGCAGACACGGAGCTCAGGAATGCAAAAGAGAGAATCGAGCAGGAACGCGCGCTGCTCGATGACGCGGAAAAGAAACTGACGGACACGTTCAAATTGCTCGCGGCCGATGCGCTGCGCACCACGTCGGATGACTTTATCAAGCGCGCCGACGAGAAGTTCCGCGCCGAGCGCGAAACGGCGGGCAAGGATTTCGAAGCGCGGCAAAAGTCGATCGATGAACTGGTCAAGCCGGCGCGCGAGTCGCTGACCAAGCTCGACGGCGAACTGCGCAGAATCGAGAACGATCGGCGCGAGTCGCAGGGGAATCTCAAGTCTCAGCTCGAGTCGCTCGGCGCACAGACCGGCAGGCTGGTCGACGCTCTCAAAACGCCCGTGGTCCGAGGCCGATGGGGCGAAGTTCAGCTTCGCAACGTGGCGGAGATCGCCGGAATGACCGACCATTGCGACTTCTTTGAGCAGGAAAGCGTCACGACCGATGACGGGTTGCTGCGCCCCGACATGGTTGTGCGCCTGCCCGGTGGAAAGAATGTGGTGGTCGATTCGAAGGCGCCGCTGAAGGCTTACCTGGAAGCATTGGAAGCGGTGGACGATGCGGCGCGCAGGATCAAGCTCAAGGAGCACGCATCACAGATCCGCAAGCACGTCGAGCAGCTTAGCTCGAAGTCGTACCAGGACGCGCTGAAGCCGACGCCGGAATTCGTCGTTCTTTTTCTGCCTGGCGAGATGTTCTTCAGCGCGGCGCTGCAACAGGATCCCGCGCTAATCGAGGACGCCGCCGCGAAGAAGGTCGTGCTCGCCTCGCCGACGACGCTGATCGCCGTGCTGCGCGCGGTCGCTTACGGCTGGCGTCAGGAGCGACTCGCCGAAAATGCCGAGCGCATCAGCGCGCTCGGGCAGGAGCTGCATGAGCGAATCGCGACGATGGCAGGGTACTTCGCCGACTTGGGCGGAGCGTTGGACAGGGCGTTGCGCGAATACAACCGCACGCTGAGCTCGCTGGAGTCGCGAGTTCTGGTCACCGCGCGCAAGTTCCGGGATCTCGGCGTCGCGAGCAAACAAGAGATCGCGGACGCGGAGTTTATCGAGACCGCGAGGCGCGAGCTTCCGGCGTCGATGATTGACGAACCGAGGAAGGGGTGAAATCGCGCTGGCGTTTTTCACTTACTCGAGCTCGGCGTCCGACGGGGGCGGGGGCTTGAGTTGGCTGCGCTCCTTGCCCGCGACGATCCATCGCTCGACTTCGTGACGCTCGCGCTTGAGGAAGCCCGCAACTGCGCGCCTGAGATCCGGGTTGGAGACGTAGTGGATGCTGCGGGTGAGTGCGGGGTCGAAGCCGCGCAGCCATTTGTATTCGCCGCCGGCGCCGGGCTCGTAACGCTGAATGCCGCTGCGGATCGAGTGCTCGATGCCGGCGTAGTAGCAGACGTTGAAGTGCAGGAAGCGGACCTCGCGCAGGCATCCCCAATAGCGGCCGTACATCACGCCGGCCTTGGCCAGGTTGACGGCGCCGGCGATCAGTTCGCGTCCCGCGTACGCGCCGATGAAAACCATGTTGCGCTTGAAGGATTTGCCGATGAGGTCGAAAAATTCCTCGGTGAGATAGCGACGGCCCCAGTAAAGCTTTTCGATCGTCGAGCAATAGATTCGATACATCTCGGGGAACATCCGATCGGGAATTTCTTCGCCCGCGACGACGCGGATGTGGATGCCCTGTTCGTCCATCGCGGCGCGTTCGTGGCGGACGGCGGTGCGCCGCTTGTGCTTGAGGCGGGTGAGATAATCGTCGAAGGTCGCGAAGCCCGCGTTATGCCAATGGTACTGATAGCCGAGCCGCTCCATGAATCCGATCGGCGCGAGCGCGGCAGCTTCGTCGGGCTGGCAAAAATTGACGTGCACACTCGACAGCTTGTTGTCCTCGCAGATGGAGGTGAGCGCGAGGCCGAGCAGATTGATGAGGCCGGCTCGATCGGCGCCCGGCGCGGTCAGAAATCGGCGTCCGGTATGCGGGGTGAACGGCACGCCGACCAGAATCTTGGGGAAGTAGCCGATGCCGGCGCGCTCGGCCGCGTCGGCCCATCCATGGTCGAAGACGAACTCGCCCATGCTGTGAGTTTTGAGGTAGAGCGGGGCTGCGGCGACGATTCGTTTTCGGCGCAGCTCTCGAACCACGAGATGATACGGGGCCCATCCGGTGCTGCGCGCAGCCGATCCGGAGTGCTCCATCGCATACAGCCAATCCCATTCGACGAACGGGGAATCGTCGGGGGCGAGCAGGGCGTCCCACGCCGCTTGGGGAATTTTGTCGATTCCCTCGACGATCGCGACTTCGAGCCTGGGCGCGGAATCATTCATGGCAAAGTTTCAATCCCATCGCGTGAGCAAATCACAACGGTCAAAATATCAGACTTATCGCAACCGAATCGAATTTTGCCGGATGCTCACCAGCCCTGCTCGAATTTGGTATTATATACGTCAGACGGAGTGAGGCGCTCCGAGCGACTGAGGTGCGATGGTAGATTTCGTGCGCAAGCGGATGTTTTCGGCGCGAATCACCGGCGCTGACGGCGACGGCGATGGCCGGCCTGGCGGCGGCGATATCGCCACCGAGCGCAAGACCCGCACCAAGTCGAAGACCGCCAAACCGCCGCTGTACAAGGTCATCTTGCTCAACGACGATTACACGCCGATGGAGTTCGTGGTCGAAGTGTTGAAAGCGGTGTTTCACAAGCAGCATGCCGAGGCGACCCGAATCATGCTCCACGTGCATCAGAACGGGATGGGCGTGGCGGGCGTATATCCATTCGAAGTCGCGGAGACCAAGACGCATACCGTCGAAGAACTCGCGCGTGAGTCCGAGTATCCGCTCAAGTGCGTGATGGAAAAGGAGTGAGCAGGCGATAGCATCGATGGCTGCGTCGAATAACAACATCATGATCAGCCGCGAACTGCAGGTGACGCTGCAACTCGCGATGAGCGAAGCCGTCAACCGGCGTCACGAGTTCGTGTGCCTGGAGCATCTGCTGTTCGCGATGCTCCACGACGTGACGACGACCGAGATACTGAAACATTGCGGCGCCGATCTGGACGGGCTGCGGCGCAAGCTGGCGCATTACCTCGACGAGCAGGTCGAGCGGATGCCCAAGGACGAGGAAGTGTCGCCGCGCTACGCGATCGGGGTGCAGCGGGCGCTGCAGCGGGCGGCGTTGCACGTGCAATCGGCGGGGCGGCAGGAAATCACGGGCGGCAACGTGCTGGTCGCGATGTTCCATGAAACCGAATCGCCGGCGATTTTCTTTCTGCAGGAGCAGGGCGTCACGCGCTTCGACGCGATCAATTTTATCTCGCACGGGGTTTCGAAGGCGGGCGCGGAAGACGACGAGGACGGCGAGGAATCGGACAAGGACTCGATCGATCACGAGGGACATGAGCACGAAGGCGGCGACGAAGAAGGCGAGCGCAAGCTGTCGCCGTCGAAGGCGCTCAATACTTACGCGATCAACCTGGCCAAGCGCGCGGCGGACGGAAAAATCGATCCGCTGGTCGGCCGCAAGAAAGAACTCGAGCGCGCGGTGCACGTGCTGCTGCGCCGGCGCAAGAACAATCCGGTCTTCGTGGGCGAGGCAGGGGTCGGCAAGACCGCGCTGGCCGAGGGACTGGCGCTGGCAATTCATAAGGGCGATGTGCCCGACGCGCTCAAGGGCGTCGAGATCTACGCGCTCGACATGGGCGCGCTGCTGGCGGGGACGCGGTTTCGCGGGGACTTCGAGCAGCGGCTGAAGGCGGTCATCAAGGCGGTGGTCGGCGACTCGAAGCGGATTTTGTTCATCGACGAGATTCACACGATAGTCGGCGCGGGAGCTGCTTCCGGCGGGACGATGGATGCGTCCAACCTGCTCAAACCCGCACTGGCGTCGGGCGACCTGCGATGTATCGGATCGACGACTTACCAGGAATACAAGCGCTCGTTCGACAAGGACAAAGCGCTGGCGCGGCGCTTCCAGCGAATCGACGTGGTCGAGCCGACGCAGGACGAGACGGTGCAGATACTCAATGGCATCAAGTCGTACTACGAGAAGCATCACAACGTCCGCTACACGAATTCGGCGATCAGGTTGGCGGTCGAACTGTCGGCGCGATACATCAACGACCGGTTCCTGCCCGACAAGGCGATCGACGTGATGGACGAGGCCGGAGTCGCGGGGCATTTGCGCGGCGCCGCAACGACGGAACCGGCGACGGTGGGCACCCGCGACGTGGAGCGGACGGTGGCGCGGATGGCGAAGATTCCGGAGCGGACGGTGTCGGCGACCGATCGCGGACGGCTGCAGACGCTCGACGAGGATATGAAGCAGGCGGTCTTCGGCCAGGACGAGGCGATCAACTCGGTGGCGCGCGCGATTAAGCTGGCGCGCTCGGGGCTGAGCCATCCCGACAAGCCGGTCGGCGCGTTTTTGTTCGCCGGACCGACGGGCGTGGGCAAGACCGAAGTCGCGCGGCAACTCGCGAAGGTGATGAGCGTCGAGTTCATCCGCTTCGACATGAGCGAGTACATGGAGCGGCACACGGTGTCGCGCTTGATCGGCGCGCCGCCGGGATACGTCGGCTTCGATCAGGGCGGATTGCTCACCGACGCGATCAACAAGACTCCGCATTGCGTGCTGCTGCTCGATGAGATCGAAAAGGCGCATCCCGATTTGTTCAGCATCCTGTTGCAGGTGATGGATCACGCCACGCTCACCGACAACAACGGGCGCAAGGCGGATTTCCGCAACGTGATTCTCGTGATGACGACTAATGCGGGCGCACAAGAACTGTCGCGCGCGATGATCGGCTTCCACGGCGGAACCGGCCAGGGAAATCCCAAGAACGTGCTCGAGAGGATGTTCGCGCCGGAGTTCAGAAACCGGCTGTCGGCGACGATCGAATTCGCGCCGCTCAGTCCTCCGGTTATGGAACGGGTGGTGGACAAGTTCATCGCGGAACTGCAGGAGCGCCTCGACAAGCAGAAGGTCCGGCTTACGGTGACGCCGGCGGCGAAGAAATGGCTGGCGGAACATGGTCACGATCCGCGCTTCGGCGCGCGCCCGCTGGGGCGGTTGATCGAAAACGAGATTGCACGCGAGCTTGCGGACCAGGTGCTGTTCGGCAAGCTGACGAAGGGCGGCAAAGCGACGGCGGACCTCGACGGCGACAAGCTCGCGTTTTCGTACGAGCCCAATCCGACGCGTCAGCCCGCGCCGGTGGCGTGATCTAGTTAACCGTCAATCCCGCTTCGGTGAGGCGATGCTCGAGAATCGGGAGGCGGTCGTGACCCCAGAACGGTTCGCCGTCGAAGAAGAACAGCGGCACGCCGAACACGTAGTCGGCAGCGGCCTCGTCCTGAGCGCGCTGATAGGCGATGGTGCCCTCGCCTGAAAGATATTTGCGATAGTCGTTGGCAGACATGCCGAGGCTTGCGATTACCTCCGCGACCGCGTCGGGCTGGTCGGCCTCGAGTTCGCGGCGAAAGAACATCTCGAAAACTCGACGGCTGTAATCGAGCAGGCGGCCGTGCTTTTCCGCGAAGAGGCCGCCGATCAGCGCCGGCGTCGTGTCGTAAACCTTCGACGGCCCTCGAATGACCAGGCCGCGCGGCTTGGCCCATCGCCGCGCGTCGAGATACGAGTATCGCGCCTTGTGTTCGGAGTAGAGACTGCGCTCGCCTTTGCCCTTGATTCGAAGCTGGAACGGAATCCATCGCAGCCGAATCCGAAATCGATTTTCGAGCGCGAAGGCGGGATCGAATGCGAGATAGGCGAACGGACTCTTGTAGTCCGAGTACATCTTCACTTCATCCGCTTGCATGAGATCGATCCCGCGCCGCGCAATTTTCAGATCGGCTGAGCGAATTTTTGCAGCACGGTCGGATGCACCCATTCGGGGCCGCCGGTTTCGGGATGATCGATGTTGTAATGCAAGCCGCGCGACTCACGCCGGGTCATCGCGGATCGCACGACCAGCTCCGCGACCTTTGCCAGGTTGCGCAACTCGATCGTGTCGGCGTCGAGCAGGTGGTCCCAGTAGTAGCTGTGGATCTCCTCCTTGATTAACTCGATGCGGCGAAGCGCGCGCTCGAGTCGCCGGTCGCTGCGCACGATGCCGACGTAGTTCCACATCAGGCGGCGAATCTCGTCCCAGCTCTGGGTGATCATCACGCGCTCCTCGCTGCGGATCGCGCGCCCGGGATCCCACTCCGGAAACTCAGGCGGCGCGCCGCCTCCCGATGCGACGATATCGCGCGCCGCGGCAAACCCGCGCCGGCCCATCACGGCGGCCTCGAGCAGCGAGTTCGAGGCGAGCCGGTTGGCGCCGTGCAGCCCGGTCATCGCGACCTCGCCGGCCGCGTACAGGCGCGGGATCGAGGTGCGTCCGTCGAGATCGGTCTGCACGCCGCCGCACATATAATGCGCCGCGGGCACCACCGGAATTGGTCCTTTGGTCAGGTCATATCCAAAGCTCAAGCATCCCTTGAAGATATTCGGGAACCGCCGCCGGATGAAATCGGCGTCGCGGTGGCTCAAATCGAGATACACGAAGTCCAGCCCGTGACGTTTCATCTCGGAGTCGATGGCGCGCGCCACGATGTCGCGCGGCGCCAGCTCGGCGTCGGGATGGTAGCGCTTCATGAACGCGGTGCCGTCGGGCAATTTCAGAATCGCGCCCTCGCCGCGAAGCGCCTCCGAGATGAGAAACGACTTGGCGGCGGGATGATACAGGCAGGTGGGATGGAACTGGTAGAACTCGAGGTTGGCGACCGCCGCGCCCGCCCGATACGCCATCGCGACGCCGTCGCCCGACGCGATATCGGGATTGGTGGTGTAGAGATAGACCTTGCCGGCGCCGCCCGTCGCCAGCATCGTGGCGCGCGAAATCACTTTGCGGATTTCGTGAGTGCCGCGGTCGAGCGCGTAGACGCCCCAGCATGCGCCCGGCTTTCCCGCGGTGGGATTCTCGACCAGCAGATTGACCGCGATGTGATTTTCCAGAGTGCGGATGTTCGGCCGCGCGGCGGCGGCCTCGGTCAGCGCACGCATTATTTCGCGGCCGGTCAGATCCTGCGCGTGAAGCACGCGGCGATGGCTATGCCCACCCTCGCGGCCCAGGTCGTACTCCTGTTCGCTGTCGTCGTGGCCGCCGGCCTCGACCCGGGTGAAGCGAGTGCCGAGCCGGATCAATTCGCGCACCGCCTCGGGACCCTCGCGAATTATGGTCTCGACCGCGGCGCGATCGCACAAGCCGGCGCCCGCCCGCAGCGTGTCCTCGATGTGCGATTCGAACGAGTCGTGGACGCTCCACACGCTGGCGATGCCGCCCTGCGCGTAGGCGGTGTTGGCCTCGGAGCTGCCGGCCTTGGTGAGGACGGTGACCGTGCCGGCTTCGGCCGCCTTGATTGCGAAGGTCAGGCCCGCGATGCCGCCGCCGATAACCAGGAAGTCGGTGGACAGTTGCGCATTATGCCTCATCAGGTGGCCTCGGTCGCGCCGGCGGGAGAGTCGCGAAGCGCGCGTTGTGTCAAAATGACGCTACTCGGTCTGCGCTCGGCCAGTCAAGGCGATCGAGCGGCTGCGATTTGCCACCTTGAATCGATTCAAATATTCTCGAAGGTGGGATTGCGGTGAAAAACGAAACCTTCGCCGCGCAGTTTCGTAGAGTTGAAGACAGGCCAAGCCCGTGCCGATGACGCCGCCAAATATTGTCACGCTGCTGCGGATCGCAACCGCGCCGATCCTGATCTGGATCCTGATGTACAGCGGGCCGGCCGCTTCGTGGCTTGCGGCCGGGGTGTTCCTGATCGCAACGGTCAGCGATTTTTTCGACGGCTACCTCGCGCGCAATTACGACTCGGTCACGACGCTCGGCAAGTTTCTCGATCCGATGGCCGACAAGCTGGTGGTCGCGACGGTGCTGATCATGCTGGCCGGGATGGCGCGAACGCCGCACGTGCCGGCGTGGATGGTGGTGGTGCTGGTGACGCGCGAAATAATGGTGACGGGACTGCGCGCGGTGGCGGCGGCCGAGGGGTTGATCGTGGCGGCCGAGGAGCTGGGCAAGTACAAGATGGCGTTGCAGTCGATCGCGATTGAGGGTCTGCTGGTTCATTACACGTATTGGCACGTCGATTTCTTCGCCGCCGGGATGTTCGTGCTGTGGATCGCGATGGCGGTGAGCGTGTGGTCGTGCGTGGATTACTATGTGCGCGTGGTCGTGGCGCTGCGGCCAAAACCAATCGCCGCGGCGGGCAAGCGGGCGGCGATTTGACAGGCGCCGGCGCGCCGGATAATCAAATGGATTCATCGCGCCGGTTTGGAGAGCGGGTGTAGCTCAGTTGGTAGAGCGCGTGCTTGCCAAGCACGAGGTCGTCGGTTCGAAACCGATCACCCGCTCCATGTAAATCGCCACAGACGGCCTCTCCCGGTTGCGCAATCCCGGGGAATCGATTGCACATCGCAGCGGGAGACGAGGTCTCTACTCCATGGCCGAGAAAGTAAGCGCGCTTGCCGGAAAGCCCGTCGATCAATCGCAACTGGTCGATATCCCCCGGTTGATCACCGCGTACTTCGCCTGCAAGCCCGACGCAGGCATTCCTGCGCAACGAGTCGCGTTCGGCACCTCGGGGCATCGCGGCTCCTCGCTGGACAGCGCGTTCAACGAAGCGCACATCCTGGCGATCAGCCAGGCGATTTGCCTCTATCGCAAAAGTCAAAATATCAACGGTCCGCTCTACCTCGGGATGGACACGCATGCGCTTTCGGTCCCGGCGCTGGCCAGCGCGCTCGAAGTGCTGGCTGCCAATGGGGTCGAGACGATGGTCGATAGCGCGGGGGGATACACGCCGACGCCGGCGATCTCGCACGCGATCCTGACCTACAATCGCGGGCGCAAGAGCGGGCTGGCGGACGGGATCGTGATCACGCCGTCGCACAATCCGCCGTGCGATGGCGGCTTCAAGTACAATCCGTCCAACGGCGGCCCGGCTGATTCCACGGTCACCGACTGGATTCAGAATACCGCCAACGAATTTCTCAAGGCCGAGCTGGCCGGGGTGCGGCGCGTTGCGTACGAGCGGGCGCGCACGGCGGCGACGGTTCATCGCCACGATTACATCGGCGCTTACGTCGGCGACCTGGGCAACGTCGTCGACATGGAGTCGATCCGCGGCGCGGGCGTGCAGATCGGAATCGATCCGCTCGGCGGCGCCGCGGTGCATTACTGGCCCGCGGTGATCGAAAAGTACGGAATCAAGGCGACGGTGGTCAGCGACGTGGTCGATCCGACGTTTCGCTTCATGACCGCCGACTGGGACGGGAAGATCAGGATGGATTGCTCGTCGCAGTACGCGATGACGCGCTTGCTGGCGATTCGCGATCGCTTCGACGTCGCGTTTGCCAACGACACCGACGCGGACCGGCACGGAATAGTCACTCGCTCGAGCGGACTGATGAATCCGAATCACTATCTCGCGGTTGCGATCTCGTACCTGTTCCGCAACCGCACCCGATGGCGCAAAGATGCGGCGGTCGGCAAGACGGTGGTGAGCAGCGCCATGATCGATCGCGTCGCGGCGAGCATCGGACGCAAGCTCGTCGAGACTCCGGTGGGCTTCAAGTGGTTCGTGGACGGGCTGATCGATGGTTCGGTCGGATTTTGCGGCGAAGAAAGCGCCGGCGCGTCGTTCTTGCGCACCGATGGAACCGTGTGGACCACAGACAAGGACGGACTCATCCTGGGCCTGCTGGCGGCCGAGATGACCGCGCGCACGGGGCGCGACCCCGGCGCGGCGTACAACGACCTGACGCGCGAGTTCGGTGCGCCGGCGTACGAGCGTATCGACGCGCCCGCTACGCCAGCGCAGAAGGAAATTCTGAAGAAGCTGAGCCCCGCGCAACTCAATGAGCGCGAACTTGCGGGTGAGAAAATCGTCAAGACATTGACCGTGGCGCCCGGCAACGGAGCGGCAATCGGCGGAATCAAGGTGATCGCGGAGAGCGGATGGTTCGCGGCGCGTCCGTCGGGCACCGAAGAGGTCTACAAGATATACGCGGAGAGCTTTCGCGGGGTGGAGCATCTGCATCGGATTCAGGCCGAGGCGCAGGAACTCATCGCGCGAGTCTTCAAGCAGGCGCAATCGGCGGCCTCGGCGCCCACCGGCGGCAACTGATGTGCGGACGATTCACAATCACGCGCCGCGACGGCAATTCGCTCGCGGCCGAGCTCGGCGTCCCGGCGGACTCGTTCGTCGATTATCGGCCGCGCTACAACGTCGCGCCGATGCAGAAACATTTCATAGTCAGGATCAAGTACGAAAATCGCGAAGTGATTCCCGCCAGGTGGGGCCTGGTCAAGAGCGGCGCGAAAGACGCCAGCATGGCCGCCAAATGCATCAACGCGCGGTCGGAGACGGTCGAGGCGCGGCCCGCATTTCGCGACGCGTTCCACAAGCGGCGATGCGTGGTGCCGGCCGATGGATTCTTCGAATGGACCGGGCCGAAGACCGCGCGACAGCCGGCCTGGTTCCATCGCGACGATGGCAGGCTGGTCCTGTTCGCCGGACTTTACGAGGCGTGGCAGAAGGAGCCGAGCGTGTGGGAGACGACGTTCACGATTATCACGACGACGGCCAACGCCGTGGTCGGGCAGTATCACGATCGGATGCCGGTGATACTGGCAGATCGCGACGCCGACGACTGGATGGATCCGCGCGCGGCGGACGCGCTCGCGCTCAAGCGGCTGCTGGTTCCCGCGCCCGCTGACTTGCTGATCGCGACTCCGGTCTCGCCCAAGATCAACAATGTACGTAACGATTCGCCCGAGCTGCTGGAGCCCGCCGGACAGACTCTCCACTGAGTCGGTCGATCCGAAGCGGGCAGGCGGTCGGCGAAGGTCAATAGAACGCGCGCTCGACGCGAAAGTCAGACTGCGATGGATGCGAATCTGAGCGATCGAATCGAGCTGGAAAGGGCAAATTCTACCACCTGTAGTGGTTTTGGGACGGCTCCGCTCTAAGGGTAGTTTCGTTCCGTCAAAAATTATTTCTGCCGGATGCGGGGCTCGCGCGATTTTGGGCGAGCCGGGCGAGCACGGGATATCCTGGCGGTTGACCATAGCGTACGGATAGCACGCGATATCGGCGCGGGGCAGGCTGAACTAGTTCATCCACGAACGAAGGAAGAATCGCCTGCGCGGCGGGCGGCAGGGGTGACCCCTTGTATCTTGCCGTCAGCATCGCAAGATGGATTTGAACTTGGGCGCGGCAGACCGAGAACCCCTGGGTCCGCAAAGAGCGAGACCGCGGTGCAGCGCGGGTCGCCGCGCC
>NZ_JBEKFG010000087.1:0-14288 GCF_050013435.1 Binatus sp. (SeqCode) | reverse complement strand
CTCATCACTCCACCTCCGCACCCATCCATCGATCAACTTCATTCTACCTATATCGATCTACCTATATCGATCGACTTGTGCAGAGGTTCCCTAGAGCGCAGCCGTCCCAAAACCACAACCAATTGTGTATTTCTTCCTTTTCCGGCCGATCCACCCGTTCACGATTGCGCCGCCGCCACGCGTAACACCGGCGTGATGCACAGATTTTGGGCGACCTTCAGCACCATTGGCGATAAGATCAAACTTCCTGTTACCATTCTAACCCGTGAATACCGTCACCATGGGCGCTAGCGCATCGAACCAAAACTTCCCCGAACGTCTCAAGGATCCCGGCCCCGGCGCGGCGATTCTGATCGCCGACGACGATCCCGCAATTCGCCTCGTATTGCGCCATCGCCTCGAAGCCGACGGCCATCGCGTCGAAGAGGCGCCCGACAGCGCGGCCGCGCTTGCGGCCCTGCGCACCAATCGATTCGACGTCGCGTTGCTCGACATCATCATGCCGGGCACCGGCGGACTCGACGTATTGTCGGGGGCGCACGCCGAAGCCGTCCGCACGCTGATCATCGTGATCACTGCGGCGAGCACGATGAACAATGCCGTCGAGGCGATGAAGCGTGGCGCTCACGACTACCTGACCAAGCCGTTCCTCAATCTCGATCTGGTCGCGGCCGCGGTGAAGCGCGCGGTCGAAGTCGGCGCGCAGGCCGCGGATCTCAACCGCCTGAAAGACGAAGTGAATCGCCAGCTCGTCGGTGGCGAGATAATCGGCCGCAGTCCTGCGATGCAGGAGGTTTACAAGCTGATCGGCCGCGTCGTCACCAATGACGCGACCGTTCTGCTCAGCGGCGAGAGCGGCACCGGCAAGGAGCTGGTGGCGCGCGCGATCCATTTCAAATCCGCGCGCTGGCGCTCGCCGTTCGTCGCCGTCAACTGCTCCGCCATCCCGCACGGCCTGCTCGAGAGCGAGCTGTTCGGTCACGAACGCGGATCGTTCACCGGCGCGGCCGAGCGGCGCGCCGGCAAATTCGAGATGGCCGACAGCGGCACCATCTTCCTCGACGAGATCGGCGACCTGCCGGTCGAATTGCAGCCCAAGCTGCTGCGCGTGCTCCAGGAGCGCGAGTTCAACCGGGTCGGCGGCGCCGAGACGCTCAAGCTCAAGGCGCGCGTAATCGCCGCCACCAACCAGAACCTCGAAACCCTGGTCGCCGCGCGCAAATTCCGCGAGGACCTGTACTTCCGGCTCCGCGTGATTCCGATTCAGATGCCGGCGCTGCGCGAGCGGCGCGAAGATATTGCGGAGCTGACCGATTATTTCGTCACCAAGGCCGTCCAGGAGATGGGCGCGCGCGCCGCCACCATCAGCCCCGAAGCGCGCGCCAGGCTGGAGTCCGCCGATTGGCCGGGTAACGTGCGCGAACTCGAAAACGCCGTGATGCGCGCGGCGCTGCTCGCGCCGGGCACTAACATTCGCGCCGAAGATATCGAGCTCACGCGCCCCGGCGGCGCGGGCATTGGCGCAAGCGCGGCCGCCGACGGCGCCACGCTCGGCGATATCATCGCGGCGCGCATCGCGGGATGGTTCGATTCGCCCGGCGGCGAGGAGCCGCGCGACCTCTACCATCGGCTGGTGGCGGAAATCGAGCGCCCGCTCGTCGAACTCGCGCTCAAGCGCGCCGGCGGCAACCAGGTGCGCGCGGCGCGGATGCTGGGGCTCAATCGCAACACGCTGCGCAAGAAGATCACCGACCACAAGATCGTGCTGACCAAGTTCCCGCCCGCATGACGCGGCTGCCCTCGCATTTCTACGCGATGATCGATCCGGCCGGCGGACACGAGCCGGTCTCGCTGGCCGAGACTTTCCTCGACGCCGGCGCGCGAATCATGCAGCTGCGGCTGAAGGACGCGCCGGGGCGCGACTTTCTGGCCGCCGCGCGCGCGATTGCCGGGCTGTGCCGGAGGCGCGGCGCGATTCTAATCGTCAACGATCGGGTCGATATCGCGATGCTCGCCGGCGCGCACGGAGTGCATCTTGGGCAGGAGGATCTCCCGCTCGAAGCGGCGCGGCGGATCGCCGGCGCCGGCGAAAACCGGATAATTGGAATCTCGACTCACACCGTCGAGCAAGCGCGCGCGGCTGAAAATGGCGGCGCGGACTACATCGGATTCGGCCCGATGTATTCCGGCGGCCTGAAGAACATCGCCGCCGGGATGGGCCTGGACAAGCTTCGCGCGATACGCGCCGCCGTAAGGATTCCGATCGTCGCGATCGGCGGGATCACGCAAGCGCGCGTGCCGGAAACTCTTGCGGCCGGCGCAGACGCCGTGGCGATCATCACCGACGTGGTGAACGCGCCGGACATCGGCGCCAAAGTCCGCTCGCTCCTCGCGCTCGCGCGCAACTGACTCCAGCCGCAAGCTGCGATCGGGAGTCGTTGGACCAGGGTCACCTGTTTTTTGCGCAGGCTTCTTGAAATAGTACCGCGATGACTCTGCAATCGATCAAGCGATTCCTGGTAGGCCTGTTCCGCGAGATGGCGCCGACGGTTCTTTTTTTCTTCGTCGCTTTCTTGCTGATCGCCGTGATGTTCAAGCTTTTCGTCGCGGAATATCTGATCGAGTTCTCCGCGTTCACCGAGGCCGCCGTAGCGGCACTGATCCTCGGCAAAGTGATCCTGCTCATTGACTGGGCGCAATCCGGACACAGCTTCGGTTCCCATCGGCGCATCGTGGTGATTGCATGCAAGACCTTCGTCTACGCGTTGGCGGTCATCGCGTTGGGAATTGGCGAACGAATCCTTAAGGCGGCTCACGAGGCACACAGCCTTAGCGAAGGCGTCGACGCTTTTATCGCGAGTGCCAACCTCGACCGCTTCCTGGGCCTCGTGCTTCTCATCAGCATGGTCGTTTTTCTCTATCTTTTGATGCAGGAGATTGAACGCGCGATGGGCAAAGGCGCCCTGCTCCGTCTGCTCTTCAAACGGCCCGACCCAATCCCCGATGGCGGCCTTCCACGGACGCCGTAAATTACCGGTCTCCCGGCTATGCGGTGGCGGGGAGGGGCGCGGTTTGACGAGCCTGCGCCGGCTCGAACGGCCGGCACGCAAATGCCGCCGCCGCGCCCAGCACGCACAGCACGACGAACACTTCGAAGGCGGGCACATAGCTGCCGCTCAGATCGTAAATCTTTCCCGCGCCCACCGAGCCGACGAACGCGCCGATCGTGTTGAAGACACCCGCGATGCCGCCGAGCGAGCCGAAGCGCTTGAGCCCGAGCGACTCCGCCACCAGCATCGGAATCAGCACCAGCGGCGCGCCAAGCGACAGCCCGAAAATCAGCTCGAACGGAATCAGCACGGCAATTCGCGCCGCACCGAATATCAGGATCATCCCGACGCCGGCGGCGAGAAAGTTGATCGTCAGCGCAACTCTTGCGCTCACGCGATCGGCAAACAGACCCATCCCGAGCTTGCCGAAGGCCGCGAACACGAACCCCAGGCTCATCATGCCGGCCGCGAATGACGGCGTGTAGCCGAGTTCGGTGAAATAGGTGATCAGATGCAAAGTCGCGCCCGCCGCGACCGTGGCGAAAAAGAACTGCGTCGCGGAGATCAACCAGAACGAGCGCGCGCGCAGCGCTTCGCCCAGTTCCAATCCCGGCAACGCGTCGCGGGCCTGCGCGACGCTGACGCCATCGGCCTGCGGTGGCCGGGTCCTGACGACGAGGATTATCAACGGGACCACGACGGCGAACATCGGAATCGCCAGCGTGACGTAGCCGGCACGCCATCCGCCGCGCACGATCGCGAAGTTCCCAACCATCGTCATCGCAGCACCGCCGAGCGAGGTGCCCGCGAACGCCAGGCCCATCGCAAGCCCACGCCGCGCACCGAACCAGTTGGCGATCACCAGCGAGCACGGCAGCAGCGTCGATGCGCCGATGCCGACGCCAAGCAGGACGTAGGCGCCGAACAGCGGGCCGAATGAATCGACGCGGCTGGCGATGAGAAAGGAGACGCCGGTCATGATTGCGCCGGCCACCATCACGACTCGCGCCTCGACCCGATCCAGCAGCCATCCGATCAGCGGAGCGCTAAGCCCTGCGGACAGCGGCAGCGCAGCGCCCTGGAGGGTGGAGAGTTGCGCGCGCTTCCATCCGAAATGTTTCAGCAGATGCGGAAAGAACAGGCCGCCGGTGTTGTAGCCCGAGCCGAAAACGAACACCAGCGTAACGAAGAGGCTCGCGACGATGATCCAACCCTGTCGTTCCCGCTCCGTCATCCAGGACTCCCCGAGTGGAGACTTATAGCTACGCGAAGGGCGAGCGTCGAGCGCGAAACAACTCGATCGATGCGCGCGTCCGATGGCGTAGCGGCTATTCGAGCGCGGTGGTCGGGATAAAGCCTTCGAGCCCGCTCTTCATCCGGATTTTCATGTAGTTCAGCGAGAGGCCGATGACGTGAACGTTGCGGCCCTGGTGAACCTCGGCGAGTTTCTTGCCCCATCGATTCGGCTTTTCGAGCACACCGGCGTCGTGGGTGAGCACAAAGACCTTGTCGGCCGGTTTTACGAGTTCGACCGCCGACGGATCGATGTATCCGGTCTGTCCGCTCTTGAGCTTCACCTGCAGATAGTAGTGAGTGGAGCCAGTCACGATCACAAACCTGTCAGGCGAGAGCATCTCGATATGCTTGCTGCTCTTCGCCGGCTTGGAATAAACCGGCGCGCTCTGGAGCACCTTCAGCCGAGCCTGCGCGGGTTCGATTTCCGGTTCGCGGACGCTGTTCTTACTTTTACTGGACGCGTGGTGCGAAGCAGGCTTTGCTGTCGGCGGGGGAACGTAGAGCAAACTGGCTCCGGCAGGCGCCGACGGCGTCCCCGCCGAATACGGAGAATAGACAGGCGCGGGCGCGCTCCCGCCGCCGGCCGGGACAATCGAAGTTGCGGGAACGTCTTCCTCGCCGGCCGGGGCCGGGAAGCCCGGCGCCGACCACGCGAGCATCGCCACCGCCGCGGCCAACAGAGCCGTTATCCGCGCTGAACGAAAATCACGATGAACCATCTTCCTCTTCCTCCCCTCCTCGACTCGCGCATTTATTCTAGCAGGCTCCGCACACGGTGCATCGGACCACGTCGCACGGAGGACTCTGATGCTCATGATGCGCCTTTTTTCGTTCCGCGAGCAAAAACCATTTGTGAATGTGATGATCGATAAAGTCCCACGGCAGCAGCTCGTCGTGGGCGTAAGGGCGAGTGACGAAGAAATCGGGGTCGGGCAAAGACGAAGTTTTGCCGCCCGCCTCGACTTCGCGATGAATCTTCGACAACTCGTGCCAGATGGGTCCGGAACCTTCGCATCCCGCGGCTTCCAGCCGTTCGAGGATCGCGCCGACGCGCCGATCGCCTCGCGAGACCATCGTCTGGAAATACGCCTCGCGCGGCGACTCCGCATCGAGTTCGACCTGTCCCAGCCGCGTGAGACGCTGGCGCAGCATCGCGACCTTGCCCTTGATCGATCGCGCGTCCTGCATCGGATCCCATTGAAACGGCGTCCACGGCTTGGGCACAAATGGATTGAGCGACACGGTCACGGAGCCGATGCGGGTGCGGCGCGCGCGGGCGCGCTCGAGCACCTTGGCGACCAGCTCGGCAATCGCGAGCACGTCTTCGTCGCGCTCCTCGGGCAAGCCGATCATGAAGTAAAATTTCAGGTTGCCGACGCCCTCGCCCAGCATCATGTCGGCCGCGCCCAGAATCTCGGCCTCGGTCAGGTTCTTGTTGATGACCTTGCGCATCCGCTCGCTGCCGGCCTCCGGCGCGACGGTCACGCTCTGATTTCCGCCGCGCGCCAACGCCGATGCGAGCGCGGGTGAAATGCAATCCGCTTTCAGCGACGAGGGCGACAGCCGTCCGCCGCGATCGGCGACGGCCGATGCGATGTCGGCGACGCCGGGAACGCTCGCCATCTCGGCGCCGACCAGGCCGATCACCTTGCGCTCGCCAAGACCGCGCTCGGCCTCGGCGATTAGCGTTTCAGGCGCGCGATAGCGAATCGGCCGATACATGAAGCCGGCCGCGCAGAAGCGGCATCCCCATTGGCACCCGCGGCTCGCCTCGACCAGGAACATGTCGCCGAAGACGGATTCCTCGGTGAGAATCAGCGACGAGGTCGTGAAGCGGTTGAGGTCGCGAATCAGGCGGCGATTCACCTGCGCAACTCCGGGGCCGCTGTAATTCACCGCGGCGAGGCGGCCGGCGTCGTCGTAAACGGGTGAGTAGAAGTCGGGGAGGTAGGCGCCCGGCACGGCTGCGAGTTCGCGCAGTTGATTGGGCGAGCCGCGCGTCGCATCCCAGCGCGCGATAAACTCCGGGACCATCTCCTCGCCCTCGCCAATCAGGAACAGATCGATGAAATCGGCGATCGGTTCGGGATTGAGAAAAACGGCGGAGCCACCGGCGATGATCAGCGGAAAATTGCGGCCTGCGCGATCGGCGCGACGCGCCGGAATCCCGGCCATCCGCAGCACGGTCAAGACATTGAGATAGTCAGTCTCGAAAGAAATCGAAAACGCCAGGATGTCGAAATCGGAGAGCGGACGGCCGCGCTCGAACGAGACCAGCCGCTCGCCGCCGCTGCGCATCGTGTCGCGCTCGTCGGCGTCGGGGATGAACGCGCGATCGGCGGCCACGGATGGATCGGATTCGAAGATGTGGAAAACGGCCTGAAAGCCGAGGTTGGCCATCCCGAGCCGGTAGATGTTGGGATAGATGACGCAGACCGAGATGTCGCCGCCGGGCTGGCGCTGGTAGAGCACTTTTTCGCGCGCGATGCGCTCGAGCGCACGCTTACGCGGGTACATTCGCCCTCGTTGCCACCGACATGATCATACAGGTTATCGCCGGGTGGATGGCCCGCTCAAGAGGATCGGCGCAGGCCCGGTCGGACGGCTTGAGATGAGTATTCAGCCGCGCGCGAAGTGATCGAGGAGCGCGCGCCCTTTTCCCAATTTGAAGCTGTGGCTTAGCGCCGCGGTGACGTAGCGTTTCGCGCCGCGGACCGCATCCTCGAGGCTCATCCCGCGCGCCAGATACGCCGCGATCGCCGCCGAGAACGCGCATCCCGTGCCATGCGCCCCGCCGCCTGCGATTCGCGGGCTCTTGAGCTCGATGAAGCGGCGGCCGTCGTGAAACAAATCCGTCGCGGACCTGTCGTCCTTGCGATGCCCGCCCTTGATGACCACCGCGCGCGCGCCGAGCTTGATGATCTTGATTGCGGCCTCGCGAATCGCCGCCGCGGAGTCGATTCGAATGCGCGCGAGCACCTCGGCCTCGGGAATATTGGGCGTGACGATGCGCGCGATGGGAATCAGGCGTTTTCGAATCGCGCGCTCCCCTTTTGGGCCAATCAGCAGCGCGCCGCTGCTCGACACGATCACCGGATCGACCACCGGCGCCGGCAATTTGAGGCGTTCGATCGCGCGCGCCACCGCCTTGACGATCGCCGCGCTGGCCAGCGCACCGGTCTTGACCGCGCGCGGTGCGCATTCCAGTGCGAGAGTATCGAGCTGCGCCTCGACCATCTCGGGCGATACGTTTTCCACGTCGGTAATCCGCGAGCTGTTCTGCGCGATCACCTCGGTGATGACCGAGTAGCCGTACACGCCCAGCGCGGCGAAGGTTTTGAGGTCGGCCTGGAGTCCGGCGCCGCCACCGGGATCGCTGCCCGCGATGGTCAGTGCGACAAGATGTTTCGAGTTGGGAGAGGCCAAGCAAGGGCTCTGATGCGTTGTCGAGATCATATCTAACCGCGCGGCCAAGCGAAAGATCCGCGCTTAGTTGATCCGTCGTGGAAGCGCGCGATACTTTGCCTTGAGATGGAACCATCGACGCGAGCGATATGGCGGTAAGAGGCGAATCGGAATTTCTCAACCTTCCCTTCCAGGAAAAGTTGGAGTTCCTGTACGGCCTTCCCGCGCGCCAGAAGCGCGACCTGATCCTCTCCGCGCCCGAGGCCGAGCGGCTGGTGCAATCGTTTTCGCCCGAGACGCTTTTCTATACGCTCAAGGAAATCGGCAGCGCCGACGCCGGCGACCTGCTCAGCCTCGCGATGCCCGAGCAGGTCAAGTCGCTGTTCGATCTGGATTGCTGGAGCCGCGATCGTCCCAACGTGCATCGCATGCGCGAGTGGATCGAGGCGATGGCCGACGGCGGACGGCGCAAACTGGCCGACGCGCTGATGGGGCTGGACCTCGAGATGATGTCGATCTTGCTGCGCGGCTATATCAAAGTGCATCGAATCGACGACCCGGCGTCCTCGCCGGACGCGATCGCGAATCGCTTCACGCAGTACGACGAAAATTATCTGATCGAGTTCATCCGCCACGACGCAATCTCGCAGCACATCTCGGACTTTATCGAAGAAGCGTTCGAGCGCGACTACAACTACTTCGCCGGGCTGATGGAAGAAATCTATTGGGGCGTCGAGGCCGAGCTCGAGGAAGAGGCCTACCAGTTCCGGCGCGCGCGCTTGAACGACCGCGGCTTTCCCGACTTCTTCGAGGCGCAGAGTGTGTTCGGGTACCTCAAGCCCGAGCAGTTTCTCAAGATTCGCGCGGGATATGAGCCGCCGAGCCGCGCCGATCTGCCCGACGATACCGAAGTGATCGCGCCCGAGATGGCGCCGGCGATCGCCGACGGCGATGTCTCGCTGTTCAACACCGCGCTAACCGCGGGGTTCGCGGCGCAAGGCAAACGCCAGCTCCGCAGCGAGATGGCGATGGTCTCCAACCAGGTGCTGGTTGCGCGCGCGGTGGATTTCGGCGATCTGGAAGCGGTGCGCGTCGCGGTCGAGATGACGCATCATTACTTGAACCTGGCGCTCGAGCATCTGGCGGGCGGCGACCTGCAAAGTGCGATCGAGCATCTGCGCGATACGCCGCTGAAACTGCTCTTTCGCCTCGGCGTGAGCTTGACGATCGATCTGCGCACCAGCGCCGAGGCCACGCTCAGGAAACTCGGCCTCTCGACCGTCAAGGTGCGCGAGATATCGTACCTCGACTCGCCCTACCGCGAGGCGCTGGCCGGCTTTATGGCGCGGCAGCCGCGATTCTACAGCGGCCTGGACGGCAGCGGCGCGGTCGAGATGCGCGATTTCAGCAGCATGCGCGACTTGCATCTGAGCTACGCGATTCTCGATCAAGTCGATTCGGCCGCTGAATTGTTCCGGGCGATGTTCGCGATCGATATCGCGTCGCCGAACTTCCGTGCCCAGATGGCGGCGCGGGAGATTCGCCTCAGCCAACTGGTGCTGACCGGGCTGGCGCGTTTGGCGCTGGACAACCGCCTCACGATCGATCCAATCGAAGGCAGCAGGCTGACTGTGATGCGCGCGGCGATCATGACCGGGCAGCCTGGAACGCTCAACGATGAGTTTCGCGCCAGGGTGCATCAGGCGCTGGCCGAGCGGCTGGACGACGCGGCCCGGCGGCGCACCGCCGACTTCCTGAATTCCTGCCTGAACCTGCTCGAAGAAGAGTTCGCCAACCTGGGCGGCGAACGCGAGATCGATCCGCGCTTTATCGGAAGCGTGCTGGTGCGCCAGGGCTAAGGTTTCGGCGCGTATCCGGCGGGCGAGCTTTCAAGCGTGACCGTGCGGTTCGAGCCGCCGCGATTCAGCGTCAACGTCACCGCGCCGCCGCGCTTGAGCTGCGCGGCTTGCCGGCTGAAATCGTCGAGCGCCTTGACCTCGCGATCTCCCACCTTGACCACGATATCGCCGCGCGCGACACCCGCTTTCTCCGCCGACGAAGAGACCCCCGACACCAGCACCCCGCGCCCGCCGGGCTGGCCGAACGCGCTCGCCAGATCGGGAGTCAGTTGCTCCACGGTCAGTCCCAATGCGTGCGCGGTGTCGGGAACTTTTCCGCCGGCGCCGAGGCCCAGCCTGGGCGCGGACTCAAAAAGTTTGTTGTTCACGTAGATCGGCGCGTTCATGCCCATCGCCAGCGCGATCGCGTCGCTGGGCCGGCTGTCGATCGAGTAGCGGCCGCCATCCATGTAAATCGTCGCGTAATAGATCTCATCGCGCATATCCGCGATCACGATTCGATCGACGCGATTTCCGGTCTGCCCGATGATGGACCGGATCAAATCATGCGTGAACGGCCGCGGGGGCTTGATCCCGTGCAGCGCGAGCATAATTGCCTGCGCCTCGCTCTCGCCGACCATGATTGGCAATTGGCGCGACTCGGTCTCGTCGAGCAGCAGCACGTAATGCGAGCCCGTCTCGTCGTCAAAGCCGACGCGCGCGACCTGGACTCGGACGTCGTCGGGCGAAAGTCCGGCGGCGGTGAACGGGTTGGATGGCGAACGGCCGCATGAACAGGCCGCCACGATGGCCGCGATAAGCAGCAGGCCCAGACGCGTTGCGCCTACAGCCTTCATGGTCAAACCTTACGCGCGTCAGGCGCCAGATGCCAAGCGCATCGCGGCTCCGTCTCGCTTCTCTCAACCCCGGAACTCACGGGCCACGATGTACAATTCCGACGATCCCGGGCGGCTGGCTTTGGTGCGCGTCACTTCGACATTTCCGAAATGCCGCTTGAATGAAGCGACGATGTCCTTGAATTGCGCGCCCATGAAGAGCTTCACTACCATCGCGCCGCCTGGTTTCAGCACCGTTATCGCGAAGCCCAACGCGCAATCTATCAGCTCCCGCGAGCGTGCCTCGTCGCGCGCGACAATCCCGGTCAGTTTCGGCGCAAGGTCGCTGGTCACCAGATCGGCCCGTCCGCCAAGCTCGCTATTCACCCGCGCGGCGACAGTTGGATCCAGGATGTCACCGGCGATCGCGATTGCACCGGCCGGCGGATTCTTCACCTGCGCCAGATCGACTCCGACCACGCGTCCGCTCGCGCCCGCCGCCGCCACGAGGATCGCCAGCCATCCGCCCGGCGCGCATCCCAAATCGACGATTCGCGCACCCGTCCCGAGCAGCCGGTTGCGCGCAATTATTTCTTCAATCTTGAACGCCGCCCGCGACGGCAATCCCAGCGCACGCGCCTTGCGGTAAAATTTGTCGTGTGGTTCGTAAGTCGGCACAAATTCACCCGCGTCGGCGCCCGCTCGCTTTGCCGCGCGCGCTGGAGCCGCTATCCTGATGGGCTCCGCCCGGAAGTTTTGAAACTGCGACGGTCACCGTGAAGCTCGACGATTTGAATCCTGAACAGCGCGCCGCTGTGCTTGCGCCCGACGGCCCGATACTCATCCTCGCCGGCGCAGGCTCAGGCAAGACCCGCGTGCTGACCTACCGTATCGCCCACATCCTGGCCGAGCGCAAGGCGTCGCCGGCCGAAGTCCTGGCGGTCACATTCACCAACAAGGCGGCCAATGAGATGCGCCAGCGCGTCGCATCGCTGGTTGGCGGAGACAACGACGCGCGCATCCCGTGGGTCAGCACCTTTCATTCCGCGTGCGCGCGAATCCTGCGCCAGGAAGGCCATGCGCTCGGCTACGACCGCAATTTTTCGATCCTCGACGAAGGCGATTCGCTGGCCACGATTCGCCAGGTGCTCGGCGATGCCGCGCTGGCCGATTCGCCACCGCTGGAACTTGCACGGGCGCGAATCGAGCAGGCCAAGAACGAGGCGGTCACGCCCGACGAGATGCTTGCGCGCGCCAAGCCGGGGCGCGAGGCCTCGATCGCGCAGATTTACCGCCTCTACCAGGAGCGGATGCGCGCGATGAACGCGATGGACTTCAGCGATTTGCAGTTGCAAGCCTGGCTGTTGTTCGAGCGCTTTCCTGAAACCCTCGAGCGATGGCAGCGGCGCGCGGCGCATCTGCTGGTCGACGAGTACCAGGACACCAATCGCGTCCAGTATTTGATCGTCAGGGCGTTCGCCGCGCGATCGGGAAATCTGTGCGTGGTCGGCGACGAGGATCAATCCATCTACCGCTGGCGCGGCGCCGACATTCGCAACATCCTCGATTTCGAGCGCGACTACCCGGCCGCGCGGATTTTCAAGCTCGAGCAAAACTACCGCTCGACGAAAACCATCCTTGCCGCGGCGGGCGCCGTCATCCGCAACAACACCGAGCGCAAGGTCAAAAACCTGTGGACCGAAAACGGCGCCGGCGAGCCGGTCACCTACTTCACCGGGCGCGACGAGCGCGATGAGGCCGACTTTATCGCGCTCGAGATTGCGCGGCTGACCGGCGCGGGCGGATTCAGAGCCGCCGACGTCGTGGTTTTCTACCGCGTCAACGCTCAGTCGCGCGCGATCGAAGAGGCTCTCGTGCGCCGGCGAATCCCGTACTACATCGTCGGCGGCGTGCGTTTTTACGAGCAGCGCGACGTCAAGGATCTGCTCGCCTACCTGCGCGTGATCGCCAATCCAGCCGACGCCGTCAGCCTCGAACGAATGGTCGGCACGCCGCCGCGCGGAATTGGCGCGAAATCCTTCGAGGCGATTGCCGAGCTGGCCGCGCGCGAGCGTATCCCGGCCTTCGAGGCGATGGGCCGGCTCGAGACCTGCTCCAAGGTCGCGCTTAGAATCGCCAAGCAGGCCGGGATGCTCTATTCGTGGATGCACGATCTCGGCGCGCGCGCGCCCGATTTAAGTGTCCGCGGGATTGTCGAGGAAGTAGTGGCGCACAGCGGTTTCGAGGCGTACCTCGACACACTCGACGACGCGCCGGCACGCAAACAAAATCTCGCCGAGATGCTTTCCGCGGCCAGCGCCTTCGACGCCGAAAAATCCGGCGGCGGTTTGTCCGAGTTCCTCGAACGCATCGCACTGGTCAGCGACACCGAGCAGATCGATTCCAGCGGCGGACGCGCGGCGCTGATGACGCTGCACACCTCCAAGGGCCTCGAATACCCAATCGTGTTTATGGCCGGGATGGAGGAAGGCCTGTTTCCGCATAGCCGCGCCGCCGACATCGACGAGGAAGTCGAGGAGGAGCGCCGACTGTGCTACGTCGGCATGACGCGTGCGCAGCAATTGCTCTATCTGACCAACACGCTCTCGCGCGAAATCTACGGCGTGCGCCAGGAGTCGCGTCAGTCGCGATTCTTGCGCGAGGTCGATTCCGCCCTGATTCGCCGCATCGCGCCCGCTCGCGAGACTCCACCCATTCGCCCGCTGTCGCCGCGCGAGCCCTACGTCGATTTCGCCGACAGCCAGTTGCCCGACGACGAGCCGGGGCCCGGCGGCGATGGCCTTTCGATCGGCGCGCGCGTGATTCATCCGACCTTCGGCCGCGGAATCGTTCGCCGGCGCGAGGGGCGCGGCGACGGCGCCAAGGCGTGGGTTAATTTCGAGCGCGGCGGGATCAAGCTGCTGGTGCTGAAGTTCGCAAACCTGCGGTTGCTCGGGGACTGATCGGGCCGCTATCATTCTACTGAATGCGACCACGCCCGTATCCGAATACGCCGTTCTCCGAATCGTTCGCGCCGATTTTCGTCACGCTACCGGGAAGTTCATGAAGCGCTTGATTGATATCGCGATTCGAATCTTCCCCGCCCTGTTGCTGGTCGCGTTGGTCGCGATCCCGGCTGCCAATGGCGCGTGGACCGAAGACGAATTCGAGCGTCGCCCGCTCTATGCCTACCCGCTTCCTCACGGCAAGGACGATATCATCGGCAATCTCGTTACCTACGAAATCCGCAAGGGCGACACGCTGCTCGACGTCGGGCGATGGTTCGGCGTGACGGCTAAGGAAATTTCGAACGCCAATGGCGGAGTTGACTGGTGGGCGCCGCCGGCCGGCAGGGTCATCCTTCTGCCCGACGAGCACATCCTGCCCGATACGCCGCACGTAGGGATCGTGCTGAATATCCCCGAGATGCGGCTGTACTATTATTTTCCGTCGCCGACCGGACCGCTCCATCGCAAAGACAAAGCGACTCCGGCAAAGTTCGCGGCTTCCAAAAAGCACCCGGGCGGAGTCAGGCCGTCGGTGGTGTACTCGTTCCCGGTCGGCCTTGGGCGTTTCGATTGGAAAACGCCGATCGGAGATTTTACGGTCCGCGGCAAGACCCGCAATCCGACCTGGGTGGTGCCCGAGGACATCTACGAGGAACATCTCGAGCGTGACGGCGAAGCCGAGCATGTTGTTTACGGTGACGATCCCGACAATCCGCTCGGCCATTACCGCATCGAACTGACTCTGCCCCAGTACGCCCTGCATGGCACCAACGTGCCGTGGGGCGTCGGCATGGAAGTCAGCCACGGATGCATCCGGCTGTATCCCGAGGACATCGAGCGCCTCTTCAACAAGGT
>NZ_JBEKFG010000086.1:0-14329 GCF_050013435.1 Binatus sp. (SeqCode) | reverse complement strand
CAAGCTTCACCGATCACACCCGCCACCAGCTTGGCGGACCGCAGATCCACGCTGCCAACCGCTCGGCTCGGCAAAGTCCTCAATCCGTACTCCTGGGGCAAAAACGAACGCCAGTTACGCAAAGGTCGCCTGTCAGGGAGAGGCCGACGCGGAGCGTCGGGTGAGGGTCCGCTTTCCGAGGATGCCCTTCCGGAGAAACCGAATTCTATCTCTACGGATGTCCGGAATCCGGCGGCTTCGACAGCTCGTCGCCGAGCGCCTTCATCTCCGTGCCGAACGCCGTCCAATCGCCGGCGCGAATCGCCTCCATCGCGCGATTGTAATGCTGCGCCGCGCTCTGCATGTCGGCCTTGGGCGCACCCGCGCCCGCGGCGATCGATTGCGGGGCCGGCTCATTCATGATCGCCTTGGCGATCGTCGCCCCCGGCGGCGCCTGATTGCTGAACAGCGCCAGCATCGTCAGGTCGAGCGTATCGGCCATCACCACGCGATCGCTGTACGACGCGACCACCCGCTGCAACTCCGGCAACTGCCCGTTCTCGGCGCGGATGAACAGCGGCTCGACGTAGAGCAAGGAGTCCTGAATCGGTATCACGAGCAGGTTGCCGAGCAGGACCTTCGAACCCATTTGATTCCACAGCGAAAGTTGCCGCGAAATTTCGGGATTCTGATTGATGCGCGCCTGGATCTGATACGGGCCGTAAAAAAGTTTGTCCTTTGAAAATGAATACTCGAACAGATGACCGTAATCCGCGCCGTCGCAGCGCGCCGCCATCCACGCAATCATGTTGTCGCGCCCCGACGGCACCATCGGCAGCATCAACATGTATTCCGCCTGCGCTTCGCCCGGCAGCCGCATGATCACGTAGTAGGGCGTCATCGGGACCGTCTGCCCGGCGTAGTTTTCGCGCGGGAATCCCCACAGGTCCTCGCGATTATAGAAGACCTGCGGATCGGTCATGTGATAGGTGCGGAAAGTGTCGGCCTGGATCAGGAAAAAATCTTCCGGATAGCGGATGTGCGCGCGCAATTCCGCCGGCATCGCCGACATCGGCCTGAACATCGCGGGGAACACGCGCTGCCAGGTCTTGATCACCGGGTCCTCGGGATCCGACACGTAAAAATCGGTGTTGCCGGTGTACGCGTCCACCACCACCTTGACCGAATTGCGGATGTAGTTGATCCCGTCGGCGTTGCGCTGCGAGTACGGGTAATGATCGCTGGTCGTATAGCAGTCAACGATCCACACCATCCGGCCATTGAGGATCACCGCATAGGGATCGCGGTCGAGGTTCAGGAACGGCGCGATATAAGCGATTCGGCTCGCGATGTTGCGCCGGATCATGATCTTGCTGTTCTTTACGATATTCTCGGTGACGAGCAGATTGATGTCGCGAAAAAAGATGCTGAACAGCAGCCGGCGAAAAAAACCCGCCACCGGCACGCCGCCCGATCCCCCGTAGTACGAAAAGACGTTGTCCGCGCCCTTGGGATAGTCGAACTCAGGCGTCGCCGAATCGACGACGGCGTAATTGTCGCGCTCCTCGCCAAAGTAGATCGCCGGCTGGTCAACCTTCAGCCCCACGTCCGAGACCGCCGGTATATCCTTTAGATAGAACACCGGCATCCCCTCGGTGTCCTTCTTGTTGACCGGGCTCATCGCCAGCCCCGCGCCGTGGGTGAACTTGAGATGCTGGTTGACCCAGGTCTGCGCGTTGTCGGGCAGCTGGTCGATATTCAGCTCGCGCGGCGACAGCATCACCTCGGTGTACTTGCCCTCGATCCAGTAGCGATCGATGTCGACGTCGCGAAAATCGTAGTAGGTGCGAATTTCCTGCAACTGGCGGTAGGTATCGATTAGCGGGCGCGGGTCCCACAGCCGGATGTTCTTGACCGTCGTCGAATCCTGCTCGAGCGCCGCGGGCGTGAGCGTGCCCTGCCCCGCAAACGGCTTCACGTCAACCGTGTCGAGCTTGTACGCATGGCGCGTCGCCTCGATGTTGCGTTGCAGGTATGGACGCTCGACTCGAAGCTCGTCGGGCTTGACCCACAAACGCTCGATCACCGGCTGGATAAAATTCATGATGAGCGCGGGCCCGAACACGACCACGAACGCGGCGACTGGAATCCTCAGTCCGCCCTCGCGCGCGTTGAAGATGCACATCACGGCGGCGCCCAACGACAGCGCCACCAGCAACCACAGCCCGGGCTGCCACAGGATGCGATCGACGTAGCGCAGTCCGAATACGACGCCGTTGGTATGCAGCAGCAAGTCGAAGCGGCCGAGCCAGTAAGTCATCGCGCGCTGCACGAAGAACAGCCCCAGCAGGACAGACAGATGGCCCGCCGCGCCCGGCGACACGCGCGGCGGCGATTCCTTGAAGTCGAGCGCGCCGCGCGCCCAATAGACTGCGATCGCGATCGCGGCCGCCAGCACGATGATCATCAGGAACAGATCGCGCATTTCCTCGAGCAGCGGCATCCTAAAGACGTAGAAGCCGATATCGTTGCCGAACGCCTGATCGGCGATTCCGAACGGCACCCCGTAGAGACCCTTGAGGTAAGTATCCCAGCTGCCAGCCTCGCCTTGCGCCGCGAACAGCGCCAGCAAGGCCGCGCCGCCAGCGACGATCACGCGCCACGGCACCCGTTCGCCGAGCGCGCGAATCAGCTCGGGCAGATTAACCTCGACCATCTCGTCGGGACGGCGCACCACGCGCAGCCGCTCGGGATTGCGGCTCGCGCCGATCGCAATCAACCCGCTCACGAAGATCGCGATGAACGCGACCAGCCAAACGATCGCGAAGATCACGATTTCCGCGCCGACGGTTGTATTGAAAACTCCGCCGTAGCCGAGTCTTCCGAACCACAGGTAATCGACCAGCAACTGGTCAGCCAGGCTTAGCCCCACCAGCGCGACGATAACGACAACAGCGAGGCTGATCAGGATTACGCGGGGTCGCATCAGGGTGGTGCGCTATTCGCCACGGCCAATCTGGCTGACGTGTTCCCGCACGACGTCGGGTGGGCATAGCCAGATGAAAACCTTGAGCGAGAGGTAGCCGATAAGAATCCAGTCGAGTTCGCCGACTATCGGAATCATGTCGAGCTCGAGGGCGGGAGGTGTCAACATAAGCAGCAAACCCATCCAAGGTACCATTTTCGCCAGCATCGGCACGCGTTCGTCGGTGATCAGCCGGTAAAACAGACGGACGAACTGCGGCAGAAACATCACCAGCCGGCTCAGTTGCATCGGCCCGAGGAATTGCATGCGCAGCATCGATCGAAACATCAGCTTAACCCGACAACATCATACTCTAGCACAGCGCGGCGCCGAAGATGTCCTGCGGCGGGGGTCTTTTTGTTACAATTAGCGGCAATCGAGGAGGGCGAAGCGGAGTGAAGAGACACATGGCGCTGGGCGATTTCCTGGTCGCCTACCTGCGCAAGGTTGGCGTGTCGCACGTCTTCGGCATCCCCGGCGACCTCGCGCTCAAGCTGTTTTTTGCGCTGGGCCGCAAGCACGGATTGGATATCATCACGCTGTCGCACGAGCCGGGGGTCGGATTCGCAGCCGACGGCTATGCGCGCGCGACCGGGAAAATCGGGGTAATCTGCGTGACCTACGGCGCCGGCGGCCACAACATGGTCAATCCAGTCGCGGGATCGTTCTCGGAACGCGTGCCGATTCTGATTTTCTCGGGAGGCCCGGGCGAGGAGGAACGCAAACTCGGCACGCTGATTCATCACCAGGCCCGCGAGATCGAATCGCAGCGCCGCATCTACGACGAAGTAACTTGCGCGTCGGCCGTGCTGACCGATCCGCGCAGCGCTGCGGATGAGTTGCATCGCGTGGTACGCGCCATTTGGGCCGAGCAGCGGCCCGGCTACATCGAGATTCATCGCGACATGGTTGACCGGCGGATCGAGGTCCCCGACGAGCTGATCGAATGGGACGGGCGGCTGCATTTCCAGGAATCCGATACACGCAAGGTCGAGGAAGCGGCGCATGAGACGGCCGCGATGTTCAACGAGAGCCGCAAGCCCGTGCTGGTCGCCGGCATCGAGATTCATCGCTTCAAGGCGTCGCATGGGTTGGTGGAACTGGCCGAGCGGATGGGCGCGCCGGTGTTCACGACGGTGCTCGGCAAGGGTGCGTTCCCGATGGACCATCCGCTGTACATGGGCGTGCACGTCGGCCCGATCAGTCCGCCGTCGATCGTCGCACGGATGGACGCGGCCGACTTCGTGCTCAACCTCGGATGTCTGAAAACCGACATGAACTTCGGCAACCGTCCGCCGCACGTGATTCAAGGCAGAACGGTGTGGGCGGTCGATCGCAAGGTCGAGGTGAAGTATCACACCTACACCGACGCCGGGGTCCGCGATTTCGCGCGCGCGCTGCTGCGCGAGAAGCTGCGGCTTCATCATGAGAAGGTCCATTACGCCGACAATCTCCGCGAGATTGCCGCGGGCGACGGCAAGCCGGTCAAGGTCAGTCAGATCCTGGCCGCGGTCAACGAATTCCTGGCCGACAAGCGCGAATACCTGGTGGTCGCGGAGTCGGGTGACATGCTGTTTGGCGGGCTCGACATCCGGGTGCCGCATAACGGCGGGTATCTGGCGCAGGGGTTTTACGCTTCGATGGGATTTGCGGTGCCGGCCTCGCTTGGCGCGCAAATCGGCAGCGGTCTTCGGCCACTGGTGCTGTGCGGGGACGGCGGTTTTCAGATGACCGGACCGGAAATTTCGCAGGCTCCGGCCAAGGGCGTGAATCCGATCGTGCTGGTGATCAACAACGGCGGATGGGGCATCTTCCGGCCGATTGCCGACCGGCGCGAACTGCTCGAGATTCCGCCGTGGCCGTATGCGCAGCTCGCGCGCGATTGGGGCGGCGCCGGATTCGAGGCGGCCACGGTCGAGGAGCTGAGAGATGCGCTGCGCGCGGCGCATGAGTGCAAATCGTTTGCGATAATCGACGTGCGGGTCGAGCGCGACGACCTGTCGCCGGTGACCGTAAAGTATATCAAGGCGGCAGCGAAGCGCTCGCAAGCGCCGGTGGAGCATGCAGCACGCGGGATTTCGCGCCTATGACTGATTCAATAAAAACTAATTCGATAAAGACCGACGCGATCGAGAATTATCGGCGCCTGTACCGCGACTTCAAATGGGAGACGCCGGAGCATTTCAACTTCGCCGCGGTGATCGACAAGTTCGCCGAGGATCCGCGCCGGGTAGCAATCCTGTGGGAAGACAGCGAGGGCCGGCGCGCGCGGCTGACGTTCGCGGATATCGCGCAGCAATCCAGGCGCATCGCGAACGTTCTGGCCGGACATGGAATCCGGCGCGGCGATGCGGTTTTGCTGGTGCTGCCGCGAATCACGCTGTGGCAGGCGGCGTATATCGGCGCACTCCGGCTCGGCGCGATCGTGATCCCGTGCACCTCGATGCTGCGCGAGAACGACCTGGTGTACCGCGCGAATCATTCCGGGGCGCGCGCGATAATCGCCGGCGTCGAGAATGCCGCGATGATCGCGGAACTGCGCAAGCAATGCCCCAGCGTCGAGCATTACCTGATAGCCGGCGCCGCCCGCAGCGGCTGGATAAGCCTGCAGGAATATATGGGTCACGCGTCGCCGGCGTTCAAGACGGTGAATACGAAATCGTCGGAGCCGGCGATTTGCTATTACACTTCCGGCACGACCAGGGAACCGAAAGCGGTGCTGCATAGTCACGCCTATAGCTACAGTCATCGGTTCACGGGGCTTAACTGGCTCGACGTGAGACCGGGCGACCTGCATTGGACAACTTCGGACACCGGCTGGGCCAAGGCGGCATACGGCGTGCTGTTCGGGCCGTGGATGAACGGCGTGACAACGTTCATGTACAACGGCCGCTTCGATGCGGCGAAGGAGCTCGAGTTGATCGCGCGCTATGGAGTTACTACCTTCTGCGCGCCGCCGACTGAGTATCGAATACTCATTAAGGAAAACCTCGCGGACTACTCATTCCCGAAACTGAGGCATTGCACGGGTGCGGGCGAGCCGCTCAATCCGGAAGTGATCGAGGTCTGGCGGGAGCGGCTGGGACTCACGATTCACGACGGCTACGGGCAAACGGAGACGGCCATCCTGGCGGCGAACATGCCCGCGATGCCGGTGAAACCGGGCTCGATGGGGCTGCCGTTTCCGGGTCACGAGGTCCGCGTAATCGACAACGAAATGGCCGAGACCGAAGTTGACGAGCTCGGAGAAATAGCCGTGCGGATCAGTCCCGAGCGCCCGCCGTCGGTGTTTCTCGAGTATTGGAAAAATGCGCAAGAGACCGCCAACGTGTTTCGCGGCGATTGGTACCTGACCGGCGACCAGGCGACCCGCGACGCCGACGGCTACCTATGGTTCGTCGGGCGCGCCGACGACGTGATCATTTCGGCGGGCTACCGAATCGGGCCGTTCGAGGTGGAGAGCGCCCTGCTCGAGCATCCCGCGGTAATGGAATCCGCGGTGGTCGCGAGTCCCGACGCGGATCGCGGATCGATCGTCAAGGCCTTCGTGAAGCTGAGGCCCGGCGCCGAGCCCGGCGAGCGGCTGGTGACCGAGCTGCAGGAGCATTGCAAGCGCGTGACGGCGCCCTACAAATATCCGCGCGAGATAGAATTCATCGACGAGCTGCCCAAGACGGTCAGCGGGAAGATTCGCCGCGTCGAGCTGCGCCACCGGGAAGAATCACGCAAGGGCAAGTCCGCCTAAATTCGGCAATCACTTCGGTATCCGCGGCCGCGGCGATGTGACTCTCTCAGGGCGTGGGCGACGCGCCAGGAGATTGCGGCGCCGGCGTCGACGTGGGAGTCGGCTCGACGGAGCGCATCGGGAGTGCGGCGCGAAATCCCGGCTGTAGCATCAGGGCGCCGACGGCGCGCGAAAGTGCAACCGACAGAGACTCGGCGGGTTCGGTCTCGAGTGGCAGAAAGACCTCGGTGCCGACGGGGTTTGGCGGTTCATTTTCGATGCCGCTGATCTCGTCGGAGTACAGCACGGCACCATCGCGATTCTTGAGCTCGAACTTTACCCGCACCACGGATCTCATCGAGAAGTACCGGCCGTGGACGGTCTGGATCGTTCCAAACCGCTTGTTCACCTCGAGCTGTTCGAGGTCGGAGGTGAGGATGAAATCCGAGCCCTCGGGCGGCTTGCCGTCACCCGGATTGGAGTCGAGCGCCACCGGCATCAGGCCGGCGTCTGCCAACCCCTTGATCAACGCGTTGTTGAACGCGCGGCCCGCATCGGCAACCACGAGAGGAGTCTGCGGGGTGCCGTCGGCGGCGTAAATCATGCCGACGTTGGAATTGCCGGAGCCGAAATTTCCGGTCGTGGGAGGCACCGCAATTCTGACGGAACGGAAAATATTCTGGGACCCCGGCACGAAGCCCGGGAGATAATGGAGATCGATACGAGTGCGCGGCTTGCATCCAGTCAACGCGAGCGCAACCACCACCATCGCGGCGCAGTCGCGAACGCGGCTACGATTGAGGCCGCGACACCGCAGGATGCCTGTCCCTCCACCAGAAGACGAAGACCACGATCGCCACGGCAACCCCGGCCAGCTCAATCCATCGCGACGCCTGATGAGCCGTCGTCAGGGCGCGATACAACTCGTCGCCCACCAGGTAGCCGACCGTGACGACGAGCGAGCACCATACGATCGCACCGAGCACGTTCCAGCCGAGGAACTGGAAGAACGGCATCCCGCACGCTCCCGCCATCGGGCCCGCCATGAATCGCGCGCCGGTGATAAATCGCGCCATGAAAACCGCCTTGCTGCCGTGGGTCTGAAAGAACAGTTGCAGGCGGTCGTAACGCGTGCGCAAGAAGGGAAAGGCGGACGCGAGCCGAACGAGTACGCGCTGTCCGCCGGTGCGGCCGATGACGTAGCCGCAACAGTCGCCGGTGACGGCGCTCGCGACTACGGTGACATAGACGATTCGCAGATCGAGCAGCGAGCGGCCGGCCAGGAATCCGGCGGCGAGCATCACGGTTTCCTCGGGCACGGGAATCCCCAGGTTGCCGACGAACACGGCAATGAAGATGCCGAGATAGCCCCACGCCGCGAGCACGTCCGTGATATGCGCGGGGTCGGTTATCCCATGCATTGGAAATCCATATTTCGCGAAGTCGGTGCCAATCCCCACCCCCGGCCTCAGCCATTTCCAGTTTGCCGGATTGAGTGTGCCAGCGTAAGAGACTTTCGGCTAGTCAGGCGTCAAAATTATGCGTCTCGGAGCGGCCGCGTTTAATACGCGGGCAAGAGCTATCGTGACTCCCACGGACGGCTCTCCGCACGACATCCTAGCGGCATTTGCGATCACACTTTTGGCTTTGTAGGCGCTGAGAATAGTTTGGCGGATCGAAATGCAATCCGGCTGACGATGCGGTGGTCATTGGTTTGCGCGCCCGCCTTGCATCGACTTTGCCGCGAGGTCATCGCGACGGAAGAGACGAATCGTCTCATCATCACGGAAGATCTCGTGGTACCCTTCCGGTGGCAAATTCAGCGAAGGCGGCGGCTCTTTGAACACAACGATATAAGGTGGATTTTTGGCCAGCGCCGCGGGCAGTTCCGTAATCGGCCTCATGCGGCTCCCGGCAGAACTGCCTTTGTCCATGTCTCCCTCGGGATGGATAACGTAAATGTCGTCGTCAATTCCCGTGAACACGGAGTGCAGCAAGACGTCTTTCCAGATTATCGCTTGAGGAGTCACGTGAACGATATGCGTAGCCGGCGTGATGCGTCCGGCTCTTACCTCTGTGCGCAGCGCCTCGCTCAGCTCGAGTTCGCGGTGGCTCTGCGCCCATCTATGATCAGGTGAGTTGAGCCACCATCCAAGTTTCGCGGTATACAAGTTCCTCGCCCATTCCACGGCGAGCGGATGTTCGTTGTAGGCGATGTCCACGTTGGGGTTTTGCGACCACGGGAAAATCACCAGCACCAACAACACCGCGACGGCCAATGGTTTCGAGACGCGGCGATATATCCACTCGAACAGCACCGCCGCGGGGAAAACAAGAAAATATGGGCCCCAATATTCATTGAGCTTGAAGAGCACGTCTTGAACGCCGAACTGAGCTTGCTCGCCGGAAGCGGCCACCAGGTGCAACCCGATCAGGTACTCCGCGAATCCCCCGATCACCAACGCCAGCGCTGCAACGTAGACACCGCGATTTCGCGGACTCCGGGAGAGCATCGCGATCAGCACTCCGGCAAAGCAGAGCATCAGGAGCACCGGAAACTTCTCGTATATGCCGCGCGGGATTCCGTCTCCCTTCCAGGCGAGAAATATAAGCCCAATGAGAATCAGCACGCGCGTGGACCAATCTGCGAGAGCGGTTCGCCGGTTGGGGCGCGGGGGCAGCTTCCTGGCGGCAAGCCAGATCGTCAGGATGCTCGCGAGTTGGAAAATTGGGAGAATCGGATATGGGAGCTTGATCTGTAGAGCTACGGGGAACTCTGGCAGGCCAATCAGGAAAGCTCCTAAAAGGCAGGCGGCCTCGCGCAATGCGTTTCGCGGGTCGTCGTCGAGAAACCGGATGAACAGGATGCTGCCGGCTGTCGCCAGTGCGAATGCCCCGTCAATTGCCTGGGAAGGCAACGCGGTCCCCAACGCCAATGCTCCAATCGCGGTCCGGATTGGCCGCCTGTCGCGATCGACAAAGAACGCCAATCCAATCGCCACCAGCGCAAATGCCACCGGTGTTCCACGCATGATTTGAGCGCGCATCAGCAGTGTACCCGCGAGCAAGAGCAACGCTGCCATGCCACCCGCCACGTCCCTCATCAGCGCGCGGCCCAGCCGGTAGGTAGCAAGAATTATCAGACCGGCCATCGGAACCATGGCTGCGGTTACCGCCAGGACCCCTAGCGAGATGTGCGCGCCCAGTCCAAGAAACGCATACAGCAAGTTTGCTCCCGGAGTCTGGTTGGTCGGACTCCAGTAGCCGTAGGGATCGTTGTCGAACGGCAGATATCTTCCGAAAGTCAGAATCCGCTGGACAGCGGCGGGAACATTCAGAGCGTCCATGTAAGGGGGCACGGGCGATCCGAGTTCCAACGGCAGCATGCTGACCGCCATGAGCACGCAGGCCAATAGTGCGAGCTGCTGGCCGATCGAAGGCGGATGAATTTCAAGCTTTGGTGGATTTCGCGCGAGCCATACGATTGCGCCAATCGCGATTAGCCAAATCGTCCAGGAGCGAAAAAGCCCGATCGGGCCAAGCAGGTTGCCTGCCAGATATGCGAATATCCAAGTGCCCGCCGCTCCGCCGATGATTGCGTCGCACAGCCCGAGTTTGGGCTCGATCCGGATAAGTACAAGCCCGGTAACCGCGGTCGCGAGTCCCCAGAATGTCCAAAGCTTGAACGCGGCCCATCCGGTAGTCGGCAGCACATCGGTAAAACCCTGAAACGGCGTATTCCAAACGTAGTCATGAAAGGGAGCGCGCAGAACCCAAAGCGAAACCGCGCTCAATAGAATGACACCCGCGCCAGCAATCGCGGTCGTTATCAGCGGTCTGCCGCGCACGCCCCATCTGAGCCTAATCTCACCGGATAAATCAATGTTAGAAAAAATGATACCTGAAGCGGCCAGCGAGTGCGAGGTCTCCGAATCATGGGAAAGGAAAGAGTGACGCGCGCTCAGAAGGCCCAGTGGCCTTTGAAAAACTCGCCGCAGAACAGCGCCAGGAAGAGTATCGACCACACAGTCAGCGCCGCCGATGCCAGACGGTTGCGCGACACCATCGCTTCCAGCATGAAGATGGGGAACATCGCCAGCACCAGCCGCGGCGCGCTCATGTCCCATGACTGCATCGCGATGATGAGCCAGTTACTCGCCATCCACATCGTGTAACAAGGCCGCAGCCACCACGCCGACGCCAGCGTCGCGATAAAACCGCCCGCCACGAACAGCATGATCGCCATGCCGTGCGTGATGGCGTCCGGCGGCGACATCCAGGTATTCACCCCGAGCTGATTGTAGGCTGCCCACGGCACCGTCAGTCGATTCGTCCAATGCTCCCCGGCAACCGTTACGAACGCGAGGGGATTCCCCGCCAGGTGGTAGTTCACCAACATGAAAAATCCGAAGCCGAGCGGGATGAGCGATACCCACAGCCATCGGAGGTTCCATCGGCGCGTCTGCCATAACTCCTGCAGACCCTCCACCCCGAATGCCGCTATCAGCAGGATTCCGGTGTCATGGGTGAGCGTCGCGAGCGCACCATAGATTCCCGCATACAGCCAATCCCCGCGCCGGCACGCCACGAAAGCCGCGATGACGAAGAACAGGAAGAGACTCTCCGTGTATGCGATATGCAGGAAGTATGAAGTCGGGAAGATGAACAGGAACCATACTGCCCGGCGCGCAACCGCTTCATCGAAGTCGATCTTCATCAGCCGAAACAAAGCCACCGCCACCGCCATCGATGCGATAGTCGTGACGGCCAGCGCCGCGAGGTGCGGGCTTCTGAAAACCGGCGTCAGCAGCCGTATCAGCCACGGGTAGAGCGGATAGAACGCCAGCCGGAGCCGCGCGTCGCCGGTCGTGCCGTAGCCCAGCGTCGCGATGTTAAGGTACTGGCCTACGTCCCAATGATTGAGCAGACCGATCGCATCTTCGCGCGAAGTGATCCACTTATTGTAGTGGATCTCGAAGCTGAGCATCCCGTACCAGAACAGCAGCGCCTTGACGATGAGCACCATCGCGACCAGCTCCCACTCATCGCGTGAGAGCAGCACGCGAAAACCGCGAGGGCTCGGCTCGATGCGTGAATCCGCGAGGACAGCGATTTGCGATTCTGCCGGGACTTCTGGTTTGGCATCCAAATCGCCCAATATCACGATTCCCTCCCCCCGATCCGCGTGGAGTCGATCGCTGGCGAGTTCCTCGTCGCGCACGACCGGCTGAGGACCAACCTACGGACCATTGAGGCCCCAGACATGAATCTGCCAGACGCCGAAGGCAACCAGAAAAATCGAAACGCAGATCAGAATTTTAGTGAGCTGATCGGTCCGCCGCGGCATCCCGATCGCCATCATCACAAGCAAAAACGGGAATGCCGGTATATAGTGTCGCGTCCCGAACTGCGCAAATCCGTTGGCGTAGCAGAGCAAGCTGGGAATCGATACCAACACCGCCGCCAGCCCCATCATTGAGACTGTCAGCCGCTTGAAGCTCGGGCGCAACGCGAGCACAAAGGCCGGACTGGTGAGAGTCAACGCCTGACCTGAGAAGACCGGATGGATGTACGGGAAGGTGTCGTTGACCGTCGGCGCCATGAATAGCACCGTGTAGAGGTTGCCCGGGAGATAACGCAGCGAGAACGCCGGTGCATTCTTGGGGCCTGTGATCAACACGCCCTGATCGAAGAAGCTGTGGAAGCGCGCCTCGTTCAGCCCTACGAAAACCACCCCGACGGCGAGAAAACCGGGAATCATCGCAAACATTTCAGTGAATTTCCGCCCTCGCGCCATCGCAAGAATCGCATAGATCGGCGCCGCGAGCGCCAGGTCATAGCGCCCAAGCGTCGCGAGTCCCGCCCAAATCCCGAGCCAAAAAGGACGCGCAGCGCCGAAGAGTTCGATCAGGGTCAAAAGTGTGAAGATGAGCGCACTGGTCATCGGCAACGCCCACGTGCTGCCGATGACGGTCTCGTACCACAAGATGTTGCCTATCCCGAAAAAAACTGTCAGCCAAACGCGTGACTTGTTAGACAGCGTGAATCTGCCCGGCAGTATCCAGGCGAGTGCGATGTCAATCGCGCCGATCACGACCGAAAATTCGGTCTGATTGGTATTCATTCCCCAGATTGCCGTAACCGGCATCAGCATGATCGCAGGCAGCGGTGGGTGCAGCGCATAGCTGTACGGGCCGATCTGCGCATGCTCGAGGAACGATTGCGGCGCGTCGATATAGGTATGTCCATGATTGAATGCAACTGCCTGGCGCACTTGTTCGTTGAAGGGCGACGGGTCAAACATCGTCCCGCCGTAAAAGGCCAGGAACGCGACAAACACTGCGAAGGTGGTCAACTGCTCTGGGGATAGCGCCGCACGGGTTCGCGTTGCGATCGATGCTCCCGCAGACTGCCGGGCTGCGCGCATCGCTACAAGCCCGCCGACCGCGAGCGCGGCTGCTATATAATTCAGGAAGTTCCAGGTTCGTTGCTGAGTCAGAAAGTGTGGAGCAAACGCGAGGACAGCAACAATTGCGCAAACGAAAAAAACCCGCGCGGTTCTAGCGTAAGAATCTTTCCCAGCCGCGAGATCAGAGTGACCAGAGCGAGAATCGGTTGCATCCTCGCGAGATTCGAACCCGCCGGCCCCAAGCTCAGGCGCACCGTTCATAGCGCTCTCAGGTTTAGCCGAGTTTCACCTGCATTTACAGCGCCGGCCTTTGTTGCCCTCAGGTCTAGCCTGAGAGAACCTGCCGCTTGTCGCGAGGAGACGTTCGCGCGGTTCGCAACGTCATGCCCTTCCAGCGCGTCGGTGCTCACTGTGGCAATGGGTTAGCGTTGCCCCGTTTTATCGCTACTTGCGCCGCCACCCAGTTAAAAATCTGCCCAGTGGGACTCGCCACATCCTCAGTGCTACCGTTCTGGCTCTGATAACTAGCCACGATCCAGTATTCGTTCATCGCCGCTTCCTGATTCACTAGCGTTTTCGTATCGGCTGGCATCAGTGGACCAAGTCCTGGACCGCGAAAATCCGTAGCGTCGAAGGCAAGGATCAGGTCTGCATCGGCTGTAGTAACGATTGACCTGGCCGTCACCATGCCGCCGCTGCCAGTCGTGCCGTTGCTCATATCCACCGGCGCGGCTGATGCAACATTGTCCAGCAGCAGAACAGCGCCCTGCGGATCTACCGGTTCGCTGAATGCCCACGTCGCTGTTCTGGCGTCGTTCGCCTGGATCGCATGCCAATACAGCGACTGCCGCGTTGTTGGAGTGGAATCGTCGCGAATCAATTGCCATCCAGCCGGCGCGGTGATCGTCGGTTTCGAACCGCCGTAGCTCAATACGACAGCGATAGCGACCTGGCCGGCCTGCGCTTTTGGACCCCAGTCGAGCGAAAGGCTTGTCGCCGCCTTCTTCATCGGCGTTTGCGCGGTAGAAACGACGTTGGCGCCGCCGACCGTGTTCTCGGCGGTTGGTGACGGCGAAGAATTGCACCCGACGACGAAAACGACGGCAGCAATGGCGACCAATGCGTTCCTGATCATTCTCTGCTCCTCGCAGTTATCAGCAATGGCGCGATTTTACCATTTTCCGATCCAGCA
>NZ_JBEKFG010000085.1:0-14639 GCF_050013435.1 Binatus sp. (SeqCode) | reverse complement strand
CCTCGTTTCGTACAACGAAAAGCACAACGAGGCGAACGGCGAGGATAGCCGCGACGGCGACAGTCAGAATCGGTCGTGGAATTGCGGCGTCGAAGGACCGAGCGAGGATCCCGCAATTCGTGCGCTTCGCGAGCAGCAAAAACGCAACTTCCTTGCGACGCTGTTGCTGTCGCAGGGGGTACCGATGATGCTGGCCGGAGACGAACTTGGCCGCACGCAGCGCGGCAACAATAACGCCTACTGCCAGGACAATCCGATTTCATGGATCGATTGGGATAGCGCCGACGCGACGCTGATCGATTTCACCCGGCGGCTGATCCGGCTCCGCCGCGAGCATCCGATCTTCCGGCGCGCGGGATGGTTCACCGGCGCGCCCGCGAAGGGCAGCCGGCTGAAAGATCTCGAATGGTTCCGGCCCGACGGCGCCGAGATGACCTCCGGTGACTGGGGTGTCGGATACGCGAAAACGCTCGGCGCGTTCATCAACGGAAAAGCGATAACTGAACGCGATCGCGCCGGCGCCCGAATTGCCGACGACAGCTTCTTTGTGATGTTCAACTCGTATGGCGAGCCCATGGAATTCAAGCTGCCGCCGAAAAAATGGGGGCGCAAGTGGAGGATCGTACTCGACACCGCGGATGCGGCGGCGCCGCAGCGCGTACGATCATACGCATTCGAGGAGCGGGTTCATCTCGCGGGACACACGATGGTCGTGTTGCAAGAGGTACCGTGAATCGCGGCTTCGAGCGTCGGGCAGCGGACTACGAGACGTCCATCCCCTGAGCGTGGAAGACTTGCGCCATATCGACCGCCGGATGAACTTCGAACGAGACGTCGCGCCAGTATTCGATCATCGTGCGGATGTCGTCGTGATTGGACGACTCGAACACCAGTACGTCCGGAGTATTGCTGCTCAGCACTCCGTAAAAGCCGATGGTCTTCAAGCCGGGCGGCTTGGCGCCCTCGTTCCACCATTTGCGCGATTTTGCGACGATGTCGACATCGGTCGCGGATCCCTGCCGGCTTTTGATGAACGCAATGTAGAGCATCGCTCATGTCTCCTTTTCTCGACGGTCGCTGCCAGGAGCCGTTATAGCACTGCTCGTTTATTGAGTCGCGGGAAGCTGGCGGCCGTGATCGGTCGCGAACCAATACGCCGCGATGTATCCCGTCAGTAAAGCGATGAAGCTGGTTTCCTCGAGCGCGCGCGCCAGCCATGGGAAGATGAGCTGGAACTCAGTCGGCGGCGGTATCAGGAAGCGGTTGAAGACGCGGAGCGAAACCGCGCTGAGAACGTAGGCCATCGCCGCTATCCAGACGGCCCGCGAGCTTGTCCGCCCGTCCGCCGCGGCCGCGACCAGTTGCACGAACGCAATAGCCAGTAACACCAGGTAGTGATGCCATCCGACGGGCGACAGCATGATCGAGGTCGCGATCCACAGTGAGTAGATTCTCCAGTCGGGATCGCGGCGGTTCGCATCCGCCAGCGTCGCGCGAATAGTCATTCCAAGTACTACTATGTCCGCAGCGGCGACGGCGGCGCGTCTGATCCAATCGGCCGATGAGCCGGACGCGGTACCGGTCAACGTCCAGAACGTCCGCGATACAAATGGTCCGAGCGAAAGATTATCTACCCGGGTTACTACTGAATAGTCAGTGAGCCACAATGCGCCGTAGATGAAGCTGAGCGATTGCGTTAAGCCCAGAACCGCGACGGTTACCAATACTCCCGCTGCGATTCCAGCCGCCGCGAACGCAACCGCCCGCCATTTTCGACGAATCACAAAGTAGCCGACGAGCAGCAGCGGGTACGCCCGCAACAGCCCGGCCGATGCGATCAGCAAGCCTGCAGTGCCATCGCGCTCGCGTTCCATCGCGCGCATTGCGCCTGCCATCAGAGCCAAAACTATCAGCTGCGATTGTGCCCAGTAAAAATTCAAATTCACCGGCGCCGACATCAGAATTAGTCCGGCCAGCAACCACGCCGTGCGTCCGGAAAGCCCGCGTCGATGCGCAAGCAACAGGTACATCGCGATTGCCAATGCCGAAAAGTTGATCGCGGTCCAGATCCAGAATGCGACCCGCGGCCGCAAGCAGGTGAGAGGTTCGAAGCAAAGTAGAAACGGCGGCGTCTCGGAAGCGTGAAGCAGTCCGCCGGTCTCCAGGCTGAGCCGGGCGCCGATCGGCGTCAAATCCGTGGAATATGGATCGATTCCATGCCGGATCGCCCACGCCGATTCGTAATAGTTCGAGAAGTCGCGGCGATGCCACTGCCCGGGCATCTTGGTCAAAGTGCCCGTCAGCATCAGGAGCGCGCAGATCCATATCACGGCCAGGATCGCCGGCTGACGCATCGCGGCCGCGATTCGTTCGCCGTTCATGCCCAAGTATGGGCAAATCACGACCTGCGAGAATACAGAGGCGCTCGGACGCAGCCTGCTCGCCCGCCATCGGCACCTAATCGCGCTGCAACAGGTCGAGGCACAAGAGTTCGATCATCCCGCGCGGCCAAGTCTATCGAGCCGCCCAGCGCCGGCGTCAACGTGGCTTGGCTTTCGGGAGTGGAGGTTTTTTCGCGCCGATGATTTGCAAGCCCGAGCCAGGCGGCTGCTTGACGCGCCTGACGCGTCTCTTCGGCGTTGACGTTACGATAGCGCAACCGTCGCACAGGTCAACAAACCCGCCGCATGATGAACAGCGATCTTCAGTCGGCGTGTCGCCGCTCTTTGCTTTCATGGTCCTATGTTTCTCCGCGAGAAATTCTATCTCTAGACATCAGCATAGTACCAGAGTCAGCTTTTCGCTTCCCAGGGCTTTACGTCTATGAACTCGTCGATCGTGTTGTCGCGCAGACCACACAGGCCGCGAGGCTACAAAACCGCTCAGCCGCCGCGTTATGCTGACTCGAACCCCCTGACGAGCAAAAGATAGTTTTCCCGGCCGTTGCGGTGGGCGCGGAAGCCGGAGTAGTTACTCAGTCAGGATCACTACCATGAGCACCGCGTACCATCTGACGATCAGCTCAAACCGGACATCGTGGACCGCCATCGACTTTCAGCGGGAGTCCTAAGTTTTTCAGATATACAGATGCGACCGGTACCATGTCATCAGGCTCAAGACGCCTTTGCACAGGTGCTGGGTCTATATAGGAAATCCCGATGACGGCGTCGCCGCCAGCGGAGAGCGATAGTGGCTCAAAGCACAGGTCTCGGGCGAAACGCGCCCGCGCGGCCCGTAGTTTAACCGCGTTCGGAATCTATCTTGCCTTCGCCTGGTTCACCTTCGGCCGCGGTCTCACCGGGCATTTTCGCAACGACCACATAGGGATGGGCTGCGACCCGGGGTTGATGGCTTGGTTCCTCCAATGGTGGCCGCACGCGCTGACACATGGGCTGAACCCTTTTCTCACGGATCTCATCTGGGCCCCGACTGGGTTTAATCTTACCTGGACGACAGGTATCCCGCTGCCTGCGCTCGCGGTATGGCCGATAACCGCTGCCGCAGGCCCGTTCGCCGCGTTCAACCTGCTATGCCTGGTGGCGTTGCCGATTTCAGGATGGGCCGCGTTTGTGTTGTGCCGCCGGCTGGGAGGGGGATGGTGGTCGTCGCTCCTCGGCGGCTATATCTTCGGCTTTTCCAGCTATACGCTGGGCCAGCAGAGCTGCGGTCATATCCACATGACGGTCGTTCTCTTTGTACCGCTGGCGGTTCTGACGGTGGTGGACGCGATCGAGGGCAAGCTCCCGCCCCGCAGATTTCTTCTGCTCCTGACGGCGATTCTGGTCGCGCAGTTCCTGGTCTGCGTCGAAGTCTTTACAACGATGACGATTTTCGCCGCGATGGCCCTGTTGCTCGGAAATTCGTTCGCGCCTCGCGACACTCGATCGCGTCTTTTGGCAACGCTTCCGTATATCGCGGGAGCCTACGCCCTCGCAGTGGCTATCGTGAGCCCGTACCTCTATTACATGTTGGCGTTCCACATTCCCGGCGAAGCTCGCCTGGGGTATTCGAACGATCTGTTGAACCTGATCGTTCCGGCGCCAACGCAGGCCCTCGGCGTCATTCCTTTCATCGCTCACCTTTCCGCGTCCTTTAGAGTTAGTTCGATAGTCGAAGTGGACGGTTACGTGGGGCTTCCCATCCTGCTTCTCTTTGCCATATATGCCTGGCGCGGCTGGCGCGAACCCTTCTGCAGGCTGCTAGTTGACTCGTTCCTTGTCATCTATGTCCTATCTTTGGGCCCTCGGTTTCATGTTGGTGGTGTTGAACTGTTTGGACTCCCCGCCAAAATCTTCGGAGTGCTTCCCATTCTCGACAAGCTTGTACCATCACGGTTCATGGCTTACGGGTTTCTGATTCTGGCGATAATCGCCGCCCGATGGTTTGCCATGAGCCCGGTCGGAGTGATCCGCAAGATCATCTTTGCGGCCGCGATCGTGCTTTTCACGCTGCCCAATCTCTCGCCGGGTTTTTGGGTGCGCGCCGATGCCACCCCGGCTTTCTTCGCCACGCCGCTCTATCGCCAATATCTGAGGTCGGGTGAAAGCGTCCTGGTTCTACCATTCGGGTTACATGGTGATTCGATGCGCTGGCAGGCCGAAACCGCTTACTATTTTAGGATGGCTGGCGGATGGAGCGGTTTCACGCCGCCGGAGTTCGCACAATGGCCCATCGTGGATGCGTTTCTGGAGGGCGCTTATCTTCCGGCTCCGGCCTCTCAACTGCGCGCCTTCATGGCCCGAGAGGGAGTCCGAGTCGTGGTGGTCTCTGACAGCGACCCCGATGCGAATAATTCGGCGCTGTTCGCCGGGGCATGGGCGGCAAAAGAGCACGTTGGCGGCGTCCGTCTGTATCGCGCACTACCGGACGTGCTGACGCGCCTTTCGGACACCGCCCCGCTTGCTATGGAGCAGCGTGCCAACTCGGTGCTTTTTGATACGCTGGTCGTGGCTGCCGACAAGTGGTTTGCCGACGGCGGCAAGCTCGCTCAATTGACCCCGTTCGAAGCCCAACGCAGACGGCTGCTTCCTGCCGACTGGCTCGTGGGGCCGAGAACTTATCCCGACTGGGTCACTGGCGAAAGCCCTTCGCCCATCAGAACCGACCAGCGAACTTTCGCTGGCGCTTACCTCGGTGGCATGCCTGGCGGGGATCTAGGGGTTGGCGTGACTGGGACCTACGCGTCGCTTGCTCCGATCGCCGAACGCTATCGAGCCGATGCCCTGCACGCCTATTTTTTCCTTGCTTCGCCCCGCGATTTGTTGGCGGATGGCGCCACGCCGCCGAATCCTGGCGAGAGGGCTCCAATGGTGATTCATTTTGATGTTTCACGCGTCGCCCAAGCGGCGTCGATCGCACGCACTGAGCTTGCGGGCATGGAAATGGTGGGTGACCCTGATGGCGCCAAGGTTCCGCAACCTCGATCGCGGTAGGGCGGGGCCTTTGCTTCAATCCGAACCGCTCGCAAATCGATTTCCCAGTTAGCGCAAATCCATGGCGCCAGGCGACCTAACCATTAGAGGGAAAGATATTGGTGCCGAGAGCGGGACTTGAACCCGCACGTGGTTGCCCACGGAGGATTTTGAGTCCTCTGCGTCTGCCATTCCGCCACCTCGGCACCCGAAGAAGCCGCAGACTCAAGCCGAGTCATCTTAAGCAAAGCCAGCGCCTCCGGCAATGGCGACTGGATAGCACCCGCCCGCGCATCGACCGCGATTCCACGATCTGATCGTCTATCCAATCCCGACGCGCTGCGCGACGCGCTGACCGAGATAGCCAATCGACGGTGACTGCCGCACTACAATGATGGTCATAAGTTAGTATTGCCATGAATACTAAGTGCGATTCTCACTTATATTTCCCGAGGGTTTGCTTGGTATAGTATCAGGAGCGCACTATATATTCATGGAAGCAGTTATCACTCGCATTTCCGCGCCTATCGCAGTTGCGCAACCGCATGTCACGACCGCAGGCCTAAGGCATGCTCTCGGCGACTGCCTGCTCGCGGTAACGTTCCTGCTTGCGACGCTGCCGGCCGCGCGCGAACTCAGCTTCAGCCTGGCGGGCGCCGCTAACCTGGTATGGCTGACGGGCGCCGCGATCATGGCCGTCATGTCGTTCGCGCGATTTGCCCCGCGCACCTCGACCGTAAATCTGCGCACGCTCGCCGCATCCGGCGGAATGCTAATCCTTCCGTGCTTCATGCGTCCGACAAACCTGTCTATCGGCGCGCTCGCGACGACCGGGCTTATTTTCGAGTTATTCGGCGTGGTGCTGACCCAGGTCGCGCGCGTCTATATGGGTCGCAGCTTCGGCATATTGCCGGCCAACCGTGGAATCGTGTCGAAGGGGCCGTTTCGATGGGTTCGTCATCCTATATATTTCGGATGGCTGATACTTTCGATTGGCTATGCGATGTCCTATCCGAACGAGCGCAACATTATGCTGATCGTGGTGACGCTTCCCTTTATGGTCTGGCGAATCAATCAGGAAGAAGCGCATCTGAGCGCGGATCCCGAGTACCGTCGCTACATGGATCGGGTCCGGTACCGTTTCTGGCCCGGCTTGGTTTGAGCGAGGTTTGATGCCGGGCGTCGGCGGTTATCTGAGCGGTGCGGTTGCTCGATTCGGATCGTCGCGGTAAAGCGCCAGTGTCACGACGAACGCGCATCCGCCCGTCGGAAGATTCGCGGCTGCGATCTCCCCGCCATGCGCCCGCGCAATTTCCCGGCACAGGCTGAGGCCCAGGCCGCTGCCTTCGCCGGGCGACCCCGCGCCACGAAAAAATCGATCGAAAATATGCGGCAGCTCCGCCGGATGGATTCCCTCTCCGGTGTCGGCGACGCGGATGATCGCGCGATTCGAATCACTCTTCAGCCCGACTTCGATCGATCCATGCGCCGGCGTGAACTTCAGCGCGTTGTCGAGCAGATTGACGACGAGGCGGCGCAGATGCGCCGCGTTGCCATTGACGAAAACGTCCTCGGGAGCGCTGACCGAAAGCTTTATCTCGCGCGCCTGCGCCAGCGGTCCGACCGTCGCCGCTATCTCGCTCAGCAGCGCGCGAAGATTCAGCCGCTGCCGATCGACCATTACTTCGCCATTGAGCCGCGACAGCATCAGCAGTTCGTCGGCAATTCTGCACAGCGACAGCACCTCGCGATGCGCCGCGCCGAGTGCCGCGCGATTTTCCTCGGCCGAGCGTTCACGCGCGAGCGCTACTTCCAGCTCCGTGCGCAGCACCGCCAGCGGCGTTCGCAGTTCATGCGCGGCGTCGGACGCGAACCTGCGCTCCGTAGCCGACGCGCGTTCCAGACGCTCCAGCAGCGCGTTGATGACTTCGGTGAGCCGTGCGACCTCATCGGCCACCGGCGGGACCGTCAGCCGCGAGCCCAGATTCGCCGGCCCAATCGCGTCGAGCTCCGCCGTCACCGATTCAATCGGGCGCAGCGCCCGGCCCGCCAGCAAGTACCCTCCACCGACGCAAAGCAGCAGCACGATCGGCACCATCAGCAGCAGCAGGTCGCGAAGGCTGTCAACCGATTCCTGAACCAGGCGCGCCTGCACCCCGCTTTGCAGGTACGCGAGCTCGCCGTCGTACATCATCGGAACGACCGCGAACCTGAAGCCGGGGCTTGCGACGATCGCCGCGTGGGTGGGGAGTCTCGGGTTGAACGGCGGCGGGATCGTGTGGATGTCGCCGTAATTTCCAATCACGCCGTTTGCGGTGACGATTTGTACGCGCCGGCCGGGCCCGATATCCGTCTCGAGGCTGAGGCGCTGCAGGATTCCAAGGGCGCTCGCGGTGCCGCCGCGCTCGATTTGATCCGCCGTAGTTTCGGCCTCTTTCAGCAGCGCCGCATCGAGACCGCTCCATTGCTGGCGTTCGAACAGTTGTACGACTGCGATCGCCGCGATCAGCAGGATTGCCGCCAGCACCGCGGCCCAGTAGATGGTTAGCCTGAGTCTGATCGTCATTGGCGGCCGCCGCGCGGCAACGGCAACGCGCGGCGTCATTCCGCGCGCATCGTGTATCCGACCCCGCGCACGGTGACTATCAGCGAACGATCGGCGCCCGGGTCGACCTTCTGGCGCAGCCGATTGACGAATACTTCGATCAGGTTGGTCAGCGAGTTGTAATTCGAATCCCAAACCGTCTCCGCGATCATGTCGCGCGTTACCACCTGTCCGGCGTTTCGCATCAGCAACTCGAGCAGCATCTTTTCCTTCGGCGACAGGTTCAGAGTTTGCTCGCCGATTTTCGCCCGCCGCTTGACGGTGTCGAATTCCAGCTCGCCGACTTTGAGAACCGTCGATGCTTGCGCGCGCGGACGCCGCGCCAGCGCCTTGATTCTCGCCACCAGCTCGGCAAACGCGAACGGCTTGGTCAGATAGTCGTCGCCCCCGCTGTCGAGTCCGGCCACGCGTTCTTCGAGCAATCCGCGCGCGGTCAGGATCAACACCGGCGTCTGAACCCCGCCCGCGCGCATCTCGCGCAGCAGCTCCAGGCCGCTTTTCCCCGGCAACCCAAGGTCCAGGACGATCAGATCGAGCGCGCCGCGCGTGATTATCGGTCCCGCCGCCTCCGCACTCCCGGCGATTTCGACCGAGAAGTCTTCCTCTACGAGTCCCTGCTTGACCGCATTGGCCAGCCGAGCCTCGTCCTCGATCAGCAAAATGCGCAGCGCGTTCATACCCTCCGATGCTGGCACGGCGGCGCATCCAAAAAAAGGCGCTGCACCCCCCGTCAGATCGCGAAATCGTTGCCCCATCCGCCGCCGCTTGAGGTAACATCGCGATGGCGCCGGCAGCGGCGACTATCCAACCGAATCGGGACGGGATGCTCATGGAAGAAAAAACAGTTCTCTACGAGAAGCACGACCGCGTCGCCAGGGTCATCCTCAACCGTCCGCGCTACCGAAACGCGCAGTCGCGCCGATTGCTCGAGGAAATGGACGACGCCTTCGCCACCGCCAACGCCGACGACGACGTCCGCGTCATCATTCTCTCCGGCGCCGGCGATAATTTCTGCTCCGGCCACGACCTCGGCACGCCCGAAGAAAAAGAGGACCAGCAGCGCCGCCCGTTTCCCAAGAGCGTGCGCGGCGAGTATGCCCGCTCGCGCCAGATGTTCCTCGACAACACGCTGCGATGGCGCGATCTCGACAAGCCCACCATCGCGCAGGTGCAGGGCCTGTGTATCTTCGGCGGATGGATGTTCGCGGCCGCGATGGACCTCATCGTGGCTTCCGACGACGCCAAGTTTCTGCCCGCGCTCTTGCAGTATTTCTCGATCCCGTGGGATATGCCCCCGCGCAAGGCCAAGGAAATCCTCTTCCAGAGCCGCTTCGTCGACGCCGACGAGGCCTGCCGCCTCGGCTTCGTCAATATGGTCGTGCCGCGCGCCGAGCTCGAGGCTGAAACCATGGCGCTCGCGAATCGAATCGCCGAGAGCGACCGCTTCACGCTCCGCATGGTCAAGTGGGCGGTCAATTCCGCGCAGGACGCGATGGGCTTTAGCACCGCGATTCGCAACGCCCATTCGCATCACATGGTGCTCGGCATCGGCAGTGTAATCGCCAAGCTGGAAGGCAAGGAGCTTCCCAGCCGGATGCCCGGGGTCGATCAGGCGCTCAAGAAAGTAAAAAAATAGACGGCGCAGATCTCTGCCCGCGCTCACTTGACGGCGAGCTGCGTTCGATTTGCGACTTTACAGTCCCCATAAGACCCGTTGCGCACGAACTGCTTTAGCTTTGGTTTCCAATAGTCGTCACCATTGAGGTGTGACGACTTCCATTCGAACGCTGAGTTGCGCAATCGTCGTGGCATTCCTTTTTGTCGCGCTCACCGCGACCGGCCCCAGCTCATCGCTTTCGCCCGACGCGAATCCAACTGCCGCGCCTGCTCCTTCATCGGACCCAAAGCCGCCCCCTGCCGCGGCGGCCTCCGCCGAGCCGATCGCGACGCTCCCGCCGATTGCGCATCGGATCGCAGGTGGAGAATTCGATTTCATCGTCGCCGATGGCAACTCCTTTACCAGTATCGGTTCGCGATTCGGTGAGAGCCCCACGATATTGGCCCGCGACAACGGCAAGCAGGTTACCGACCGGTTGCACGCCGGCGACATCATCCATATCGACGATCGTCATATCGTCCCCGTCGAAGGATCCGATTTGATCGAGATCAACCTGCCGCAGCGGATGCTCTTTCATTTCGAGAGTGGCCGGTTGAGCGGGGCGTATCCGATCGCGATCGGGCAACCGGGGATGCAGTGGCGGACCCCGATCGGCGCGTTCAAGGTGATCCAGATGCGCGAAGATCCGACCTGGCGCGTGCCGGCGTCGATTCAGCGCGAAGAGGAAGCGCAGGGCAGGGAGGTCGTCGACGAGGTCGAGCCCGGACCCGACAATCCGCTCGGCAAATACTGGATCGGACTGAGTTTCCCGGTGATCGGGATTCATGGCACCAATCATCCCATCAGCGTTTACAGCTACCGAACCCATGGATGCGTCCGGTTGCATCCCGACGATATAGAAGCGCTGTTCAACGCCGTCGATCTGAACGACCGCGGCGAAATCTTCTACTTGCCTCTGATGCTGGCGCGGCTGGACGACGGGCGGATTTTCCTCGAGAGCGAACGGGACATTTACCGCAAGGGCACCGGCGGAATCGACGCGATGCGGGCTCTTGCGCAGGCCGGCGGGATTGATAACCTAATAGACTGGTTCCGTGCCGGGGAAGTAGTAAACGACCAGGAAGGAATCGCGCGCGACGTGACGCTCAAGTCAGAACGCGCGGGGGGAACGCCAGCAGATCCGATCGCGGCGACGACAAGTGAGCGAACACGCACAGTCGCAAGGGGGGCATCGCGCGGACTTATCGCGGCGGCGCTTCCTCCGCATTAGCGCCTTGGCCGCTGCACAACTGGTTGTGCCTGCGGTCGCGATAGCGCGCACCACTGTTCAGCTTCGGCACCGCTCGCTCAAATTCTACGCTCTGCACACCGGCGAAAGTCTGACCACCACCTACTGGCAGGACGGTCACTACCTTCCCGGCGAACTCGATCGCATCAACTATATCCTGCGCGATTTCCGCGCCAACGAAGTGAAGCCGATCGATCCCACGCTCCTCGATCTGCTGGTGCGAATCCGGCATCGGCTGAGCACCGCCGAGCCGTTCCAGGTGATTTCCGGATACCGCTCGCCGGTGACCAATGCGATGCTCCATGCCAACAGCGAGGGCGTCGCCGTCCACAGCCTCCATCTCGAAGGCAAGGCGATCGATATCACCGTGCCGGGACGGAGCCTCGCTCAGCTTCGCGGCGCCGCGTTGGCGCAGCAGGCCGGCGGAGTCGGCTACTACCCGCGCACCGGATTCGTTCACGTCGATACCGGCCGCGTCCGCTTCTGGTAGCCCGCGCGCGCGCCGACCCGCCGCATTCAATACGCGGCGTCGAGAATCGCGATCAACTGCTCCAGCGTCACCTCGGCGCCCACCGTGTTGGCCCGCTTCACCTCTTCGAGCACCGTCCCCGCGATTCGCGAAATTTCCCCGCGCGGCACACCCACGTCCCGCAGCCGCGTCGGCACCTCGAACTTGCCGATGAACTTCGCCGCGCGATCGGCGCATTCCACCGCCGCCGAGCGTGGATTGCGCGCGTCGAAGCGCACCCCGAATCCTTCCGTGATCGGCCCGAAGCGATCGGCGGCGACCTCGGCCATGAAGCGCATCACGTGCGGGAGCGTGATGCATGACGTGACGCCGTGCGGGACGTCCCACATTGGCCCGATCTGATGCCCCAAGGCGTGCGAGATTCCGCTGCGAGTGTTCGACATGCCGAAAATCGAAAGCCACGCGGCGAGCTGGCATTGCATGCGATGCTCGAGTTCGTCATCGCCGTCGGTTTGCAGTGACGGCAACAAATGCTCCGTCAGGAGCGCGATCGCGCGCGCCGCGAGCGTGTCGGTGACCAGCTGATGGCGCGTCGAGTACGAGCCCTCGACCGCGTGATCGAGCGCGCGCATCCCGGTCGAGGCCCACAGCCAGGCCGGCGTTTCGACCGTCAGCGCCGGATCGAGGATGACCACCCGGGCCTGCAGGCGCGGGTCGGCAACTCCGCCCTTCACCCTGGTCGATTCGTCGGTGACGCCGCCCCCCGGCGTGAACTCGCCGGCCGACAACGTGGTCGGCATCGCGATATGCAGAATCTCGCGCGCGCCCGCCGTCTCTGTCGTCGCCGCGTTGAAATCCACGATGCGCGAGCCGGCGCGGCCGCCCATCAACTGCCACGCCGCGTTTTTCACGGTGTCGATCGGGCTGCCGCCGCCGAAACTCACTATCGCATCGGCGCCGACGCGTCGCGCCTCTGCCACCAGTTCCGTGACGGTATGCGACGGTACGTGCTGAGCGGCGCCGGCGAACACGCCCGCGATTGCGGGACCGGCCGCGTTCTTGACCTTGTCGAGCAGTTTCGAATGGCCGAGCGTTTTGCCGGTCACGATTAGCGCTCGTTTCGCTCCGCGCCGCGCGAGCTCGCGTCCGAGTGATTCGGCCTTGCCGACGCCGAAGACAACCGTCTCGAGTCGCGTGAAATGGTATTCGCCGGCGGTCTTGTTCAATTTCCTTCTCCTGACGAAAAATAAATTCGCTTACCCCCGGAAATCATATTCTGCTGCTTATCGCTACCGAAAACACCCCGGAATCATATTTTGGTGCTTGTCACTACCGAAAACACCGGGCTTGCCGCTTGCGATGCTTACTGAACAGGGCGACACTGATCGGGCTACCTTCGATTGGTCACTCCCGCGTTTGATCGCTTTTACAAGGACAGGTGAAACTTTGAATCTACGACACACTGCCGTCGCTCTGGCGCTGATGGGCTGGTATTTGATGGCGCCGCCGCAGACCAGGACCTGGTGGGTCGGCCCGCCACGTGCCGATAATGCCGCCCCGCTTACCAGGTGGACGAATCAGCAGTCATTCGACAATGCGGAAAAATGTGAGGCAGCCAGGATGGTCACTCAGGTGCAGGCCGGAGCCCTTTGCGTGTCCACCGAGGATCCTCGCCTCAAAGCCTTTTAGTATGTAAACGACGACAACAAAAAGTGAGCAGGCGGGGCTTTGCGATGCGCTCGCAGAACCCTCACCTACCGACCGCCAGGCGGCCGGCCTCCGCGTGTCTGTGGCACCTCCCGTGAAATAACGGGCGGGGAAGGAACCGGGACTCTTCCCCTTCGGCAGCACTCAGGGCTTCGGCTGGAGGAAGCGGAGCTGTCCAGAAGCGCTCCGGAGTGACACAAAAAAAAGAGCGCACAGGCTCTTCCATCGCGTAGTCGCGAAAAGATGCGCCGCGCAGATTTTAGCGTCTTCTCAATGCGGGCGCAGGGGCCGCGCCCGCCAACGGCGGGCGGCCCTAACACTGGGTGCAGGGGTTACCCCTGCCCAAGGAAGTGTGAAACCCAGGATGGGTTTCACATTCCCTGCCACGGCTCAGTGAGCGAACGCGGGCATCACTTCCTTCGCGAACATCTCGATTGTGTCGGGCATCATGAAGTTCAGGAAGAAGTACGTCATGCCGAACTTCTCGATACGAGCGGCGAGTTCGCGCTTGACGTCGTCGGGGGTGCCGATCAGGATCTGAAGCGACGTGCGCACGCTTGCGTTATCTTCGATTCCAAGCGTCTGCGCAGTCCCCGCCGCCATCGCATCGGCCGTGGCGCGATCCTTGGCCATCAGTACAAATCCTCCGCCTGAGAGTTCGAGCGCGTCCGCCGCGCGTCCCGCGGCTTTCAGGAAGCCGCGAATCATCTCGATCCGCTTGAGGACCTTGGCCCGATCGAACTTGAGCGCTTCGACGATATCGACGTAGCCCTTGGTTATCGGCGGGTTCAGATTCAGGATGTCGGCCTCATGTGCCGCGATTTCCAGTATGCGCTTGCCGCCTCCGCCAATCAGGATCGGCGGATACGGCCGCTGCACCGGCTTGGGGTCGCAGTAGGCCTTGTCGATCTTGAAGTACGGCCCATGATAAGTCGGCTCGTCTTGCGTCCACATCGCCTTGAGCAGCTTGATTCCGTCCCCCATCTGCTCGATTCGTTCGGCGTTGGACGGATACGGAAAGTTGTAGGCGTCGTATTCTTCCCTGAACCAGCCGGCGCCGAGCCCCGCGATAAAGCGTCCGCCGCTCAAGTTGTCGATCGACGCCATCGTCTTCGCCAGCAGTGCGGGGTTGCGATAGGACATCGAGGTGACCAGCGGCAGCATCTTGACGCGCTTGGTGACTGCCGCGACTGCGCTGAGCATCGTGAAGCATTCACAATGCGGTGCCCGCGGGTCGGCCATCAGCCCGCGCATGAAGAAGTGATCGTCGATCGAAACCGAATAGTATCCCAACTCCTCGGCGCGCCGCGCAGTAGCCAAAGTGGCAGCCGGGTCGCCATTAGGAAGCCCAACATTGAATTTGATTGGCCGCATGTCTGATGCTCCTTGAATTCAGGACCTTTACGCCCGCCACTTTAGACGCTCGACAGCATTACGGCCAGCGCCGCGCTCCGTTGTCGCGCGGCAGGGGTGACCCCTGCACCCAGTATTAAGGCCGCCCGCCGTTGTCGGGCGCGGCCCCTGCCCGTTGGCACGGCTGG
>NZ_JBEKFG010000084.1:0-14688 GCF_050013435.1 Binatus sp. (SeqCode) | reverse complement strand
AGCGCCGCCCGTCCGACGCGACCAGCCACGAACCCTCGGCGCGCGATATCTCCAGCCCGATCGGTGCGTCGGAAGTCTGCGCCAGATTCTGGCGGAAGAAGTCGCCAAGCTCACTCATCGCGCTCCAACCATCATATCGAAGAACCGGCCTCCACCGTGGCGCCAATCAAGCGGCGGCGATTGCATCTCGCCGGGTGCGCACACATACGGTATCCCGATCGATTCGACGGTTGCACCTATTTCGGCGGCTTCCGATTCATCGCCGGCGACCGCCATCGCTTCAATCCGTCCCGATACAGCAGCGATGCAATCGCGAAATTCCCCGAGATCGCGCACTCCGGTCACGTACACCGTCCTGAACCCCGGCGAAACATTGAAGGAGTCATCCCGCGCCGGACTCGGCTCGAAGACCACCGTCCATTCAAGCCGGTCTCCCTCAAACAGCTCGACCGGCTCGCCCGCAATCCGCCGCCAGCGCGCGCGCTCCCGCACTGCGCGTATTTCGACGGCGTCGCGCGATGGGATTTTAGCCGGCGGCATCGATTTCCCCATGCGTTCGAGCGCCGCCGACATTCGGATCGCCAGGTCGCGCGCTGCGGCGCCGGTATGACTGACCACGAACACCTGGTGGAGCGACAGGCAGCCCAGTTGCTCGAACAATACGACATCGCGCGCGAGCCGCTCCGCGACCGTGTCGATACGCGGCGAATCGGTAACACCGGGCGCGACCACGGCGGCGCTGACCCGGCTGCCGAATCCGATCACATTGCGTCGATTGTGAAGCGACTCGATCGTCAGGTCGTCGCCGTACGCCACCACCCGCTGGCAATTCGCAATCAACGCCGCGGTCAGATCGGCGCGCGCGCGGCTCCAGTGGAAGACCTCGATGCGCGCGGCGGCGGCACGATCGATCTCGGCCAGCGTGCGCGCAAACTCCGCGAAAAATATCGGCTCGGCCGAGGCGGTTTTGACCACCACCCCGGCGCCTGCCACCAGCGCAATCGCGATCTCATGCATCCCGGCGCCGGCAACATTGCCCGCGGCGATGAATCCAACCGTTCTTGGCCTGTCGACCCCGCCACTCGACGCAATCCGCGCGGCCAAAGACTTCAACGCTTCGATTGTGAATGGTTTCAGCAGCGCGTCGATCGAGCTTTCGAGCATCGCGACGGAATACCCCGCCGCGCGCGCGATTGCGGCGATCGCTTCGCGCCGGCGCGCGTAATCCCGATCGCGCCAGAGTTCGAACGCGCGCGCCAATGCCTCGGCCATTCGATCCGCGCCGGGGTTGATGCTTTCTGCTCCACGCACGCGCGCGGCTGCCGATGCGATATCCGATTCGACCAGCCGCGATGAATCGTGTCCGGCCGTGCCGGGGCTTGGGACGCGCGCCTGCGCTTGGCTCGACGCCGTAGCCACGCTCATCGCGGAGCCTCCACGCGCTCGGGGGTCGCCGGCGTCATGCGCGCTGCTTCAGTCGCGGAGAATTGCCCAATCGCCAGCGCGCAGCCGCGAGCCTCTCGGCCCGTCGCTCTGCCGAGCACGCGAACCCGGCCGCGCTCGACCGACCCCAGGTCTTCCGTCATGACGGCGGACACCGAGCCAACGTTGGCCAGATCGAAGAACGTCAGCAGTCCGGTCTCCCCATCCGGCATCGGCCGCAACGTGACCGGATCCCGCGCCGTCACGCGCATCCATGGCGGCGGAATTTTGAACCGGTCTGCCCTATGCTCTTGCGTATTCGACAGGCCGGGGTAATTGAACGGCGTCGCGTCGTAAAGCTGCGAGCACAATTCTGTCATCCCATATTCGTTGACAACCATCGCGGGCGCGATCGCGAGCAATTCGCCGGCCTGCGCGATCACCTCCGCGGCTTGCATCGGGACGGCCTGCCCTTTCGCCCCGCCGGTGTCCATCATTCGCGAACCCGGAGCGAGCCGAAGTTTCACACCGCTGCTGCGAAGCCCGGAAAACAGCGCCGCGAATGCCGCCGTCGTCCCAAGGATACAGACCGGTTCGCGCCGTGCCTGGGCGTCGGCAAGAAACCCGGTCGCCGCCTTGATATCGATACGGTCGCGCGATGCGGCCGCCAGATGCGTGCGCGTCCCGAATTCTTCGATACACCAGCTAATCATCGCCGCCAGCGACGACTCCGGCATCACGTCCGCAGTCGGATGCATCGCGAGAATCGCCATTCGACGAGCGTCGGGGAACAGCATCGTACGCAGATGAGCGATCGCCGAGGCGCGATAAATCTCGGGCTGCGCAACAATATGGCGTCCGCGGCGTTCCCGCCCCTGCGTGGTTCCGCTGGTGAGAAAAATGGCTGCTTGCGCCGACCGCGCGGCTCCCTCCATCGCAAGCTCGGCATACTTGAATGCGACATTGCTGACCGCCGGGATATCGTCCACGGTCCGCATCGCGCCAGGATCGACGCCACCCTGCTGGCAGTAGCGCCGATATGCGCCGACCGCCTCGAATTGATACCGAAAAACCTCCAGCGCAAGCCGCTGGAACGATTCAGGCTCGGGCCTGTGGATAAACGTGAGGACCTGCTCGTAGATGGACATCGGGTTCGCGCCGCGGGCCGACGGAGGATGATCATGCCACCGCCGCGCGCGCCCATTCAATCCTGCGGGTCTGCGGCGTCCCCTTTGAGAGCGAAAATGCCGTATTTACGTGGCCCCTGGATTGTTCTAGACTCCGGCTTGTTGTGGGAGGCGGGGAATGCCTCGGCGGCGGTCAAAGGACCGGGCAGGCGAGGCTTTCGGCAGGTTATAGCGCTTTAATTAGTCAATGCCGTCCAACGTTACCGCAATTGGGATGTGACCAATTTTGCGCTTGCGACGTATTTTTGGTAAATAAGTGACCTTCGAATAGGGGAGAAGCATCGCGAAATGAAGAAATTCGCCGCCGGCCTGATGATCGGCTTTGTTGCGAGCTGGGCTGTTGCTTTCGCTTCGTCCAACGTGAGCCACAATGGCAATTTCTGGAGCCACCTCAATGGCGCCGCCAAGGACGGTTACGTCAACGGCTATTCCGATGCGATGCGGGTGAGCGTCGGCAAACTCGACGTCCTCAATTCCGCCGCCGATCTCTTTCATTGGAAAGGCGCCCGTCGCATTATCCATCAGCTCTCGGGACAGCTCTCGATGGGCCAGGTGACTGCGAATCAGGCGGTCAAGCGGCTCGACGATTTGTATTCGAATCAGAAATACAGCGAGCTCGATCTCGGCGAGGCGCTGCAAACGCTCTCGATTCGCGCCAATGAAACTGCGATGCCCGACGCGCCGGTGAAGAGCGCGAAGTAAAACCCTTCGACTTTCTCAACTGGGGCGGTCTCGTCAGGGACCGCCTCTTTTTTTGCCACACGCGGCTTGACGGTCGCGCTTGTAACGACAGGTCCACGGTCCTAGCCTAATTCGCGGGACATCCACGTGAACGCGCCGGTATTTCTGCTGGAAAAAGTTCTCCGCGCCACCGTTGGCGTTCACTCGCATATTCCATCGACGCATGTCTCGACTGCGATTGGCCTGGGCACCGATCGCCGCGGCACCGGCACTGTCATCAGCCCCGACGGACTGATCCTCACGGTTCACTACCTCTTGCTCGGCGCGAAAAACGTGATCGTCACGATGCCCGGGGGCGAACAACTCGAGGCAACGATCGTCGGCAAGGATTACAGCACCGGACTCGGCCTGCTGAAGATCGATCGCGGCAAAACCGCCTGCGTGGAAGTCGTGTCGTCGGAAAAATGCGTCGTCGGGCAGGAGGCGTTCACGGTCTCGAGTCTCGGCGGCGAGAAGCGATGCGCTGATTGCGGCATCATCACGTATCTCGGTCCCTTCGACGCGGTCTGGGAATTCGTGCTCGACAAGTGCGTCTGCGTCACCGCCTCGTCGCTCAATATCGGGATGAGCGGCGGACCGATCTGCAATCTTCAGGCGCAAGTGGTGGCCGTTTCATACCTGAACTTCGCCGACCTGAGCCGCGCGATTCTTGGCGTGCCGGGCGAATGTTTCCTCGCCATCCGCGATGAGTTGATCAAGCATGGCCGGCGCACTACCGCCGCACCGCGCGCCTGGCTCGGCGTGCTCTCATACACGCTGCGCGACCACGTTGTGATCGCGGGCGTGATGCCCGGCGGTCCGGGTCAAAAAGCCGGCCTGCAACAGGGCGACCTGGTTATTTCGATCGATGACACCGACGTGGACAGCCGCCGCGTTCTCTACGAGGCGCTCCGCAACCATCGGCCCGGCGAGAACATCAATCTCAAGGTCCTGCGCGACACCCACGTTTACCAGCTCGATATCCCCGCCATCCGCGTCGAAGATTACTTCGCCTGATTTCCCGCCCCGCCGCGCGAGATCCTTCGCTGCGCTCCGGATGACACAAAGAGCAGCCGCATCTCATCCTTCCCGATAACCGATTCTAACCGGGGAAGCCCGCACGCCTGAGGCAGTGACCGCGCGCGACAACGGAGCGCGGCCTGAATACTGAGTGCAGGGCTCAGCCCTGCGGTGTAGGGGTCACCCCTGCCCGTGGCGACGGCAGAACAGTATTAAACCCTTGGCAGGGGCCGCGCCCGCCAACGGCGGGCGGCCTTAATACTGGGTGCAGGGGTCAGCCCTGCCTAGACGTCCTTGAAGGCCGCTTTCTTCTGCGAGGCCTCGATCGCCGCCTGCGCCGCCGCCAGCCGCGCGACCGGAATCCGATACGGCGAGCACGACACGTAGTCCAGCCCGAGGCGATGGCACAGCTTGACGCTGGCGGGATCGCCGCCATGCTCGCCGCAAATCCCGATCTTCAATTTCCGGTTCGCCTTGCGCCCGCGCTCGATCGCGATTCGCATCAACTCGCCGACTCCGACCGGATCGAGCTCCGCGAACGGGTCCTTCTTGTAAACTCCGGTTCGAATGTAGTCGGGGAGGAATTTCCCAGAGTCATCGCGCGAGATTCCGTACGTCATCTGCGTCAGATCGTTGGTCCCGAATGAAAAGAATTCCGCGACCGCGCCGATCTGATCCGCAACCACGCACGCGCGCGGCACCTCGATCATCGTGCCGACCGTGAATGGCACCTTGATGCCGCGTTCCTTGAACACCGCCGCCGCCACTTCGCGAATCTGCGCCGCCAAAATGTCGAATTCCTTGCGCTCGCCGATCAGCGGCAGCATGATTTCGGGCATCGCCTTGACGCCTTGCTTGCGCAGCTCGCACGCCGCCTCGAGAATCGCGCGCGCCTGCGCCTGGTAAATCTCGGGGAAGCTGATTCCCAGCCGCGAGCCGCGATGCCCCAGCATCGGATTGACCTCGAACAAGCTCTCGCGCACCTGCTTCAAATGCTCGAGCGTGGTGCCGATTTTGGCGGCCAGGTCGCGCAGCTCGCTGTCGGCATGCGGAAGAAATTCGTGCAACGGCGGATCCAGCAAACGGATCGTGACCGGCAATCCCGCCATCGCTTTCAGGATTCCGACGAAATCCTCGCGCTGCATCGGCAGGATCTTTTTAAGCGCGCGCCCGCGCTGCTGCGGGTTCTCGGCCATGATCATTTCGCGCACCGCCGAGATTCGCTCGGGATTGAAAAACATATGTTCGGTGCGGCACAGCCCGATTCCCTCGGCGCCAAACTCGCGCGCGATCTTGGCGTCGTTGGGAGTGTCGGCGTTGGCGCGCACTCCCAACTTGCGTACCGCGTCCGCCCACGACAAAAATTTCTTGAAGTAGGGCGGCATCTCGGGATCGACCGTCGGCACCCGGCCCTCGATCACTTCGCCTGATGCTCCATCGAGCGTGATGTACTCGCCGCGACGAACTACCGTGCCGTTGGCCGACAGCGTGCCGGCGCCGTAGTCGATTTCCAGCGCCGAGACTCCCGCCACGCACGACTTGCCCATCCCGCGTGCGACCACGGCCGCGTGACTGGTCATCCCGCCGCGTGCGGTGAGGATTCCTTCGGCCACCTGCATCCCGTGGATGTCTTCGGGCGAGGTCTCCACCCGCACCAGGATTACTTTGCGGCCCGACGCCGCCACGGCGACTGCTTCATCGGCCGAGAACACCACTTCGCCGTTGACCGCTCCCGGCGACGCGGGCAGTCCGCGCGCGATCACGTGTTTTTTGCTCGACGGGTCCAGCCGCGGATGCAGAAACTGCTCGAGTTGCTCGGGCTCGACGCGCTTCAGCGCCGTCTTGCGATCGATCAGCTTCTCGTCGGCCATATCCACCGCGATTCGCACTGCGGCTTGCGCCGTGCGCTTGCCGTTGCGGGTCTGAAGCATGAACAGCCGATTGCGCTCGATGGTGAATTCCATGTCCTGCGTATCGCAAAAATGCTTTTCGAGCTGCGCCGAGATTTTGAGGAATTGTTTGTAAACGTCGGGAAAGCTTTCCTCGAGCGTTGAGTATTGCGCCGCGCGCTCGGCCTCGCTGATTCCCCCGCGCTCGGCCCATTGGCGCCCCGCCTTCAGGCTGATCTGCTTTGGGGTGCGGATGCCGGCGACGACGTCCTCGCCCTGCGCGTTGGGCAGATACTCGCCGTAGATTCCTTTTTCACCGGTGCCGGGATCGCGCGTGAATGCGACCCCGGTTGCGCAATCGTCGCCCAGGTTGCCGAACACCATCGACTGCACCGTGACCGCGGTGCCCCAATCGCCCGGGATGTTGTTGATTCGCCGGTACGTGATCGCGCGATCGTTGTGCCACGAGTCAAACACCGCGCCGATCGCCATCCACAGTTGTTCGTGCGGATCCTGCGGGATGTCGCGGCCGACCCGCGAACGAATCAGCGCCCGGAACTCGCCAACCAGTTCCCGCAAGTCATCGACCTTCAGGTCGGTGTCGTTCTTGACGCCGCGCGCCGCCTTCTTGCGATCGATAATTTCCTCGAACGGATCGGGATCGTTCTTATTCTCCGGCTTCAGCTTGAGCACGACGTCGCCGAACATCTGGCAAAACCGCCGGTACGAGTCCCACGCGAAGCGCGGGTTGCCGCTGATTTCCGCCAGTCCCTTCATCGTCTCGTCGGTAAGCCCGAGGTTCAGCACCGTGTCCATCATTCCCGGCATCGAAACCCGCGCGCCCGACCGCACCGACACCAGCAACGGATTCTTCGCGTCGCCGAACTTGCGCCCGAGTGCCTTCTCGATTCGCGCCACACTCTTCGCCACGCCTTCGGTGAGCCGGCTCGGGTACTTGTGGCCGTGATCGTAAAAGTGGTTGCAGACCTTCGTCGAGATCGTGAATCCGGGCGGGACCGGCAGCTTGAGCCGCGCCATCTCGGCCAGGTTCGCGCCCTTGCCGCCCAGCAGATTGCGCATCTTCGAGCGTCCTTCCGCCGCGCCCGCACCGAAAAAGTAGATCTCAGGATGAATACGACCCATGTGAACCTGTGTCTCCCGTCTCCGCATCATATCGTGCGGAAAAATTTTGAAAGTTATGCCGGCTCCGCAGCCGCCGGGCGCGTCCAGCCTATTCGATCGCTGATCACTTCGACCAGCCTCGCTATCGGCACCCGATCCTGCGCCATCGAGTCGCGATCGCGTAGCGTCACCGTGTCGTCTTCCATCGTCTGATGATCGATCGTCACGCCGTAGGGCGTGCCGACTTCATCCTGGCGGCGATAGCGCCGGCCGATCGAACCCGCTTGATCGTATGCGACCGTGAAATGACGCTTCAGCGCGTCGCGCACCGCGATTGCTTTCTCGGGCTGTCCCGCCTTGCGCAGCAGCGGATAGACCGCAACCTTGATCGGCGCGAGGCGCGGATCGAGCCGCAGCACGATTCGCTCCTCGTTATCGACCACGTCCTCGTCATACGCGTCGAGCATGAACGCGAGCATCGCGCGATCCACCCCCAGCGCAGGCTCGATCACCCACGGCCGAAAGCGTGTCTTGCTGTCCTCGTCGAAATAAGTCAGGTCCTTGCCGCTGAACTTCGCGTGTTGATCGAGGTCGTAGCTGCCGCGCTTGGCCACGCCCTCCAACTCGCCCCATCCGAACGGATACAGGAACTCGATGTCGGTGGTGCCGCTGGAATAATGCGACAATTCATCGGTCGCGTGTTCGCGGGCGCGCAGATGCTCGCGCTTGATTCCGAATTTGACGTGCCAGTTGAATCGGAAATCGACCCAGTAGCGATACCACTTTTCTTCTTCCGCGCGATCGGGACGAACGAAGAACTCCATCTCCATCTGCTCGAACTCGCGGGTGCGAAAAATGAAATTCTCGGTGGTGATTTCGTTGCGGAACGACTTGCCCTGCTGCGCGACGCCGAACGGCAGCTTCACGCGCTGCGTATCGACGACGTTCTCGAAGTTCGAGAAAATTCCCTGCGCCGTTTCCGGGCGCAGATAGACAACCGCCGCGGTGTCTTCGACCGGACCCATGAAGGTTTTGAACATCAGGTTGAAGTTGCGCGCCGGCGTCAGTTCGCCGCCGCATGCGGGGCACTTGTCGCCCTCGACATGATCGGCGCGAAATCGCTGCTTGCAGTTTTTGCAATCGACCAGCGGGTCGGTGAAATTCTTCAGATGGCCCGACGCTTCCCAGGTGCGCGGATGCTGAAAAATCGCCGAGTCCAGCCCGAGCACGTCGCTGCGGTACTGCACCATCTCGCGCCACCACGCCTCCTTGACGTTGCGCTTGAGCTCGACCCCCAGCGGGCCGTAGTCGAAGGTGGATCCGAGTCCCCCGTAGATGTCGCTCGTTGGAAAAACAATTCCACGGCGCTTGCACAGGTTGACCAGTTTTTCCATCGTGACCGCGCGCTTGGTCGCGGGCACTGCGTTTTCCGCGGACAACAAAAAGTTCCTCCTGGAGCGCTGCGGGCGCGTTTGCCCGCCGAGCGAACGGTGAAGCCTATCATGGGCCCTAATCCCCCGCAATTTTCATGATTTGCTGGATATCACCGCGATTTGCGCGCGCCCCCGCGGGCTTAAGCGGCGTTTTCGCAACGGCGCGCACGCGGCGTATGGCCGCTTTCCCGAAGCTCGTGCTACAAGTCCTGACCATGGGATGAGGCGGCCGGCGCGGTCGCGCTCGCAGTCGAGGAGGATTTTCGATGCGAATTTCGACGCTCGTCATCTGCGCGTTTACGATTGCAGCTTCGCTGGCAATCGCGGGATGCGGTCATAAGCTGGTCGCGCACAACGGCGAAAGCACCGTCGCCGTCTTTCCCGACGAGAATACGTTCACCAAACTGAACGATTTGAAAAAGCAAGGCGGAGTCGGCGGGATGATCGGAGGACTTGGCGAAGGATTCGCCACCAAGCAGATCGACAACAACACTCCGGTGCGAATCATCAACAGCGACGACAAAGGCTCGCAGATCGAAGTGCTCGACGGCGCATTCAAGGGCACGCAGGGCTTCGTCCCAAGCGACAACGTGAACTGACGGCGAGCCCGCGCCCGCGCCCGGCGATTCGCGTTTCGTTCTCCTGAACTAAAAACGTTTCACGTGAAACGTTTTCGTCAAAACCCCAGCAAATAAGCGGTGGTTTCACCCAATCCGGCGAATTGCGACCCGCTTGCGCTTGCCCAACGGTGGCGCCGGAACTTCGCCGCGCAGCGCGATAGCTACAGCGCGTTGGCGCCGCGCTCACCGGTGCGAATCCGCACCACCTCTTCCATCGGCATCACGAAGATTTTCCCGTCGCCGATTCTGCCGGTTCGCGCCGCGCGCTCTATGGTTTCGACGACCTGCGCCGCCAGCTCGTCGGCGACAACTATCTCGAGCTTTACCTTGGGCAGAAAGTCCACCACGTACTCCGCACCGCGGTACAACTCGGTATGCCCCTTCTGACGGCCGAATCCCTTGACCTCGCTGACCGTGAGACCCTGCACACCGATACTCGACAACGCCTCTTTGACCTCGTCGAGCTTGAACGGTTTGATGATCGCCTCAACTTTCTTCATAAGTCTCCTCTCGGTCTCTTCTCAGTCTGGCCGCGCGGGATATATGCCGGCCCTCCGCACCGCACCCTCTCTTAACCATTCTCCTAGGATGCCGATGGTTCAAGACCCCCCGTTTCGCGCCTGCGTCAGGACGGCTTCAACAAATACCTAGTCCATCCAGCGGGATTCCGGCAACATTCAGCGCAATCTTCGACGCAAGCGCGATGCCAACGGGTATTTTCCGCCGATGCGCGTTACCGCGTCATGGATACCGCTCGGCGCGGCGTTCCTGGAACCTCCACAATGCCTAACTGGCGGGCGTCCGATTAATCTACAGGCACTAACTGGAGGCGGTGCGGTCGCTCCGCTTGGGCTGGAACCTGGGCTCCTCGCCACGCGATAGGCGCCGGATATTCTCGCGATGGCGAAACAGGACCAACGCCGTCATCACGATCGCGAGCAGCAAGTACTGATGAGGCAACCCCAGAGCAGCGGCCGTCGGCGGCAGCGCGATCGCCGCGCCCATCGATGCCAGCGACATGATTCGGCTAATCGCAAATACGACGCCGAACACCGCAAGTGCGACCAGAATCACCATCGGCGCAATCGCGAGCCAGATTCCCAGCGCGGCAGCCACGCCCTTGCCGCCGCGAAAGCCGAGAAACACCGAGCAAATCGAGCCGACAAACGCCGCCAGACCTGCCCACGCGATCACCGCAATCGGAAAGCCCGCCGCCTGCGCCACCATCACCGGAATCGCGCCCTTCAGCACGTCGCCGCCGAACGTTATCGCCGCCGCGCTCGCACCGCCTGCGCGCGCAACGTTGGATGTCCCGATATTGCCGGAGCCGACCGCGCGCGGATCGAAGCCGCGCATCCGGCCCACGATCACGCCGGTCGGAATCGAGCCTACGAGATACGCGCCAACTATCAGGAGTGCTTCAATTATCATCGTGTTCGTCGCAAACCCGCAGCACTATCGCTGGTCAGGTCTGGCTTTTCGGAGGAGATTCACTGAAAAGAATCGGGGTGACTGGATTTGAACCAGCGACTCCTGCGTCCCGAACGCAGTGCTCTGGCCAGGCTGAGCTACACCCCGTCTCCGGTTGAGCGTGATCGGGAGAATACAGACGAGTGGTTATAGCATCCGGGGCGATCCCGCGCGAGTCCGCCGAAATCGCATGCACTTGCCTAGATCGCCGCAGGAGTGCGCGCAATCAGCTCGCGCATCTCACCGATAGTCTTGCGATAGTCGGGCTTGGCGAATATTCCCGAGCCCGACACGAACACATTGGCGCCGGCGGCCTTCACGTCCGCGATGTTATCGAGTTTCACTCCGCCATCGATCTCGACGTCGATACTGAGTCCGCGCCGCTTCAACTCGCGCCGGACGTGGCGCAACTTGTCCAGCGCGGCCGGAATAAACCCCTGGCCGCCGAATCCCGGATGCACGCTCATCACGAGGATCATGTCGAGATGCTCGGCGAAGGGAAGCACCCGGTCGGCGTCGGTCTCGGGATTGATTGCGATCGACGCGCGCGCGCCGAGGCCGCGGATTCGCTTCGCCATCGCGGGGATGTCGGGGCAAACCTCGCAATGCACCGAAACTGAATCGGCGCCGGCCTTCACAAATGCTTCGACATATCGCGCCGGCTCCGAGATCATCAGGTGCGCATCGAGCGGCAGCTTCGTCATCCTGCGCACCGACTCCAGCACCGGAATTCCAATCGAGATGTTGGGCACAAAGTGCCCGTCCATCACGTCGAAATGAATCAGGTCGGCGCCCGCTTTTTCGAGCGCGTGAATTTCTTCGCCGAGCCGCGCGAAGTCAGCGGACAGAATCGACGGCGCTATTTTGTCAACGGGATTCACGTCTGAAGATTTTTTTCAGCGAATCTCCTCCGAAAGTCGGCGCAAACACAGATAGTGCTATCGCATTGCCGCCGGCAGGCAAAGCACCTACGCGATCTCCAGCGCGTGCAAACTATTTACGAACCAGGCGCGCGGCGAAAAAACCGTCCAGTCCGCCGACGTCCGGCCGCGTTTTCATGAATCCTCGCGCGTCGATCACGTCTTTCAGCACGCGGTCAGCCGCGACGGCGCGATCGATTTCGAAATCGCCGTGGCGCGCGAGGAATCCATCGACCACGCCTTCGCCCTCTTCGGGCGCGATGCTGCAAACCGAGTACACGATCGCGCCTGCGCGACGCACGATCGCCGCCGCGTTCTCGAGCATTCGCGATTGTATCGCAGCCATTCGCGCCGGATCGCCCGGCTTGAGCCGCCACTTGATCTCCGGATGCTCCCGCAAGGTCCCGATTCCCGTGCACGGCGCGTCCAGCAGCACCGATTCGCAGCTCGAGGGCGCAAGCGGCACCGCAGCCGTCAGGTCGGCGCAAACAAACTCGACATTACGATGCCTCAGTCGGTGCGCCAGACCGCGCGCGTTCCTGAGTCCGTTGAAATTGAGGTCCACCGCGATCACTCGGCCGCGTTCGCCCACCATCTCCGCCAGATGGGTCGCCTTGCCGCCCGGCGCCGCCGCACAATCCACGACCGTCGCGCCCGTACGCGGCGCAATCATTCGCGCGGCCATCTGCGACGCCTCGGATTGCGCGTGGAACAGGCCGTCGCGATACGCGCGCGACTCGAACTGCGGCGCGCTGCTGAGCACGATCGTCTCGGGCGCGCGGCCGGGCACGCCCATCTCGAAACCGTCGGCACTCAGTTTCTCGATTATCTCCGCGCGGGATCCGCGCGCGAGATTGAGCCTGATCACGTTGGGCGCGGCGTCGTTGTTCGCCGTCATCAGCCGCTCGGCATCGGCGACGCCGAACCAATCGACGAATCGCTCGACCATCCAGCGTGGATGCGAATACGCAACGGCAAGATAACTTTTCTCGTTGCGCTCCCGCGCCGGCATCGGCGCCGTCTCACGCGTCGCGCGGCGCATTACGGCATTGACGAAGCCCGACGCTTCGCGCGCCTGCGGAATTCGTTTGGCGATGCTCACCGCGGTGTCCACCACCGCATGCTGCGGAATCCGGTCAAGAAATCGAAGCTGAAAAAGCCCCATCCGCATGATCGCCAGCGCCGCGGGCTGAATCCCTTCGAGCTTGCGTCCCGTCAGATGCGCCAGCTCGTAATCGAGGCGTCCCCGCCACGCGAGCGTCCCGAGCACCAGCCGCGTGATCAGCCGGCGATCGGCCGGCGCGAAATCGGGCAGCCGCCCGCCCAGCAGAACGTCGGCGTAACCGGACTCCTGATCGACGCGATACAGAATCTCGGCCGCCGCCATTCGCGACGCGAGCCCCTCGTCGGTCCGCGAGCTCGATCGCTCGGCAGCCGGTATTTTCGCCTGGTCGTCGCTCATGTGCCGAATCGCGCGCCGGCTTCGACGCGTTTGCCGCGGATGAAATCAGCCGCGGAAATTCTCTTTCGCCCTGCCCCTTGCACCTCGAGCAGCGTCAGTCGTCCGGTTCCGCACTGGACGACGGGACCGGGCTTCACGCTGACGATCGTGCCGGGAGACTCGATGCTTCCGTCTTCGTGCGAGACCGCCGCGCGCCAGATGAGAACTTCGTCGCCGCCAAGACGCGTCCGCGCCACCGGCCACGGATCGTACGCGCGCGTCATCCGCTCGATTTGCACGGCGCTCGCCGTCCAATCGATCACCGCATCCTTCTTTTCGACCGGCGCCGTGTAGGTGGCGATCGTTTCGTCCTGCGCTGTTTCGACCAGCGCGCCGCGCGCAGCCAGATCGATCGCCTCGAGCATCGCGTCCGCGCCAAGCTCGGCGAGTTTTTCCTTCAGCGTCCCTTGCGTGTCGCTCGATTCGATCGAAATGCTGCGCTGCAAATACATCGGGCCGGCGTCCATCCGCTCGACGATCCGCATGATCGTGACTCCGGTTTCGGCGTCGCCCGCGAGGATCGCGCCTTCGATCGGGGCGGCGCCGCGATGGCGCGGCAGGAGCGACGCGTGCACGTTCATCGGCGCGATTCGCGCAGCGTCGAGAATCGACGCCGGCAGAATTCGTCCGTAAGCCGCCACCACCAGGAGATCGGGCGCGAATGCTTTCAGCTCGCTCAAAAATTCCGGCGTCCGAATTTTGGCCGGCTTCAGCGTCGGAATCTGATATTTCGCCGCGAGCGCGCCGACCGCGCTCGGCTCTGTGCCGAGCCCGCGCCCGCGCGGCTGGTCGGGACGCGTGACAACTCCAGCCACGCGGAAGTTGGCTCCCGAAGCCGCTGCAAGCCGCTCCAGGATGCGGGCCGCCAAGGCCGGCGTGCCCATGAAAACAATCTTTAGTGACTCGGCGATTTTAGATCCGCACCGTGGAGGGGCGCACGTTGTCGGCTTTGCCCTCCTTGATTAACTTTTTCAGTTTGCGCTTGTAGAGTTCGCGTTTGATTCGGCTGATGCGGTCGATGAAGAGTTTGCCGTCGAGATGATCGATCTCGTGCTGCAATGCCACCGCGAGCAGATCGTCGGCTTCGATCTCAATCTCCTTCTCGTCGGGCGTCCACGCGCGCACCAGCACGCGCGCGGCGCGTTCCACGTCGGCAGTGTAATCGATCACCGACAGGCATCCCTCTTCCCAAACAATCTTGCCCTCGGCTTCGACGACCCGCGGGTTGATGAGTTTGAGCAGATGCTTGCCGGGCTGTTCATGGTCGGTGTCGAGCACGATTATCCGCTTCGATTCTCCGACCTGCGGCGCGGCAAGACCCACGCCCGGCGCGGCGTACATCGTCTGCACCATGCTGTCGATCAGCCCTTCGACGTTGCCGTTG
>NZ_JBEKFG010000083.1:0-14813 GCF_050013435.1 Binatus sp. (SeqCode) | reverse complement strand
CGATGCCACTTCGCTGAACCCAATCCTCATGATCACTTCTGTCAGTCACCTCTGCGCAGCAACCTGTGCAGAGCTTCCCTAGGGGTTAGGTCAGCCCGCGGCGCATCCTAGCTCTCCTGCGTCATCCCGACCGAAGCGGAGGACCCGGATCATCGCCTCTCCCCGCGATGGCACCCATCCGTACTCGATGCTCTAATGCGGAGAATGATCGGGCCACGCGACGCGTAAGGCCTAAGAAGGACTTCAGCTTGGCAAACTCACGCTATGACCTTGTGGTAATCGGCTCCGGACCCGGCGGATACGTCGCCGCAATTCGCGCCAGCCAGCTCAAAATGCGCGTCGCAGTCATCGAGCGCGACCACCCCGGCGGCGTATGCCTCAACTGGGGATGTATCCCGTCGAAGGCGCTGCTGAACTCCGCGGCTGCGATGGATACGATTCGCGGCGCGTCCAAGGAACACGGCATCGAGGTCGGCGAGGTCCGTTTCGATTTCAAGAAAGTGATCGCGCGCTCGCGTGCCGCCGCCGAAAAGCTCTCCAAGGGCGTGCTCTACCTGCTCAAGAAAAACAAAATCGATTACTTCGAGGCCGCCGCGGTCGTCACCGGCCCGCATTCCGTGGCGCTTGCGCAAGTCGAAGGCAAGTCCGCGCCGGCGGTTTCAGCACTCGAAGGGGAGAGGATTCTGATAGCGGCCGGGTCCGGCGAAAAACTGTTCCCGGGAATGAAGGTCGGCGACGGCGTCGTCACCAGCAAGGAGGCGCTGGTGCTGGACACGATGCCCGCGAGCGTCCTCGTGATAGGGGCCGGCGCAATCGGACTCGAGTTCGGCTATTTCTACAGCGCGTTCGGCGCCAAGGTGACGATCGTCGAGCTGGAAAAGCAGATGCTCCCCGGCTTCGACGCGGAAGTCGCCGAGGAGTTGCGCCGCGCGTTCGTCAAGCGCGGGGTCAGCGTGATGCTCGGACACGGCTACAAGTCGATGGCGCGCAAGGGCAATCTGTGGTCGGTCGCGGTAACGGCCGATGGCGCCGAAAAATCCATCGACGCCGAGGTCGTGCTGATCGCCGTCGGCCGCACCCCGCTCAGCCAGAACATCGGACTCGAAAAGCTTGGCGTCGAGCTCGAACGCGGCGGCTTCATCAAGATAAACGACTCGTTCCAGACCACGGTCCCGAGCATCTACTCGATCGGCGACGTGGTCCGCCCGCCGCTGCTCGCGCACAAGGCCAGCGCCGAAGGTATCGCCGCGGTCGAAATCATGGCGGGCGTGCGCGAACCCGGCTTCGACCTGCTCGCGATCCCCGGATGCATCTACTGCGAGCCCGAAGTTGCGACGGTGGGACTCAGCGAAGCCGATGCAAAGGCGCGCGGCATCGAAGTGAAGGTCGGCAAGTTTCCGTTTCGCGCGATCGGCAAGGCGGTTGCGATCGGCGAGACCGCGGGCTTCGTGAAAATCGTCGCGACCAGGCAGTACGGCGAAGTGATCGGATGCCAGATAATCGGACACGCTGCCACCGACATCATTTCCGAAGTCGTGCTCGGCAAAACGCTCGAGACCACCGTGACCGAAATCGGCAAGACCGCGCATCCGCATCCCACGATGTCCGAGGCGATCATGCAAGCGGCTTTGGCCGCCGACGGCGAAGCGATAGACTTCTGACGATGGACGCGCGCGGAGCACTCACCGTCGCCGATTTGGGCGTGGTTGACTACGACGCCGCGCTTGCGATCCAGGCCGCGATGCTCGCGGCGCGGCTGGGCGGCACGATCGGCGATACGCTCCTGATGATGGAGCATCCGCATGTCTTCACGCTGGGCCGCGGCGCGGACGAGCGGTTCATCGTGGGCAATCCGGCGAGCGTGCCGATTCGGCGGGTCTCGCGCGGCGGGCAGGTAACGTATCACGGCCCCGGACAATCGATCGGTTATCCGATTCTCAAACTCGAAGGGCGCGACCGCGACGTTACGAAGTATCTTCGAGACCTCGAGGCGGCGATGATCGACGCGCTCGCAAAATTCGGCATCGACGCCGCCCGCCGCGACGCGATGACCGGAGTGTGGGTTGGGTCACGCAAGATCGCGTCGATCGGCGTCGGCATCCGGCGCTGGACCACCTGGCACGGCTTCGCGCTGAACGTATCCACCGATCTCAGCTTCTTCGATTCGATCGTGCCCTGCGGTATCGAGGGATGCCGCACGACTTCAATCTGCGAGCTGACGAATCGCGCGGTGTCGGTCCGCCAGTTCGCCGAGGTGATGCGCGAGAGTTTCCGCCGCGTGTTCCACTACGATGAAATAGTTCTCGCCGGTCCGTCGCAGACAGGTCAGGCGCCTCACCACCTGATGGCTGGCAATGGCTGAACGAAAGCATCCCGACTGGATTAAAGTTCGCGCACCGGTGTCGCCCGAGTACTTTCGCACCAAGGCGATCCTCGGCGGGCTCAAGCTGCATTCCGTCTGCCAGGAGGCGTGCTGCCCGAACATCGGCGAATGCTTTTCGCATCGCACCGCCACCTTCATCCTGATGGGCGACGTGTGCACGCGCAATTGTCCGTACTGCGCGGTCGCGCACGGCAAAGTTCGTCCGCTGGATTCCGACGAACCGCGGCGAATCGCGGAGGCGGTGGCGCGCCTTGGACTGCAACATGTCGTGGTCACCTCGGTCGATCGCGACGATCTGCCCGACGGCGGCGCGGCGCATTTCGCGGCCACGGCGCATGCAATCAAGGCGCTGCCGGCGCCGGCGCGCGTCGAAGTGCTGGTCCCGGACTTCCAGGGATCATTCGCCAGCGTCGAGACGGTGGTGGAATCGCCAATCGATATCTACAACCACAATATCGAAACGGTGCCGAGTCTTTATCGCACGGTGCGGCCGGGCGGAAATTACGCTCGATCGCTTGAGGTCATCCGCCATGCGAGGGACTTCGCGCGCCGGCTCGGCAAGCCGATGTTCACCAAGGCGGGCGTGATGCTCGGGCTGGGCGAGAGCAACGGCGAGCTGCTCGATGTGATCCGCGATTTGCGCGGGACAGGGTGCGACATCCTGACGCTTGGGCAGTATCTGCGGCCGTCGCTGGAGCACATTGCCGTGGCCAGGTACGTGGCACCGGCGGAGTTCGCGGAGTTGAAGACGGCCGCGCTGGCGATGGGGTTCCATCACGTCGAGTCAGGGCCGCTGGTGCGCAGCTCGTACCACGCGTGGGAACACGTCAACGCCGGCTGAAAAAAGCAGCGCGCCGCGAGAGGTCAGTCCCGCGGCGCGCCAATCGTCAAATCACTCTAAGCGTTACGAATCCGGAGCCGCCTACCACTGTTCGTCGTGGAGCTTTTTGACGTCGTGCACGCGCGTCTGCAGGTACGCGTCCTGAACAGCGCCATAGAGATCGATCGCATAGCGATCGGCTTCCTCGAACTGGTTCAGATGCAGCGAACGATAGTTCACCGCTTGAACCGCGCCCGACCCGGTGGCCACCGTGACCGCCACCCAGAACGGAACGAAGTAGCTGATCGGGTTCATCGCACCGTCGGCGACCAGGCCGACCGTGTCGCCAATCGTCGAAGGTCCAAAAAACGGCAGCATCAGGTACGGACCGGTCGGGATGTCGTAGTAGCGAATGGTGAGGCCGAAATCATTGGGATGCTTCTTGAGCCCAAACCAAAGGTCGGCGGGATCGAAGAAGCCGGCCAATCCGAGCGTCGTGTTGATTCCAAAGCGGGCGAATTCGTCACCGGCCTCGGCCAGCTTGAGCTGAAACAGGTTGTTGGCGAAACGCGGGATGACATGGGCGTTGTCAAAGAATCTGCTCACGCTTTCACGCACCGGCTGCGGCGCGATGGTGGCGTATCCGCTGGCAACAGGGCGCACCACCCAATCGTCGAGCTTGAGGTTGAAGGTGAACATCGGCTCATTGATTGGCGCCATCGGATCGGCGTAGCCGCCCTGATTGTTCTCGCCCGGCGGCTGATTGGACGGATTGACCGCCGATTGGGGGGCAGCGTTCTGCGACATCGGAGCGGCGCCCTGGCACGTGGCCGGGGTCGCGAACGAAACGACCGCGAGCAGCGACGATGCGAGTATCATCCAGCGCGCGCCTGTCCTTTCGATTTGTTTCGAACCAGATGTCATTTGTCTCTCCATGGCGGTGTCGCCCCAAGATCTTGGTTAAGAGGGTACCTGTCCAGACTCAAGGAATCCATACGTGCTAGTGGTTCGCCAGACTTGCCGCAAGCGCCGCCTGTTTACTCTTTAAGTCGCTGATCAGGGTGGGGTAGCCCTGATTGTTCATCACGCGATTAAACTGGTTGCGGTAATTCGCGATGATACTGATCGCGTCCACGGTCACATCGTAGATCTTCCAGGTGGCGCCCTCCTGCACGAGCCGGTAGTTCAAATGGATCGGGTCCTTGCCCTCCGGCTCCACGATGTCGGTGTTGACCTCCGCGTACTGGGGCCCGTCGGTCGTCATCCTGAGGAAGGAGACTTGCTGACCGCGGTAGTCGTTAACCTTGCTCAAGTAGGAATCCTCGATGAAGGCGACGAACGCTTTGGTGAACTCCTGCTGCTGATCGGCGGTGATCTGCTTCCAATGGTAGCCGAGCGCCGACTTGGCCATCTCGGTGAAATCGAAGGTCGCGGACACGATTTGGCGCAGCTTGTCCTGGCGCTGGGCCAGCGGCGTTTGAGCGTCGCGCAGCACCTCCAGCGCCTGGTTGACGGTGGTCTGCACCACGGACATCGGATCGTCGGCCCAGGCGGCCGCCAAAAAGCGCGACGGTGCAAGGCAGACGACGAGTGCGGCCGTCACCGTGAGCATCGCGATCGCGCGCCGCGGCACGATTCGCTGGATGGAAGTTGGCGTCATCATATATTTCACCCGGTTATTTCTCCGATTTTCCAGGCTTCTGCTCCTTGTCTGAGTTTGAGGATTTTTCCTTGGAATCACCGCTGCTGCCGCTGTTGTTGATCAGTTGGCCGATGGCGTCCTCGAGCACAAACGCCGACTCGGTTTGCCGAATCGTGTCGCCATCCTTGAGGATAAGGTCGCTCGGGCCGAGCGCGATAGACACGAACTTGTCGCCGATTATTCCGCTGGTCTTGATCGACGCGATCGCATCCTTGTCGATCGGCACGCCGTCGTCAACGCGCATCGCAATCCGCGCGCGCATGTCCTTGAGCTCGATCTGCGTAATCTTGCCGATCTGCACGCCCGACAGTTGAACCTGATCTCCGGTCTTCAATCCCGAGATATTATCGAAACTTGCGTACAGCGTGTAGCCGGGCTTGGGCAGCAGGGTGAGTTTGCCCAGCGACAGCGACAAAATCGCCAGCGCGATAATTCCGAGAATCGCGAAAATGCCGACGATAAGCTGCGTGGTTCGAGTTGCGTACATAGGTCTTTGTTTCAGCCCGCAAGGGCTGTTTCATTCTCCTCGCCGGATGCCTTGCCCGCCAGAAACCGTTTGAAGACGTCGTCATCGGCCGCCATCACCTCGGCCACCGTGCCGTTGAGATGAGTGCGGCCATTATGGAGAAACGCGACGCGATCGGAAACCTGGAAGACCGCCGGCACGTCATGGCTGACCATCACGGCGGTCAGTTGAAAATTCTCCTGCGTGCGCCGGATAAGTTCGTGAATCGCGCCGGTCCGCGACGGATCGAGGCCGGTGGTCGGCTCGTCGAGCATGAGGATCTTCGGGCGCCGCACCAGTGCGCGCGCGAGCGCGGCGCGCTTCTGCATCCCGCCGCTCATCTCGGAGGGGAACTTGGCTTCCATCCCTTCCAGCCCAACCGCCTTGAGCGTTTCATGCACGTGCTCGGCGATCTCGGCGCGAGTGAGCCTGGTTTTCTCCACCAGCGGGAAGGCGACGTTGTCGAATATCGACATCGAGTCGAACAGTGCGCCGGCCTGAAAGAGCATTCCGAATTTTTCGCGCACCGCGTCCAGACCGGTCGCGCCGAGCTTGGTCACTTCGACGTTGTCGAACACAATCGTGCCCGAGTCGGGCCGCAGCAGCAGGTTGATATGCTTGAGCAGAACGGTCTTGCCCGATCCGCTGGGGCCGACGATCGTCGTGATCTGGCCGGCGGGAAAGTCGAGCGTAACGCCGTCGAGGACCTGCTGGCGGCCGAAGCGGCGGCGAAGATCGCGCACTTCGATTGCATTACCGGCGCGTGGCGCGTTGCTGAGGTCCTGCGCATGGCCGCCGCCAGGGTTGATTTCAGTTTTGCTCATGGATGATTTCAGTTCGGCTCATGCATCGTCGTTGGCTACGGCGTTATCACAAAAGTATAGACGTAAGAAAATAGTCAAATGCAAGAATCAGGGCGCTGGACAGTACCACGGCTTCGGTGGTGGCGCGGCTGACCCCGGTCGCCATCCGGTCGGCGTGATATCCCTTGTAGCAGCAGATCCAGATTACGATCACGCCGAAGACCAGGGACTTGTAGACGCCGGTCATGATGTCGTGGCCGTCCATGTTGGCGGCGATACCGTTGAAGTATGCACCCGACGGCGCGCCCATCAAACCGACGCCGACCATGTAGCCGCCGAAGATCCCCACCACGTCGAAGACCGCCGTCAGCAAGGGGAAACTGATCACGCCGGCGAGCAGCCGCGGCGAGACCAGGTACTGGACCGGGTTGATCGCCATCACGGTGAGCGCGTCGATCTGTTCGGTGGACTGCATCGCGCCGAGCTCCGCCGCCATCGCGGAACCGGCGCGCGCCGCGATCATCAGCGCGGCCAGAACGGGTCCCAGCTCGCGCACCAGAACCAGCGCGACGACCGTGCCCAGCGCGCCGTCGGAGCCAAAGCGGCGCAGTGTGTTGTAGCCCTGCAGACCCAGCACCATCCCGGTGAACCCGCCGATTAGAATGACCAGAAACAGCGAGTCGGCGCCGATGATTCGTATCTGCCGAATCCACAGCCGCGGCTTGAACGGAGGGATGAACACATAGAGCGCCGTGGTCAGCAAAAAAAGCACGAACGCGCCGAGCCGGACAACGCCGTCGATTACCAGCGCGCCGAGCCGCCCAGTCATTTCCACGATCGCCATCAGTCCGTTTTTCAATTTTTAGTGGTGAGCAATCCCGAGCCGGGCCAACTGGTTTTGAGTATGCGTGGCGGACCCGGCGCGCTCGAACTCGGCGAGGTCCGCGACTACGTCGAGATCCAGCGCGGGCCGCGCAAGCCGCAGAACTCTAGCCACAACGCCGGAGCCGCGGCAATCGTCCAGATGGCGCACCAGGCTCATTCGACCGAATCGAGTCGCCACCGCGCCGGCGGGTGAGCGGCAAATGATGTTGGTGCCGGAGAAGTCCCGCGAGGGAACCAGCACCACGCCGCCTTCGGGGGGCATCGCGGCAAACACTGCGTCTATATCTTCGGCGGCGATCAATGGGATGTCGGACAGTACCGTGCAAACTGTTCGCGCACCATCGGCAATCAGCGCGGAGGTGGCAAGTCCGACGGCGACGTTGAGGCCGCGCGGAAATTCCTCGTCGATAGTGAGTGCACCGGCGGAGCGCGCCTGTGCGAGCAGGCCCGCGTCCGACGTCACCACGGCGACGCGGTCGGCGGCGGTTGCGCCAAGCGAAGCCGCCAGCACGTCGCGAAACATCGCGTCGGCCAGCGCACGGCGCTCGCCGGGCGGCAACGCCGGCGCGAGCCGGGTCTTGGCGAATTCGAGTTGCTTGGCAGCGATCAGGATAAAGCGCACGGGGTATCTATATAACCTAACCGGCCCGCGCATCCAACGGGAACTGCGACAGGCGCCGGAGTGCTTGACAGTGTTTCCGTGCTCGCTTCAACATTGATGTGCGGATTTGTCCGTCGCTGGCCCGATCATCGCGCAATCGGAAGGCGCGCCAGTCTTGGAGGTACCTCAGCGATGAACAGGAAGCGAAGCTTAACGACCCGGACCGGGGCGACGATCGTGGTTGGCGCGATGATCCTGATAGGGGCGGGATGCCATCACAAGACCGCCGAGGATTTTCTTGGCGAGGGCGACACGGATATGCAGACGACGAAGCTCGCCGACGCGGAAAAGGCTTACCAGGAGGCGGCGAAGCTCGCGCCGAACGATCCGCGCACTCATATCGCGCTCGGGAATCTGTACATCTTCGAGCACAAGCCGGGCGACGCGCAAGTTGAGTTCATGAAGGTTCTCGAGATCGATCCAAAAAACGCGGCGACCCACGCCGCGCTCGGCAACCTTTATAGCGATCAGAGCCAGCGCGGGTTGGCCGAAAATCAGTACCGCGCCGCGGTGGCGCTGGAGTCGGACCGCCCCAACTACCATCTCGATCTGGGCGACGTGCTGGTAAAGGAAGGCAAGGCCGCCGAGGCGGAAGATCAAATCCGCACCGCAATCGGACTCAGCCCCAAAGACGCGAAGGCGCACCTGGCGCTGGCGAATCTGCTGGCGACGGAGCCGGATCGCGCGACCGAAGCCAACGCGGAGTTCGCCGAGGTGCGAGCGCTCGACGCCAAGCTGATCCCCGCGCCGGCCGCGACACCGGCTGCCAGTGCGGCGCCGGCGGTTGCCACGGCGACGACCGCGTCGGGCGGCGCGCCGAAGATCAAGCCGCTCAACAAGCTTTTCCTGTTGACGAAAAATTCACCGGTATATCAAAATCCCGACGAGACCAGTTCCACGATCGGCCACGTGCGCCGCAAGAAGTATGTTCACGTCACGGGAATCAGCGGCAACTACCTCCAGATCAAACTCAGGAATGGCGCGGTCGGCTTCATACCGGAGACGGCCGCGGAGTAGATGGCGTGGCGCGCGGGTGTCATTTTAATTTCGAGGTGAGCGACAATGGCGAACAAAGAGATCATCACGCGTGAAGTCAGCTATGCGGGCCGTGCGTGCGCGCTCAACGCGTATGTCGCCGAGCCGGCCGGCGTCGAGCCGTCGCCGGCGGCGATCGTAGTGCAGGAATGGTGGGGGCTGAACGACCACATCCGCGATATAACCCGGCGGCTGGCGCGCGAGGGTTACTTTGCGATCGCGCCGGACCTGTACTCGCGACAGGGCCATCGCGTTGCCACCGAGCCCGGCGGGGCCGCGCAACTGATGGGCGGATTGAAGAAGGAAGACGGCATCGCGGATCTTCAGACCACGGTGGAATGGCTGCGCGCACAGAAGCGGACGCATTCCACCCGCATCGGCATCACGGGATTTTGCATGGGCGGCAGCTACGCGCTGCTATTGCCATGCGAGAGCCGTGAAATCGCGGCCGCGGCGCCGTTCTATGGCGAAGTACCGCCGGACGAAAAACTCAAGCATCTCGGCTGCCCGGTTTTTTACGCATACGGCGAGAACGACGGATGGATCCAGCGGGCGGACGTCGATCGGCTGGCGGCGGCGCTGAAGAAGTTCGACAAGCCGGGCGAGGTCAAGGTTTACGCGGGATGCTCGCATGGATTTTTCAACGACACTCGCACCGACGTCCATCGCCCCGCCGAAGCCAAAGACGCGTGGCAGCGCGTGCTCAAGCTGTTCGCCGAAAATCTGAATGCAGGTTCAGGAGAGTGATTGCAAAGTAACTTTTTTCTAACCGCCGACGGGAACATCGGCCCGAGCGTTTGGATTCTGTCGATGGCCGTGATCGCTGGATTCGCCTATCGACGCGGCTGGCAGAAGACTCCTTATTGGCTTCGCCGATACATTTGGTGCGCCGCTGTCTTGAAGGCAGTCGTGTGGCTTCCATTCATAACGCTTCCGTTCATAACAAAAACAACCGATCTTCCCTACAGTCGGACGTTCGAGTTCTTCGGATTTATATATATGGTCGCTATATTTCTGGACACGATCCTAATTTGGTTAGGAGTCGCGATTGGAGCCGTTCTGCTGGCCGGTATGCTAGTTGGCATGTTTGTTCCGGCCAAAACTTAGACCCGTCATTCCAGTTCATCCCGCCTGATCCCGTCTGGTCCCGCCCGGATTTCAAAACCGCCCACTACTCAAATCTGAAAGGGTGAACCAGCCCGGGAACTGATCTCGGATCTCTGTCGGCGGATTGTGATTCGATCGGATCTGCAATCCAACTGACTCACACGCTGCGCAAATGCCGCCTGCAACGGGCGGCGATACCCGGCGACGCGCCACGCTGAGCGCGCTGCAGTATGTTTAAGCGGAGATTGTCACCCCCCTTAACTCGCGATCGTGCGGGCCCAACACTGGTTTCATATTTGCCAGCCGCGCCTGGTTCGGATCGATCGCAAGGGGGAAACTGTGGAAGACATCACGACCTCGCACAAACCGTCGCCAGCAATTTTCAAACTTCGCCTGAGCGCCATCGCGCTCGCATCTCTCGGCGCGGTGTTAATGGTAACGATGCTGATAGCGGCGACCGGCGACAATATCGCGGACGCCGTGCTCGGACAAATCGACTTCTCGCACAACGGCCTGAACAACCCCGGCGCGGCGAGTCTCGATTCTCCCGGCCAGATGGCCATCGATCTGAGCGGCTCAACCGAGCATCTGTACGTCGTGGACGCCAACAACAGCCGCATCCTCGGATGGAACGACGCCACCAGCTTCGCCAACGGCCAGAACGCAGACATCGAGATCGGCCAGCCCGATTTTGAAACCACGCTATGCAACAGCGGCGCCGCCGGCGGCGACCTCGCGGGCCTGGGCCCGGATAGTTTATGCATGCCCGGCGGCGTGGCCGTGGACAGCGCGGGCAATCTGTACGTTGCGGACACGCTCAACAGCCGAGTGCTCGAATACAATCAACCGTTCATGCAGGCAATGAGTGTCGGCTTCGCGGCGAATGCCGTATTCGGACAGGGCGGCAGTTTCACCCAGGCGGCTTGCGCGTCAACGGCGACCGGCCTCTGTGATCCGCAGGGCGTCGCCTTGGACTCGAGCAACAACCTTTACGTCGCCGACGCGGGCAATAATCGCGTGCTGCAATACAGCCCTGGCGGCGGCGCGACCGCGCAGCTCGTCTTTGGACAAGGCGCGACCGGCACCGACTTCACCGACAATGCTTGCGACATCAGCGAGGGCTTTGCCTCCCTGAACGGGATGTGTAATCCACTGTCAGTCGCGGTCGATGTCTTGGGGAATTTGTACGTCGGCGACGACGGCGATCATCGCGTGCTCGCATATCTGACCCCGCTCGGCACCGCCGGCCCTGATCCCGGCACGCCCGGCAATCCTGGCGACGTGACCCCGGACCTGGTCTTCGGCCAAGGCTCGACCGGAAGCGATTTTACCGACATCCAATGTTATGACGGCAACGGAGGCGATCCCGCGCCGAGCGCCGATGGCATCTGCAACTTGAGCGCAATAGCTCTCGACAGCGCGGGCGACTTGTTCGTGACCGATATCAACAACAGCCGCGTGCTCGAATATCTGAACCCGCTCGCTTTAAGCGGTGGAACGCCCGGCACGTCCGGCAGTCCCGGCGACGTGACTGCGGACGTCGTCTTCGGTCAGAACGGCAGCTTTGCCACCGGGGTTTGCGGCGGCACCCGCGCCAGCGCGATTGCGGCGAGCGGATCCGTGCTATGCCTGCCCGACGGAGTCACGTTGGACGGCGCGGGCGACGTTTTCGTCGCCGACGCATCCAACAACCGGGTCCTCAAGTACACCAGTCCACTGTCATCTCCGCCGCTGGCCAGCGCAGTGCTCGGACAGGCCGATTTGTTACACAACGGAGTCAACAATCCGACGGCGGCCGCGCTCCAGGCGCCGGAGGGAATAGCCATCGATTCCGGCGCCACACCGAACCACCTCTACGTCGCCGACTCAGTCAACAATCGCGTGCTCGGATGGGCCGACGCGGCCGGGTTTGCCAACGATCAACCCGCCGATATCGTCATCGGGCAGCCCGACGCGCTCTCCGTCAATTGTAACGACGGGGTCGTGGCCGGTGATTCCAACGGCATCGGCCCGGACAGCCTGTGCGATCCGGCAGACGTGGCCGCGGACAGTTCGGGTGATCTGTATGTGGCCGACGCGGGCAATAATCGCGTGCTCGAATACCTTACCCCGTTCGCCATTTCCTCGCCGATTGTTGGACAAAGCGCCGCTCAAGTGTGGGGACAAAACGGCAGTTTCACGACCACCGGATGCAACCTCGGCACGGACACGATCAACGCCTCGTCGATGTGCTTTCCCGAAGGTGTGACAGTCGATACGTTGGGCGATCTGTACGTATCCGATACGGACAACAATCGCGTGCTCGAGTTCAACTCCGGCGATACGGTCGCCGACAATGTGTTCGGACAGGGCGGAATTTTCACCAGCGGGGACTGCAACGGCGCCAGCGTTATCAATGCGGACTCGCTGTGCGGTCCGCGCGGACTGACTACCGACCCGGATGACGATCTGTTCGCCGCCGACTCGAACAACTTTCGCGTTCTGGAATATCTCAACCCGCTGGACAGCGGCGGCGGAACGCCCGGCACGCCCGGCAGTTCCGGCGACACGACCGCGGATCTCGTTTTCGGCCAGGGCGCCAGCGGCACGAGCTTTACGACCGCCGTATGCTCGAGCGCGGCGGGACCGGCGCCGAGTGCCACCGGAATTTGCAATCCCGTCGGTGTCAGCCTCGACAGTCCGGGAGATCTGATCGTCGCCGACCAGACCAACAATCGCGTGCTCGAGTACAACCAGCCGCTGGCGACGGCCAACGTCACCGCGGGCCTGGTCCTCGGACAAGGTTCGGACGGTGCCGATTTCACCGATAGCGCCTGCGCCAATTCCGGCCCCGGCAACCCCGCGCCCAGCGCAACCGGGATGTGCCAGCCGGCCGGCGTCGCGATGGATACGCTCGGCAACCTGTACACCGCAGACGAAGCTAACAATCGCGTGCTGCTATTCGACGCGCCCATCGTACCGGGTCCAACGCCGACGGCAACGGCGACAGATACCGCGACTGCGACGGCTACGGCGACCGATACCGCGACCGCAACCGCATCTGATACGCCGACTGCAACTGCAACAGCGACAGATACTGCCACTGCGACCGACACCGCGACTCCGACGGCTACAGCGACAACGACTGCGACGGCGACAGATACAGCGACCGCAACTGCCACAGCGACAACGACTGCGACGGCGACAGATACAGCGACCGCAACTGCCACAGCGACAACGACTGCGACGGCGACAGATACAGCGACCGCAACTGCCACAGCGACAACGACTGCGACGGCTACGGCAACGCCGACATCAACGGCGACGCCAACCGATACCGCAACTGCAACGGCAACTGAGACCGCGACCGCAACTGCCACAGCGACAACGACTGCGACGGCTACTGCAACCGACACTCCGACCGCGACCGCGACACCAACTGACACGCCGACCGCGACCGCGACTCCGACGGCTACAGCGACAACGACTGCGACGGCTACGGCGACTGACACTCCGACCGCGACTGCCACAGCGACAACGACTGCGACGCCGACAACGACCGCAACTGCGACGGCGACAGATACCGCAACTGCGACGGCAACTCCGACCGCGTCCGCAACTGCAACTCAAACCGCAACTGCGACGGCAACTCCGACCGCGTCCGCAACTGCAACTCAAACCGCAACTGAAACGGCGACTTCCACCCCGACTGCCACTCCTACTGCAACCGCGGTGCCTGGCACGCTGGAGGTCTCACCAAAGCGGCTGCTCGAGCTCGGCAAGGTCGTGTTCGGAGAAGGCGCCGTGAGCAAGCCCAGGCACGTCACTATCACGAATAAGAGCAAGACCACGCCGGTCACGTTTTCGAGCATCGCCACCAGCGGCGACTTCGCGATGGCGAGCGGCTGCGGCGCGACGATCGGACCCAAGTCCACATGCAAGGTGACTATCCGGTTCTTGCCAACCGGCTTCGGCGGGCGCGAGGGCACGCTCACGATCAACAGCAACGCGAGTAATTCGCCGCGGTCCGTCGATCTGACCGGCAACGGCACTCACGCAAAGAGATAGCGGGCGGCGCAACAACCAACGAAAAACGAAAAGCGAAACGGCGATCAGTTCGCCAGGGCGGCGGGATCGAGCTGCGGACCGGCCAGATAGATAAGACGGCCCTCATCGAGCGCGCGCTCCCGGAGCCATCGTGCAACGATCGTCATGGCCTCCAACTCTCCGCGCTCGACGTTTTTCAACTTGTATCGATCGTAATTGCCCGCGACGAACGCGGCTACCTCGCCGGCGGCGTCGCCCGTATCCAGACGGCGCGTGATCGCAAGCCGTCCCGACAGCACGACGTGCGCTGCGCGATCTGCATCCTCGCCGGTCACGATCACGAGGTTGTTTTCCGTCACCACCTGGCTGAGGCGGGTCGCGCGATGGGCCAGCGTGGTCAGCGCTTCGAGATGGTGGCGAAAGCGCGCCGCCTCCTCAAAGCGCATCGCGGCCGCGGCCTGATCGCGCGCCATTGCCAATTCACCGAGGATCGGGCCGCTTCGCCCGCGCAGAAATCCAACCGCGCGCCGGACCCGCTCCGCGTATTTTTCCGCGTCGATACTCAGGTTGCACGGCGCGGTGCAATGCCCCATCTGGCCGTAGATGCACGGCGAAAAATCCTCGCTCGGCGCGAGCTTCCCGCCGCAGGTGCGAAGGCCGAGGATTCTGGCCAGCGCGAGAACTGAATGCTCGATGCCGCGGCGGCCGATGAACGGCCCCAGATGCATCACGCCGCGCTGCGCACTCATCCTGGTCGAGATCGTCACGCGCGGAAACTCGTCCATCATGTCGAGCTTGATGAAATACGCGGGCGCCGCCGATTTCAGCATCCGGTTGTACGGTGGTTTCAGCTCGCGGATGAGCCGCGCTTCGTCGAGCGCCGCCT
>NZ_JBEKFG010000082.1:0-14940 GCF_050013435.1 Binatus sp. (SeqCode) | reverse complement strand
GCCGTGAAAGCCGCCAGGCAAACCATGAACGGGCCGAAGAACTGGCCCGCGATGAAGCGGTCCATCACCGGCGAAAGGCGCGGTTGAAATTTCATGCGGCCTGCCTGCTGCGTTCGTAGCGCTCGACGAGATCCCAGAGGATGTCGCCGGGGCCGCGGCCCTGGTCGCCCTTGTCGGACGCGGCGCGATAGAAGAACCAGAATGCCAGCGCCATGAATACGATGTCCGGGAGGCTCATCGCGACCCACGCGTCGAGCTTGCCGCGCTGCGCCAGCGTCTCGCCCACCCGCATCAGCGAGTAATAGAGAAAGAACAGCGCGACGCTGACGCCGAAGCGCTCCGAATGGCCGCCGCGCGCGGGTTTGAGGCCGAGCGAGATGCCCAGCAGCGCGAACAGCATCGTGGCGAACGGGACGGTAAACTTGCCCGCCATCTCGGTCTCGGCGGCGAAGTCCGGTTTGCCTTTGGCGCGCGCCGCCTTGATGTCGGCGCGCAGTACCGGGTACGTCATCTCGCCGGGATCCTGCTCGCCCACGTCCATCCCCGCCTCGGGACGGACGCTGAGATCGTAGGTCTTGAAACTGGTCACGTGAGTCACGTTGTTGGCGGGCTCGGCGCCGAAGATCGAACCGTCGAACAGCCGCAGCGTGATCGACTTGTCATGAGGGTCGGGCACTATCGACCCATGCTTGGCGATTATCGTGTTCTGGTTGTGCGGATCGCGCGCGTCCGAGATCATCACGCCCTTCAAACTGGAATCGGTATCGGACATCTCGTCGACATAAACGACCAGGCCGGGGAAATTGCTGTTGAAGACTTTTTCCTTCAGCCCGGCGCTGCTCCGGGTCTGGCTGAGCTCGTAGAGCTTGTTGCGCAGATTGGAATTCGCCCACGGCCGCAGCGAGAACGCGAAGTAGCTCGAAAGCGCGTACACGCACAGCGCCACCAGCATCACGGGCACCGCCAGCCGATACAAGCTGATGCCGCAGGCGCGCGCCGCGGTCATCTCCTGGTCGCTCGACATCCGCCCGAATCCCATCAACACTCCGAGCAGTACCGCCATCGGAAACGTGAGTTCCAGAAAGGCCGGCATGATGTACCCGACGATCCCGATCACCTCGGCGAGGCTGACGCCGTGATTGACGACCATGTCCATCAGCTTGAGCAACTTGCCCGTGACCAGCGCGAACGTCAGCAGGCCGACGTCGACCGCGAACGGCCCCAGCACCTCGCGCGCGACGTAGCGGTCGATGATGGCAAATCCTGGAATTGCTAGTCTCATGGCTCGATCCCTGCCGGCGGCAAGGGGTCGCGCCCAAGTTTAGACATCCCGGCGCGCGATTGAAACTTGGGCGTTCGATTTTCTTCTCGCCGGCCGGGACAGCTACTTGCGCGGCGCTCTGATAGTATCGCTCCCGATGAGAGACTTTCGCGACAAGGGCCGCAATCCACGCTTCGACCGCAACGCGCCGACTCCACCGCGCCGCCATTCGCCCGCGCCCAATCCCAAACCGGCTGCGGCGCCGGTCCCGGCGCGCGATTATCGGCGTGCGGATGCGGGCGAGCGCGAGAGTCGGCGCGCCGGCGGCAACGATCGCGAAATAGTCTATGGCGTCGAGCCGATCCGCGAGCTGGTCGCCGCCGCGCCCGGCTCGATTCGAGTGCTCTACGTGAAATCCGGCGACGAACGGCGCTTCGCGGCTGAGATCGATCTGGTCAGAACCGGTGGCGGCCGCGTCGAATTCGCCGATGAAGCCGGATTGGAGCGATTGGCGGGACCGGCCGCCCGCCATCAGGGAATCGCGGCCCTGATGCGCGAGTACGAGTACACCCCGCTCGAGCAGATTCTCGCCGACGCGCCCGATCCGATCGTGCTGGTGGACGGCGTCACCGATCCGCGCAACCTGGGCGCCCTGATGCGCTCGGCGGAAGGCGCCGGCGTCGGCGCGATCGTCATCGCGAAGGACCGAACGGCGGGCATCACGCCCGCGGCGGTCAAGTCGTCGGCCGGCGCGTGGATACATCTGAAGATCGCGCGATGCGGCAACGTCGCGCGCACCATCGAGCAGTTGAAAGAAGCGGGCTACTGGACTGCGGCGCTCGCGCCGGGCGGCGATACGTCGATCTACGCGCTCGACACTTCGCGCAAGCTGGCGATCATCGTCGGCTCCGAGGGGCGCGGCGTTCGCGATATCGTGAAGAAGGGCGCGGATTTTGTCGTGGACATCCCGATGCGCGGGAAGGTCGGCTCGCTCAACGTGTCGGTCGCCGCCGCGGTGGCGCTGTTCGAAATCGCCCGCCGCCGCGCCGCCGCGAAGCAGCCAGGTTAGCGCCCGGCGCACTCGTGCCTAAGATTGGTGAGCCGTCCGCGCTTTGCTCATGGCGGTTTTCTTTGATGCGGGCCTGGCTCGGGTCGATTTGCGCTCGGCGAGATCGGGACAGCTCCTGGCCAGCGCTCGCTTGATTGTGTTCATCCACTTGGATTCGAACTCGCTCGCGATTTTTCTCATCCCGCCGACCTGCTGGCTGGCTTGCTTCATCTGCGCTTTCAGTAGCGTAGCGCCCTTGGCGAGATGCGGATGCATTCCATGCACGTTGAGGTCCGACAGCGTCTTGGCAAGCAGCTTCAGTTCGCCCTTGATGCGGTCGGCGTAAACCCTCGCCCATTCGAGATCGAGCAGGGCGCTGCTGGTCGGTGGCTTGAGTTTCGTCATGCCGAACACTGTCCGCGTCGAGACCCGAAATCGCAAGTATCGCGCTGTTACTTGGGGAACAGCGACGTTCAGTTTTCGCGCGCAATTGTCGAATGTGACCTGCCGCCCGCGGTGGCCGGGATGCAAGAAACAGACCCCCCAAACGCCGTTCGGCTTGACAGTTGCGGCGGCGGCGAATAGCTTTTTCCTCTTAACGTCGTTTGCCGATGTAGCTCAACGGTAGAGCACCTGATTTGTAATCAGGTGGTTGCGAGTTCGATTCTCGCCATCGGCTTGGTCGGCACGATAGCCTTGGGAGGAGAGGTTCCCGAGTGGCCAAAGGGAGCAGACTGTAAATCTGCCGGCTTATGCCTACGGAGGTTCGAATCCTCCCCTCTCCACCAGTATAATGGTGAGTTCGACGCAGACGAGCGGGAATAGCTCAGTTGGTAGAGCGCGAGCCTTCCAAGCTCGGGGTCGCGGGTTCGAGTCCCGTTTCCCGCTCCAAAAAAAACCATCCGGCGACGGGCCGGAGCGACGGCAGTTTTTTTGGCGAACGGAATTTGGTTTTTCGGGAGAACGATTGTTCCGGTTGAGCAGAGCACGAATGCCCATGTAGCTCAGTCGGTAGAGCACTTCCTTGGTAAGGAAGAGGTCACGGGTTCGAATCCCGTCGTGGGCTTTCCAAATTCGCGCCGGCGAAGCGGCGGAAAAGTTTTTCGAGGCGGACGACAATGAGAGATCTGATTTCGCTTTCGTGCGACGGTTGCAAATCACGCAACTACACCACGACCAAGAACAAGAAGACGCAGACCGACAAATTTTCAATCAAGAAATTCTGTCCGAAGTGCCGCGCGCACACCTTGCACAAGGAAGGCAAAATTTCTTGATCGCCCAAGTTCGAGTGAGCCACTCACGCTTGCTGGGAGATTGGGAAAACAGGGGTTCGGGGTCGACTGAGCCTCGACGCTCGAAAGTACATTGAAAAGAGAGGGTCAGTAGCTCCAATTGGCAGAGCATCGGACTCCAAATCCGAGGGTTCCAGGTTCGACTCCTGGCTGGCCCGCCAAAAATGACAGCGGTTTAACCGAAAGTAATCACGCGGTTCTTGATTTAGGCACGAAATATGGATAGTCTGAAAAGTTACTTCAATCAGGGCGTAAGTTTCGTCACGGAAGCATGGACGGAGCTTGCGAAGGTCCATTACCCCTCGCCCAAGGAAACCATGCAGGCCACGATTGTGGTCGTGGGTTTGACGTTTGTGATGGCTTTGTGGCTCGGAGTGATCGACTTCTTCGCGGTTCGCGGCGTGCAGATGCTGCTGCGCTAGGGACTGACGACCGGACGCGGAGACTGCTGACTCTCAACGAAGACTGCTCATTGTGATGAAGACTGCTCATTCAAATGACTGAACCGATTACCGAGACCGCCAAGCCCACGATGAAATGGTATGTCGTCCATACCTATTCGGGCTACGAGCACAAGGCCAAGGCCGCGCTCGAGGAGCGGGTGCGCTCGCTGCACAAGGAAGAGAAAATCGGCAAGGTGCTGGTGCCTATCGAGCGCGTGCAGGAACTCGGCAAGGGCGGCGCGCGCAAGGTTTCCAGCCGCAAGTTTTTCCCCGGATACATCTTCGTGCAGATGGTGCTCGACGACGAGACCTGGCACGTCATCAAGAACACCCCGAAAATTACCGGCTTCGTCGGGCATTCCACCAATCCGCCCGAAGTGCCGGTGTCCGAGGTCGAAGAGATCGAGCAGCAGATGGAAGAGGGCGCCCTGCGGCCCAAGCCCAAGGTGCTGTTCGAGGTGGGCGAGGCGATCAAAGTCGTTGACGGCCCCTTCCAGGACTTCAACGGCACCGTCGAGGAAGTCAAGCCCGAAAAGGGCAAGGTGCGCGTTCTGATCTCGATCTTCGGCCGCGCAACTCCGGTCGAACTGGACTTTGTGCAGGTAGAGAAGGCCTGAAGCAACGAAAAAACACCCGATTCGCCGGAGGCACGCGGCTCGCGCGTGCAAGCGGCGTTCGCGACTGAGCAACCAGGAACGATTTTAAAGTGGCTAAGAAAGTAGTCGGATCGATCAAGCTGCAGATTCCGGCCGGCGCGGCCAATCCCTCGCCGCCGGTGGGCCCCGCGCTCGGACAGCGCGGCGTCAATATCATGGAGTTCTGCAAGGCCTTCAACGCCCAGACCCAGAACATGCAGGGCCTCGTCATCCCGGTGGTAGTCACCGTCTATGCCGACCGCTCGTTCACCTTCATCACCAAAAGCCCGCCCGCGTCGATTCTGCTGCTGCGCGCGGCGGGTATCGAAAAGGGCTCGCCGATGCCCAACAAGAACAAGGTCGGCAAGGTCACCCGCGCGCAGGTCGAGGAAATCGCCAAGACCAAGCTCAAGGACCTGACCGCGGCCGACCTCGCTGCCGCCGTCAATACCGTTTCGGGCACCGCCCGCAGCATGGGCATCGAAGTCACCGATTAAGGCTAAAAAAGATGGCAGGCAAGAAATACAAGGAAGCGGCCAAGAAGATCGATCGCGAAAAGCGCTACACGCTCGAAGAAGCGGTCAAGCTGGTCGTCGATAACAAGCTCGCCAAGTTCGACGAGACCGTCGAGATAGCGGTGCGGCTCGGCGTCGATCCGCGCCAGGCCGACCAGAACGTGCGCGGCACTATCGTGCTTCCGCATGGAACCGGCGCGGTGGCGCGGGTGCTGGTGGTCGCCAAGGGCGAGAAAGAGCGCGAGGCGCGCGAGGCGGGTGCGGACTTCGTCGGCGGCGACGAGATCATAAAGAAGATCCAGGAAGAGAACTGGCTCGACTTCGACCGCGTCATCGCCACCCCCGACATGATGGGCCAGGTCGGCCGGATCGGCAAAATTCTCGGCCCCCGCGGCCTGATGCCCAATCCCAAGGTCGGCACCGTCACGTTCGACGTCGCCAAGGCGGTCGCCGAGATCAAGGCCGGCAAGGTGGACTACCGCGTCGACAAGGCCGGCGTCGTGCACGCGCGGGTGGGCAAGCTCAGTTTCGGCGAGTCGAAGCTGCTCGACAACGTGCGCGCGATCCTCGGCGCGATCGTTCGCTCCAAGCCCGCCAGCGCCAAGGGTAATTACGTTCGCAGCGTCGCGATTTCCTCGACGATGGGCCCGGGAGTGCGCGTCGATACGGCGCAGGCGGCGCCCAAGGCGCTCGCGGCCGCCGCATAAGTTTTCGTTCGTTGGAGCTGGATCGGTATAATTAGATGAACAAATCAGAGAAAACCGCGCTGGTCGAAGATCTCAACCAGAGTTTCGGCCGCGCCAGTATCGCGCTCGTGTCCGAATACCGCGGGATGACGGCTGCCGAATCGACCGAGATGCGCAAGCGCTTGCGCGCCGTGCGCGGCGAGATGCGCGTGGCCAAGAACACCCTGGTCCGCCGCGCGATCAAGGGCACCGCCTACGAGGCGCTCGACAGCAACCTCGGCGGACAGGTCGGGCTCATCCTCAGTTACGAGGATCCGGTCGTGCTGGCCAAGACCTTCGCGGCGTTCGGGCCGCTGGGCGACAAGCTCAAGCTGCGCGGTGCGGTGCTCGACGGCAAGGCGCTCACGCCCGCCGAGGTCCAGGCGCTGGCGACGTTGCCGTCGCGCGCGGTGATTTTCGGCCAGTTGCTCGGGCTGTTGAACGCGCCGGCGACTCAGTTGGTCCGCCTGCTCAACGAGCCGGGCTCGTACCTGGCGCGCGTGATCGACGCGATCGGAAAAAAGAACGGCGCCGGCGCAGCGGCTCCGGCCGCAGCTTCTTCGGAACCTGCGCCGCAAGCAGCGCCGCCCGCGTCTGAGGGCTGACAAGGTAAGCGATTTTTGACGTTCGTGTGCACAAAGCACGCGCGGCGGTTTCACTGAAAAGAAAAATCCCGGGGCGCTCCCACATCTCCCCGGATGCGTGAACAAGGAGAGAAGGTAACATGGCAGAAGCACAACTCAGCCGCGATCAGGTGAAGGATTATCTGAAGAACCTCAGCCTGATCGATGCAGCGGCGCTGGTTAAGGAACTCGAGACCGAGCTCGGCGTATCGGCTGCGGCTCCGGTCGCGGCGGCTGCCGCTCCGGCAGCCGGCGGTGCGGCCGCGGCGGCGCCCGAGAAAGAAGAGTTCAACGTCGTCCTGACGGGTTCGGGCGACAAGAAGATCCAGGTGATCAAAGTCGTGCGCGAATTGACCGGGCTGGGCCTCAAGGAGGCCAAGGACCTGGTCGATGGAGCGCCGAAGGCGGTCAAAGAGGGCGTCAACAAAGCCGAGGCCGAAGAGATCAAGAAGAAGCTCGAAGCCGCCGGCGGCAGCGTGGAGCTGAAGTAGGAAGGATTTACTCCTTTTGACGCACAACAAAGGGTCGGGAAATTCACGCGGCGCGGGACTTCCAGGCGCGCGCGGATTTCAAACGGTCTTTATCGATGAAGCCGTGGGCACGGGGAAGACCTCCGCGCCCGCGTCCTCTATTGCTTCACGGCGCGCCGAAGTTTGTGGCGCACGCACGGTGAGGTAGCTGATGGCCCAGGTTCATGTAACGAGCAATCTTCGCATTCGCCGTTCCTTCGGCAAGATCAAGAAGATCATCGAGATTCCGAATCTGATCGAGATTCAGAAGCGCTCGTATGACGATTTCCTGCAGGTTGGCGTTTCGACCGAGGACCGCGCCGACGTAGGTCTGCAGGCGGTCTTCAAGTCGGTCTTTCCGATCAAGGATTTCAACGAGACCGCGTCGCTCGAGTTCGTCTCCTACGAGCTCGGCACCCCCAAGTACGACGTCGAGGAATGCCATCAGCGCGGCATGACCTACGCCGCGCCGCTCAAGGTCAAGATTCAGCTCGTCATCTGGGACGTCGAGAACGGCCGCCGCTCCATCAAGAACGTCAAGGAGCAGGAAGTTTACTTCGGCGAGATTCCGCTGATGACCGGTAACGGCACCTTCATGGTCAACGGCACCGAGCGCGTCATCGTCTCGCAGTTGCATCGCTCGCCCGGCGTATTTTTCGAGCACGACAAGGGCCGCACCCATTCCACCGGCAAGCTTTTGTACTCGGCGCGAATCATTCCGTATCGCGGCAGCTGGATCGACTTCGAATTCGACCCGCGCGACGTGCTCTACGTCCGCATCGATCGGCGCCGCAAGTTTCCCGCCACCGTCCTGCTGCGCGCGCTCGGCATGACCACCGAGGATCTCCTCAACTACTACTATCGCAAGGACGTTATCCTCCTCGACGCCAAGCAGTACGCCAAGCAGTTCGTCGCCGACCATCTGCTCGGTTCGCGGGTCAGCCGCGACGTCAAGGATCCCAAGTCGGGCGACGTGCTCGCGCGCGAGGGCCGCAAGTTCAACAAGGCTATCGTCCGCGCGATGGAGCAGGCGAAGATCAGCGAAGTTCCGATCGCACTCGACGAGATTGTCGGCCGCGTCTCCGCGCACGATATCGTCGATTCCACCACCGGCGAGGTGTTGATTGGCACCAACGAGGATCTCACCGAGGAAACCCTCGAGAAGCTCAAGGCCCACGGCGTCAAGAAAATCGAAGTGCTGTTCACTGAGGAGGCGCCCGGCGGCGGTCCGCTGCGCCTGACGCTCGCCCAGGACAAGCTCGGCACGCCCGAAGAGGCCGTCATCGAGATCTACCGGCGCCTGCGTCCCGGCGATCCGCCGACCCAGGAAACCGCGACCACCTTTTTCAACAACCTGTTCTTCAACGCCGAGCGCTACGATCTCTCCAAGGTCGGCCGCCTCAAGCTCAATCACAAGCTCAAGATCGACGTGCCGCTCGAGCAGGGCACCCTGCGCCGCGAGGACATCCTCGAAGTCGTCCGCTATCTCATGGATCTCAAGAACGGCAACGGCCAGGTTGACGATATCGACCATCTCGGCAATCGCCGCGTGCGCGCGGTCGGAGAGCTGGTCGAAAACCAGTTCCGCATCGGGCTGGTCCGGATGGAGCGCGCGATCAAGGAGCGGATGAGCCTGCAGGACATCGAGACCCTGATGCCGCAGGAGCTGGTCAACTACAAGCCGGCTTCCGCCGTGATCAAGGAGTTCTTCGGCTCCTCGCAATTGTCGCAGTTCATGGATCAGACCAATCCGCTCAGCGAAATCGCGCACAAGCGCCGCCTCTCCGCGCTCGGTCCGGGCGGTCTGACCCGCGAGCGCGCCGGCTTCGAGGTCCGCGACGTTCACCCGACCCATTACGGCCGCGTCTGCCCGATCGAAACGCCCGAGGGCCCCAACATCGGACTTATCGCCGCGCTCTCGACCTATGCGCGCGTCAACGAATACGGCTTCATCGAGACGCCCTACCGCGAAGTCGAAAACAATCGCGTCACCGATCGAATCGTCTATCTGTCCGCGCTCGACGAGGAAGACAAGGTCATCGCGCAGGCCAACGCCCAGCTCGATTCGCACGGCCGCTTCACCGCCGAGCTGGTCTCCGCGCGCATCGGCGGCGAGTCCACCGTGGTCCGCGCCGACGACGTGCAGTACATGGACGTGTCGCCCAACCAGCTCGTCTCGGTGGCCGCGTCCCTGATCCCGTTTCTTGAAAACGACGACGCCAACCGCGCCCTGATGGGCTCGAACATGCAGCGTCAGGCCGTTCCTCTGCTCAAGCCCGACGCGCCCTTGGTCGGCACGGGCCTGGAAGGCACCGTCGGCCGCGACTCGGGCGTTACCGTCGTCGGCAAGCGCGACGGGGTCGTCGAAAGCGTCGATGCCGAGCGAATCGTCGTGCGCGCCGACAAGCAGAGCAAGGATCTGCGCGACGCCGGCGTCGATATCTACAACCTCATCAAGTATCAGCGCTCCAATCAGAACACCTGCATCAACCAGCGACCGATCGTGGTCAAGGGCGAGCGCGTCAAGTCCGGCGACGTGCTGGCCGACGGACCGTCCACCGACATGGGCGAGTTGGCGCTGGGCCGCAACGTGCTGGTCGCGTTCATGCCGTGGGGCGGCTACAACTTCGAAGATTCCATCCTGATTTCCGAGCGCGTGGTCAAGGAAGACCTGTTCACCTCGGTGCATATCGAGGAATTCGAATGCATCGCGCGCGACACCAAGCTCGGACCCGAGGAAATCACCCGTGACATTCCCAACGTCGGTGAAGAGGCGCTCAAGGACCTCGACACCAGCGGCATCATCCGCATCGGCGCCGAAGTCCGTCCGCAGGACATCCTGGTCGGCAAGATAACCCCCAAGGGCGAGACCCAGCTTTCTCCCGAAGAGAAACTGCTGCGCGCCATCTTTGGCGAAAAGGCCGGCGAGGTCCGCGACACCAGCCTGCGCGTGCCGCCGGGCGTCGAAGGCACCGTTATCGACGGCCGCGTGTTCTCGCGCCGCGGCGTGACCAAGGACGAACGCACCCAGGAAATCGAAGTGCTCGAGGCCGAACGTCTCAAGCAGGACGAAGCCGAGGAAGTCCGAATCATCCGCCAGGAAACTCTGCGCAAGCTCAGGAAGTCGCTGGCCGGCAAGAAGCTCGCCGGACGCGTCATGTCCGATGAGCGCAAGGAGCTGCTCAAGAAGGGCGATACGCTCAGCGCCGAGGAACTCGAAGAATTGCCGCCGACCCTATGGGGCCAGGTCCGCGTCGAGAACGAATCGGCGCAGGAAGACGCCGAGCAGGCGATCAAGGCGATGAACGCCAACGTCGAGGCCGTGCAGAATCATTACGGCGCCAAGCTCGAGCGCTTGAAGGCCGGCGACGAACTGGCGCCCGGCGTCATCAAGATGATCAAGGTCTTCGTCGCCATCAAGCGCCGCCTCCAGGTCGGCGACAAGATGGCCGGGCGCCACGGCAACAAGGGCGTGCTCTCGCGCATCCTGCCCGAGGAAGACATGCCGTGCATGGCCGACGGCACCCCGGTCGATATCGTGCTCAATCCGCTCGGCGTGCCCTCGCGCATGAACGTCGGCCAGATTCTCGAGACGCATCTGGGATGGGCCGCGCGCGAACTCGGCCACAAAATCGAGGAAGACTTGCGCAACGGCGTCAGCGCCGCGCAGCTCAAAAAGCGGCTCAAGGATATCTACCCCGAAAAGGAAAGCCACGAGTTTATCGACGAGCTCGCCGAGCCCGATATCTTCAAGCTCGCGGCCAAGGCGCTGGCCGGCGTCCACGTGGCGTCTCCCGTGTTCGACGGCGCGCGCGAAGAGGAAATATTCCAGCTGCTCAAGCGCGCCGATTTGCCCGAGACCGGACAGGCTACCCTGCACGACGGACGCACCGGCTTGCCCTTCGAGCAGCCGGTCACGGTCGGCGTCATGTATATGATGAAGCTGCATCACCTGGTCGAAGACAAGATTCACGCCCGTTCGACCGGTCCCTACAGCCTGGTTACCCAGCAGCCGCTGGGCGGCAAGGCCCAGTTCGGCGGGCAGCGGCTCGGTGAAATGGAAGTGTGGGCGCTGGAAGCTTACGGCGCCGCCTACACGCTGCAGGAGATGCTCACGGTAAAGTCCGACGACGTGGCGGGACGAACCCGGATGTACGAAGCGATCGTCAAGGGCGAGAACACGCTCGAGCCCGGACTGCCCGAGTCGTTCAACGTAATGGTCAAGGAGCTCCAGTCGCTGTGCCTGAACATGGAGCTGCTCGAGCAGCCGCAAAGGGCTTAAGGCCAGGGAGTTATTAAAGAGATGGAAGATCTCTTCGGCATTTTCGAAAAGCCCAAGAATCCACTGGCGTTCAACGCGATCCGGATTTCGATCGCGTCGCCGGAAATGATCCGCTCGTGGTCGCACGGCGAGGTCAAAAAGCCCGAAACTATCAACTACCGGACCTTCAAGCCGGAGCGCGACGGGCTGTTCTGCGCCAAGATTTTCGGGCCGACCAAGGACTACGAATGCAACTGCGGCAAGTACAAGCGGATGCGTCATCGCGGCGTCGTCTGCGAAAAGTGCGGCGTCGAAGTCATTCAGTCCAAGGTCCGCCGCGAGCGCATGGGGCACATCGATCTCGCCGCCCCGGTCGCGCACATCTGGTTCCTGCGCTCGCTGCCCTCGCGCATCGGCACCCTGCTCGACATGACCCTCAAGGAACTCGAGAAGGTCCTCTATTTCGAGTGCTACATCGTAGTCGATGCCGGCGAGACCCCGCTCCAGTACAAGGAGCTGCTGACCGAGCGCAAATATCGCGAAGCGCGCGAGCAATACGCCGACGGCTTCAAGGCCGAGATGGGCGCCGAGGCGGTTCGGTCGCTGCTGGGACAACTCGGGCTCGACAAGCTGGCCGAAGAGCTGCGCATCGAGATGAAAGCGACCGCCAGCGAGGCGCGTCGCAAGAAAGTTGCCAAGCGCCTGAAGGTCGTCAACGCGTTTCGCGACTCGGGCAACAAGCCCGAGTGGATGATCCTCACCATCCTGCCGGTGATTCCTCCCGACCTGCGCCCGCTGGTGCCGCTGGACGGCGGCCGCTTCGCCACTTCGGATCTCAACGACCTCTACCGCCGCGTGATCAACCGCAACAACCGGCTGAAGCGGCTCATCGAGCTCAACGCCCCCGACATCATTATCCGCAACGAAAAGCGGATGCTCCAGGAAGCCGTCGATGCATTGTTTGACAACGGACGGCGCGGCCGCGCGATTACCGGACCGTCCAAGCGTCCGCTCAAGTCGCTCTCCGACATGCTCAAGGGCAAGTCGGGCCGCTTCCGCCAGAACCTGCTCGGCAAGCGCGTCGATTACTCGGGCCGCTCGGTCATCGTGGTCGGCCCCGAGCTCAGGCTGCATCAGTGCGGGCTGCCCAAGAAGATGGCGCTCGAGCTGTTCAAGCCCTTCATCTACAGCAAGCTCGAAGAAAAGGGCTACGTCACCACCATCAAGAGCGCCAAAAAGATGGTCGAGAAAGAGGGCAAGGACGTTTGGGATATCCTCGACGAGGTTATCCGCGAGCATCCGGTGCTGCTCAATCGCGCACCGACCCTGCATCGGCTCGGCATCCAGGCGTTCGAGCCGGTGTTGATCGAAGGCAAGGCCATTCAGCTCCATCCGCTGGTATGCGTGGCGTACAACGCCGATTTCGACGGCGATCAGATGGCGGTGCACGTGCCGCTGTCCATCGAGGCGCAGGTCGAGTCGCGCGCGCTCATGATGTCCACCAACAACATCCTGTCGCCCGCCTCGGGCAAGCCGGTCATCGTGCCGACCCAGGACATGGTGCTGGGTCTTTACTACATGACCCGCGAGCGTCCGCTGGCGCGCGGCGAGAACAAGAACTTCGCCAACGTCGAGGAAGTGCGAATCGCGTACGATCACGGGGAAATCGATCTGCACGCGAAAATCACGGTGCGGATGTCGCCGCTGCTGGCCACCGGAATCGCCCCCGCGGCGCCCGAGACCAACGGCCATCCTCGCGGCAAGGCCAAGGAGCGCGCCGCCGCGGCCGCAGCCGCCGCCGCCGCGATGCCGCGCTACGAGCGCGTCACCACCACCGTTGGCCGCGTGCTGTTGTACGAGATCGTGCCGCCCGAGATTCCGTTCACCGAGCTCAACAAGACGATGAAGAAAAAGGAGCTCGGCAACCTTATCGACATCGTCTATCGCCGCGCCGGCGACAAGGCGACGGTTATCTTCGCCGACCGGCTCAAGGACATCGGCTTTGAATTCGCCACCAAGGCGGGAATCTCGATCTCGATCAAGGACATGACGATTCCGCCCCAAAAGGCCCACCTGCTCGACGGCGCGCAGAAGCAGGTCAACGAGATTCAGCAACAGTACAACAACGGCGTCATCACCGACGGCGAGCGCTACAACAAGGTCGTCGATATCTGGGCCGAAGTTCAGGACCAAATCGGCAGCGCGGTTATCAAGGGGCTCTCCACCCAGGTCTTCGGCAAGAACGACAAGGGCGAGACCATAACCGGCCCGTCGTTCAATCCGATCTTCATCATGGCCGACTCGGGCGCCCGCGGTTCCGAGCAGCAGATTCGCCAGCTGGCGGGACTGCGCGGCCTGATGGCGAAGCCGTCGGGTGAAATTATCGAGACTCCGATCACCGCGAACTTCCGCGAGGGACTCACGGTCCTGCAGTACTTCATCTCGACCCACGGCGCGCGCAAGGGCCTGGCCGACACCGCGCTCAAGACCGCGAACTCCGGCTATCTGACCCGGCGCCTGGTTGACGTGGCGCAGGACTCGATCATCAGCGAGGACGATTGCGGCACGCTGGACGGAATCGAGATGTCGCCGCTGGTCGAAGGCGGCGAGATAATCGAGGGACTCGGCGATCGCGTGCTCGGACGCGTCGCGCTCGAAGACATCCGCGACGCGTTCACCAGCGAAGTGCTGGTGCGCGCCAACGAGATGATCGACGAGGACAAGGTCAAACGCATCGAAGAGGCCGGCGTCGAGCGAATCAAGATTCGCTCGGTGCTGACCTGCCAGTCGCGCCAGGGCGTGTGCGTCAAGTGCTACGGACGCGATCTGGGCCGCGGCCATCTGGTCAACCTCGGCGAATCGATCGGAATTATCGCCGCCCAGTCCATCGGCGAGCCCGGCACGCAGCTCACCATGCGCACCTTCCATATCGGCGGCACCGCCAGCCGGCGCGCCGCGGACACCACGCTCGAGGTCCGCAACGAGGGCGTGATGCGCCTGCATGGCGTCAACACGGTCAAGAGCCGCGACGGCAACCTGGTCGTCATGACCCGCCACGGCGAGGTCGTGATTGCGGCGCAGGTCACCGACGAAGGCGGCCGCGTCCGCGAGCGCGAACGCGAGCGCTATCCGCTGGTGTACGGCGCCAAGCTGCGCAAGGCCGAGGGGGACAAGGTCAAGCCCGGCGAGCTGATCGCGGAATGGGATCCGTACACCACCCCGATCATCACCGAGGTCGGCGGCACGGTTAAGTACGGCGATATCACCGAAGGCAAAACGATGGAGGAGCGGGTCGATGAACGAACCGGCGCGCGCTCCAACGTTATCGTCGAGTTCAAGGACCTCGACATGCGCCCGCGTATCTCGATCAAGGACGCCTCGGGCAAGACCGCCAAGCTCCCCAGCTCGAACAACGTCGCGCGCTACTTCCTGCCGGTGGGCGCGTATATCAACGTGCCCGAAGGCACCGCGGTCGAGCCCGGCGACGTGATCGCGAAAATTCCGCGCGAGACCACCAAGACCAAGGACATCACCGGCGGTCTGCCGCGCGTCGCGGAGCTGTTCGAAGCGCGCAAGCCCAAGGAATTCGCCGTCATCTCGGAAATCGACGGGCAGGTTTCGTTCGGCA
>NZ_JBEKFG010000081.1:0-15112 GCF_050013435.1 Binatus sp. (SeqCode) | reverse complement strand
CCGGCCTCTTCGAACTATTCGACGAGCTGTTCGGTGGCGGAAGCGACAACCCTCCGACGCCGCGCCAGTTGCTACACCATCGCCACCCGCTGTATCCTGTCATCTTGGGTTTACCCGACGATGAGATTCCGACCGAAGCGTCCGCGGGGCCAACGGTGTGCTCAGACCCGGGGGTCTCCTCAACGCCCGTGCTGCAGAAGCAAACCCCAGCCCCCGGCCCGACTCCGAGCCCGTCGCCCACTCCCGAGCCTATTCCAACATGGCCTTCTCCAAGATGGTACTATCCCCGTCAGCCGTTACCGCCCCCGCCGTCTTTGGTACCATGGAGGCCGGGGGGTTGTGACAATGGCAACTGCTGGAAGCCCGATTTGGGGCCGCAGTATCTGCCGGCGAGTTGCCAATAGGAGTCGGTAGATAGGTATGAGAATAAGCGAGATGCGATCCGCTTCTACGGCACCTCCGATGTTCGAACCCTCGCAAACATCGTCCGTGCCGACCATCGTCGTACTCGTTTTGTCGCTGGTATTGGCTTTCACGCCGAATTGGGAATGGCCGTACGAGATAGCGCAAGTCCAGCTCGGCCTGTCGTGGGCGTCTGCTGGGATGGTGCAGGCAACTCTTCGCGAGATCCTCATCGTGCTGGGAATACTTTCTACCGTGCTCTTCTGGGAGGGGAAGCCGCTAGCCTCGATAGGCGTGCAGAGCCTTCGCACCTCGGATCTGGGTTTGGCAGTTGCGGCCTACCTCTTGTTGGAACTGTCGCAAGATTTCATAGGCGCCCTTTTGAACTCTCAGGCGCTCAGGGCGACAGTGCCAGCGCCCAATCTCGCTCAGGACTTCCTTGAGCTTCCGTTATACCTTCTCCTCGTGGGGGCGACGGTCAATAGCGTGTACGAGGAGATGTGGCGCGCGTTCGCAATTGAGCGAGTCGAGAAGATTTCGGGGAGTGTCACCACGGCGTCGATATTTTCGCTAATAGCAAGCGTTTCGACTCATGTGCCGTATTGGGGTTTCCGCGGTGCGTTAGTGCTTGCGCCGGCGCAGCTAGTATTCGTCCTCTTGTACGTAGGCCGAAGGAGTCTACCGACTTGCGTGGTCACGCACCTCATTAGCGACGTCTATCCGACGGCCATCCGCCCGGCGTTGTCTACGCAAGGCGTCGCCGCGCTTTCAAGATTCGGACTGTGATTTCATCAACGCAGAGAGAGTGTTGCAGATGGATCTGACTAAATCCTGCACGGATAGGCTGCAGGATTTAGCACTTTTCGTCGTCGGAGACGCTCTCTGCCTCTGCACATATTCGCAAGTCGCACACCCGAGCGCTTTCGACCGATTTTTCGCTGGCGCAAGAACATCAAATGGCAACTAACAATAACGTTGAGATATAGAAGATTATTGCTGCCAGTCCGCGAATGAGATTAACTGAATCCCGAAGAGATAGCTTTTGTCTAATTCTAGTTCCCAACTTTGCAAGGCCGCCGCACTCGCTCTCGTGAGTTGGTATCTGATGGTGCCTCCACCGAATTCAAGCGGATCAAATTCATTCGAGGGGTACCCGCCTCTTTCGGAATGGTCTGTTTACAAAAAGTACGACTCAGCTGATGATTGTGAGCAGTTTCGCCTGAACATAGCTGCCGGACTGCTGCAAGACCCTCCTCCAGACTTTTTGCGGCGCTTCGGGGACTCCTTTATTGACGTCTTCGAGCAAGCGAGATGCATTGCGTCCGACGATCCGCGCCTCAGAAAAAAATAGGCCGTCCCGCTACCATCCTGAATGATCCCGCTTCATCAAACAGAGAGAGCTTTGGAGATTAGTCGAGTGAAACCGCTCGCCGGCGAACTTCCGACGCACCAGTTCGCATCGCTAGGCCGTAGGAGGCGGGAGGTTCGCCGAGTACCGAACGACCAGCGGACGCCGCACCCGCGCGTGCGTGCGTGAGCCAAGGCTCGGGTGGCGCAGGGACAAACCACGACCTCGGTGCCGCTGATCGATGGGGAGGGCTCAACGGTCGGACTGGTGAATGCGGCCAATGTGGACGCGGGGCCGGCGACGACGTACACCTATGATCCGGCGGGGAATCCGACGGTGAGCGGCACGGCGAACGATTGGCCGTTCCAGTATCAAGGCATGGAGAAGGAATTCACCGATCCGGGGCCGTACTACTACACTGGCGGAGGCCAGTTCTACAGTGCTCAGTTAGTGCGCTCGTTGTCGGAGGTAGGCCAGACCAGCAGCCAAGGCAGCGGTGGCAGCGGAGGTTTTTCGCCGTCGGGGATGGCGATCGCCCCTCCGTCGGTTTCGACTGGCGGGTTATCGGGGCAGAGCGTCCTGAATGACTCACAGCAGGCGCTTCAAGTGGGTACGGACATATATGTAGGCGCCAACGCGCTCGGGCTCGCCCTTTTCAGTCCGGAGTGGACGATTCCCCTCGCGGTGCCGCTGGCGATCATCGGTGGCGCAATCGATTTTCTGGTGAAATTTTTCGAGGATCTCTTTGGCGGCGGCAGCACGCCTGAAATTCCGCGCCAGCTGCGCCACAAACGCCACCCGCTGTATCCCGTGATACTGGGTTTCCCCGACGGGCTGATCCCGGACGAAGCGTCCAAGGGCAAGGCAGAATTCTGCGGAGACCCTCAGCCCCGCCCCAATGCGCGCCCGCTGGAGAGCCCTGAGTACATGGGATCCTCGGACCTTTCGGGCCTTTCTCCTTTCAACCCCAACCAAGGCCCGGTCTGCACAGAAGCACGGCCGCCGTGCAACCCTTATGTTCCTTACTTTGCCGGAAAGGTGGGCGCGGCAGGGGGACTGCTGCTCGGTATTAGCTTGCGCCTCACAGAGATGCCACAATTGGCAGCTCCAGCAGGAGCCGTAGGAGCCACGCTTGGGGTCCTCGGATATGTGGCGATGGCTGCCTGCCAGGGAGAATGAAAATACCCGGAGTGGGCGATGAAACGTTTGATCACGTCCTCGGTCGCCTATCTTGGCCGCGAAATCTCTCCCACGAGGCTCCGCAGGGCCTTAACGAGGTATTGCGCGCGTGGCTCCGATCGAGCTTAGCCGCAGAATAGGAAAAGGCTTGATGCTGCTGTGCCGCTGATCAACAAGAAGCCATGGCCCATCGGGCGCTTTCCAGAGCCTGAGATCCGGGACGTCAAGCTCCCGCGCTTGGTCGGGCTTGGCGTGGCTTCGCCCTATGAATACGAACTCCTGAATAACGCCACGTCCCTCGGCACCAGTCCTGACAACGACATTACCATCGCTGACAGCACAATAGCACCCCACCACGCGCGAATTATTCAGCTCGGCGTCGGGCGCTTCGTCATCGTGGATCTCGGTTCTGGCACAAACACTTTGATCAATGGAGCGCGGGTCAAGAAGTCCGCAAAGCTACGAAGCGGAGACGAGGTTCAGTTTGGCGACGTGCGGTTGGTGTTTCTTGATGCGAGGGGCACCGCGCGCCTGGACCGCATACGTGCCCTCGGCTTGGAGATTTCGATCTTCCTGCTTCTTATATTGCTGCTCGCGATTTCACAAATTAATTTACTCAGCTGGTTCGGGAGAGCTACCAAGTCCGGCGGCCAGTCGGCTCCAACGCCTGCAACGCGGACAACGCGATGACGGGATGAGCGGGACGGCGAACGATTGGCCGTTCCAGTATCAAGGCATGGAGAAGGAATTCACCGATCCGGGACCGTACTACTATACCGGCGGCGGCCAGTTCTACAGTGCTCAGATCATGCGCTCGCCGTCGGAGACCGGTGAAACCAGCAGCCAAGGCGCCGGGGGTGGCCCGGGAGGCAGTGGCGGGGGAGGCGGTAGTGGTGGCGGAGGAGGTTCGAATCCGTTCCTGCCTGCGTTCAACCCCATTCCCACCTCAGGTTCGCAAATTGCCGGTAATCTCCAAAACGGGGCTGAAGCCGCAGGGGCAGGTTTGGCGGCGCTTGGAGCGAATTGGGGAATCAGCTCGGTAGTCGCTGCGCTCACCGCGGGCGAGGTTGTTATCCCCGTCGTGGGATGGATCGCGGCGGTTGGTACCGGCCTCTTCGAACTATTCGACGAGCTGTTCGGGGGCGGCGGCAGCGAGCCGCCGACGCCGCGCCAGTTGCTCCACGACCGCCACCCGCTGTATCCTGTCATCTTGGGTTTCCCGCACGGTCTGATTCCGGACCAAGTGTCTGCGGCAAAGCCAGAATTCTGCGTAGGCCCACTGCCGTGTGGCACGGCCCCGCTACTACTGGAGGCCCAGTACCGGCCCACGCCGGTACCCGGCGCAGGGCTCTCCGATGAAGAAATCAACGACATGCTCAAATTAGCTGCTGAAGGAACGACGGTCAATCAAGCATATGAGTTGTATCTACAAGGAAAGCTGACCGAACAAGAGTTTGAATTCTTTCTCCTCATGAGGGGGGGGCCCGCGGCGACGCCGACTCCTACTCCGGCGCCAGGCGAGCTCGCATCGGCGCTTCTTTGAGCGGCTCTACTCTGCTGCCAAAGTGGGATAATGGAATCATTCGCGCAGACGCGCAGTGACCGGATCCGGCCAGAATCTGCCGCTGCTATGTCGGCCGCGTCATCAGCCTGGTACCCGGCTGCGGTGTATGCCGGAGCTTGGCTTATCGCGGCCGTCTGGTTGTTTGGGCGAGGTGTAGGCCACGTCGCGGGCGACTTGCTGCCACAATTTGCCCAGATGGCGGTGCCGACCTTCGTTGGTTGCTGGCTGAGAATCCGGCTCGGGGCGGAGCCTCTGGCAGTAGTCGGAGCCGCGCGGAGCCATCGCTCGGTGTGGCGGGCTGTTCTCGCCTGCCTCGCGGTCGCCGCAGTTGCTACGCCCGCTGATCTCGGTGTCTCCCTAACGACTCTTCGCCTAAGTGAGTATTTCCGCGGTGCCAAGTACGGCGCTGGCCAAAGAACCCTCTTCTTTGGGCTAGATCGCCTTCCTTTCGTGACCGCGTTCCTCCTGTGGACTTCGCTTTCGGAGGAGGCAATCTACAGGCTTGGGCTGCTTACGTCTTTGGTTTATACACTGCGCATATCACTCTTAGCGGGTCGCGCCTGCGCGATGGAGTTGCCTGCTCACATGGCAGTTGAGGACAGGGCAGGGGCTCGCTCAGGCGTCAGAATCTGGCGAGACCCGGCATTCTGGGCAGCCAACCTGATTCAGGCGTACATCTTCGGTGCAGTCCATGCGCTTGTGCGCGGACGGGGGTCGAGCATTCTGACGGTTCTTGCGGCGCCGCCTACGTGGGGCGGGGTGGTGTTGGGATTCTTGTATTGGCGCTTCGGCATCGAAGCGGCAGTGCTCACTCACCTGTTTGGTAATCTCGTCGTGATCTTTCTTCTTTGACCGTCTTCGGGCGAGTTTGTGGGTGTGGGAGGCGAGGGTGGAAATCAGACTACTTGGGTGCCGTTGATCGATGCGTCGGGCTCGACCATTGCGCTGGTGAATGCGGCCTCGACCGGATCTCCGCCGGCGACGACGTACACCTATGATCCATCAGGGAATCCGACGGTGAGCGGCACGGCGAACGATTGGCCGTTCCAGTATCAGGGGATGGAGAAGGAATTCACCGATCCGGGACCGTACTATTATACCGGCGGTGGCCAGTTCTATAGTGCTCAGCTTGTGCGCTCGCCGTCGGAGACCGGTCAGACCAGCAGCCAAGGCACGGGCGGCCCGCCGGGCAACGGCATTGCCGCGCCGCGCCATTGGCGTTGTCCCGAAAAGAATCATTGCGGCGATTGGATACATCCCGACGATTGAAAACTCTTCATTAAACGATCGTTCATTTCGGGCACAACCTATGCTACGCCTAGCCTATCCCGTTCGGTACAAGGGTCGAGGAGCGAGGAATGGACATCTACCGCGAGCTAAACGTCGAATTCCCTAAAGACCTCGTGCCCATCAAGGAGAGTGTTCATCGCTTCGCCAAGGAGGTGCTTCGCCCGGCTGCGGCGGCGCTGGACCGGATGAGCGATCCGCGCGACGTGATCGCGCTCGATTCGCCGCTGAGAAAAGTTTACAAACAGGCATACCAGTTGGGATACCACGTCGCCGGCCTTCCCACGGAACTGGGCGGGATGGGACTGCGTGGGCTCGGAATGCATGTGCTGATCGAGGAGCTGGCTTGGGGCTCGAGCGATCTGGCGATCAGCCTCCTGGCCACGGGTTTCCCGTTTTCGGCAGCCGCCGCAAGCGGCAATCCGGAACTTTTCGAAAAGTTCGTTAAGCCCTATATCGCCGATCGCGACGGCAGTCTCATCGGATGCTGGGCGATCACTGAGCCTCAGCACGGCTCCGATGAACTGGTGCCGGGTACGCCCGAGTTCCACAATCCCCGCGTGACTGGTCAGGTCGTCGCGCGCGCCGACGGCGACTCATATGTGATCAATGGACAGAAGGCGGCATGGGTCTCCAACGGGACAATCGCAACCCACGCGGCGCTCTATCTGACGACCGAGCCCAAGGCCGGCATGGCCGGCGGGGGTATCGCTTTCGTCCCGCTCAACCTGCCCGGCGTAACCAAGGGTAAGCCGCTCAACAAGCTCGGCCAACGCGCGCTCAATCAGGGTGAAATTTATTTCGACAATGTGAGGATTCCGCGCAAGTGGATGCTGACCGGCAGCGAGGGTTACGAGCTCGAAGTCCAGCGGACTCTCACCTTTGCCAACTCTGCGATGGCGGCTGCGTTCACCGGCGTCGCGCGCGCCGCTTTCGAAGAAGCGCTCGACTACTCCCGGCAGCGCGTCCAGGGCGGACAGCCGATCTGCGAGCATCAGCTCGTCCAGAAGCATCTGTTCGAGATGTTCACCAAGGTTGAGGTATGCCGGGCGCTGTCACGGGCCGTGATGATCTACAACCAAACCTCGACGGCTCCGTCGCTGGAGCACGCGATCGCGGCCAAGACGTTCTGCACACAGACATCGTTCGAGGTCGCGAGCGACGCGCTCCAGGTATTCGGTGGCAATGGCCTCAGCAAGGAGTACGGAATCGAAAAAATCTTCCGCGACGCACGCGCCTCGTTGATTGAGGACGGCACCAACGATGTCCTGAGCCTGGCGGGTGCACGCCACATTCTCAGTCGCAGCGGCGTGACGGCACCTGCTATAACGCAGTAGCGCCGCGCCGGGATCGCAAAACAATCAACATGGCGCATCTTCGGGGACCGATCGATCGAAAGAAAGCGGGAATCAACATCGCCCGCGCCTGACAAGGAGAATCGAAAATGCCAAACCGGGAACGTGTGACAGTAGCCGGCGTCGGGATGACGCGCTTCGGCAAGTATTCGGATCGCGGCGTCCGCTCGCTGGCCGAAGAAGCGGTGGGCGATGCGCTCAAGGACGCCGGCGTCGGGCCGAAGGATATCGAGGCGGTTTTCTTTTCGAATGCGATTGCCGGATTGATCACCGGCCAGGAAATGATCCGCGGACAAGTCGCGCTGCGGAACACCGGCATCCTTGGCGTCCCGCTGTTCAACGTGGAAAACGCGTGTGCGTCCGCGTCGTCGGCATTCCACCTCGCGTGGATGGCGATTCAATCGGGACTCTACGAAGTCACGCTCGCCGTTGGCGCGGAGAAGATGACCCATCCCGATAAGAGCGTCACCTTCAGGGCGATCGGCACCGCCGTGGATTTGGATCAAATTCGCGAACTCAAGGCTCGGATGAGCGCCGGCGACAAGAAGCCGGAAATCGAGGGTGGCGGCGAGAAGAAATCGTTCTTCATGGATATCTACGCGGCCTCCACCCGCGAATACATGAAGGTAAGCGGTGCGACCGCGGAGACCTTTGCCGATGTCGCGGTGAAGAGCCACGCCTTTGGCGCGCTGAATCCCAAGGCGCAGTTCAACGATCGCGTCACGCGCGAGCAGGTCCTGGCCTCGCGCGAAGTCTCGGCGCCGTTGACCGTAATGATGTGTTCGCCGATCGGAGACGGTTCGGCCGCGGCAGTGCTCATGTCGGAAAAGTATGCGCGCCGGATGGGTATCGCGACGCCGGTCGAGGTTCGCTCATCGGTAATCTTTTCAGGGCGCGATCGCGCAGCCGACGAGCCCACCGCGCTCGAGCGGGTGGCCAAGCGCGCCTACGAAGTCGCCGGCGTCGGGCCGTCGGACATCGACGTGCTCGAGGTCCACGACGCCGCTGCGCCCGCGGAACTCATCTCGGTTGAGGAACTCGGAATCTGCGCCCGGGGCGAGGGCCCCAAGTTCCTAGCGAGCGGAGCCATGAATCTCGGCGGAGCCCACGTCGTCAATCCCAGCGGCGGACTGCTCTCGAAGGGCCATCCGATTGGCGCCACCGGAATCGCGCAAATCGTGGAAATCGTCGATCAGCTGCGCGGCCGATGCGGTGCGCGCCAGGTCAATGGCGCGCGCGTAGGACTCACCGAAAACGGTGGCGGCTTTCTGGGACGCGATGCCGCGGCGATGTCGGTTCACATTTTCTCGCGGTAGCAGAGGCGCGATGGAGTACCAGGCGTCGATTGGTTGACGGCGGCCGATCCTTCGATCCCAAGCGCCCGTGGAGCAGGAATAACTTTTCGGAAGAGAGATGATGACCGAACAGACGATCGAAGGGTACGAGTCAGTCAGGACCTGGCGGCGCGATCTAAGCGATCAATGGGGCGGCGACCCGATTGCCGAAGAGCCCGAGAAGCTGCAAGCACTCGCGCGATTCTGCGAATTCGTGGGCGAGGATCCCGATGCGATCATCGGGCGCTGCTTTCGGGTTCGGAAGTCAGATGGCGAGCGGGTAATCAGCGCAAAATGGCGCGCCCATTACGCCGCAAAGGTTCGTGAGTTTCGCGAACACAACCCGGACCAGGAGTCACAACGCATGGGCGCCAATGTGCTGAGTTTTTTGATCCACAATGGTGTGCTGATCCAGGTTTAGGAGCCTCGGATATCGTGGTGCACGATTGCGGGGGCAACGAGCCTGACTGCGATCTGATCGATCAGCCTCAGTTCTTCAGCCAGGTGACGATTTTCTGGTGAATCCCGATCGGATCCGCCACCTGAAATGCGTGTCCCGCGCCTGGAATGATGTACAACTCGGCCTGCGGGATTCTGCTCTTGATGAGGTTGGCGTTCTCCGGCAGCACGAGCACGTCCTTGTCGCCGTGCACGATCAGCACCGGGCACTTGATCTGCGGCAGCCGATCGTACGCGTTGAACTGCAATATTCCCGCCAGCGCGCGGTCCGCGGTCGCGGCCGGCGTGGGGGGCATCATCTTCGCGCCCGCAACTAGCATTGCTTTGATCTCGGGATGCTCGGCGGCGAATTCCATCGGCATGATTGCCGGCAGCAGGATGTCGAAGCCCTTCTCCGGATCGGTCGCCATGATCCTGCTAGCCGTCATTAGCTTATCGAGGATCTCCGGCGCCGCCATCTTCGTGGTCGGCCCGCCCGCCATCGTGCATCCAAGCACGACTTTGGCGACCTGCTCGGGATGCCTGAGGGTGAGCTCTTGCGCGATCATCCCGCCCATCGATACTCCAAACACTTTTGCTTTCGGGATTCCGAGCGCCCGGAGCAGATTGCTGCCGTCATCGGCCATGCCCTCGACGGTGTAGGTCTCCTCGGGCTTGTCGCTGAGTCCCGTTCCGCGATTGTCAAAATAGATGCACTTGAAACCGCTGAAGAACGGCAACGACGGAATCCACGCGGCGCCCGACATCCCGAATCCCATGATCAGCAGCAACGGCTCGCCGTCGCCGTACGTTTCGTAGTTGAGGTTGATGTTACCGGCTTTGATTGTTGGCATCGCGAAAAATTTACTCCCCGTGAAAAATTCAAAAAGGCGGATGCGGCTCTTTACCTAGCTGCATCCGCCGCGCGCAAACCCAAGTCTCTATCAGACGAGCTTCAAGATGCTATCGGGATACTGTTCATTCGGATCGACGCCTGGTTCCATCGTATACACGATCGACTTATCGACCACCAACTGTCCGTCGTCGCCTACGTAAATCTTGAATCGATCCATCGGGCGCGGCGCCGGCCCTTCGAAATTGAGTCCGCTGATGTAATAACCCGAGCCGTGGCACGGACATTTGAACTTCTGCTCGGTCTTCAACCATCGCGGCGTGCATCCCAGATGGGTGCATTTGGCGAAGATCGCGTAGAAACCCGCCTTGGTGCGGATGATCCAGGTGCGGAAATCCTGCTTGAACTTCTCGCTCACCTCGCCAACCACGTAATCGTCCGGAAAGCCGGCCTTGAATTTCGATGGCGGCAGAAACAGCACGCGCGGAAACGCCGAGCGAATCGCCGCGAGCAGGCCGATCAGCGAGAATGCACCGAACCCCGCCCATCCGAGGACACCCAGAAAATCGCGCCGACTCCACAATGTGCCGGGCTCGGACTTTTCCTTGTCCCGCTTCGCCCGTTCTTTCGCCTGCTCGTCCTCACGCCACTTCTTGAGTTCGGCAGGATCCGTCGGAGCCTTCTCTTTGATTGCGACCGCCATCTAAGTGACGCTACCTCCCAGCTTGTAACAACCCTGTTGTTAACTCAGCCACACCGGATTGGACGGATCCGATTAGCAAAAATTCTACTTCTTGGCAAAAATTCTACTTACCAAAGATACGCAACGTTCAAGGACGGCGATAACCACGAGCGCTTCGCAGGATTGCGCCAATGACGATGTTTCACAGCAAAACGCGAAAATTCAGTGCAGGACCGGCTGACTGCTCGAAGGTGGCGCCGCGCTCGAGGGCGCCGCGAATGACGGTGCCGCCTGCCTGATCACGGTTGCATTCGTCGTGACCGGCGACCTGGTTGGAGACCAATCCTGCGGTGCCGTGGACGCCGACGCCGACTCCATCGTGTTGTCCGGAATAATGGGAACCCTCGGCGGTGGCGCGCTGTCATTGCCGCCCACCGGCCGGAAAACCGGCGCTACCGGACTGTCGTTGGCGATGTAATGCATCGGACGCGCCACGACCCATTCGAGCGCGAACCCAATGGGATAGACCACGTCGGCGAACAGCGCGAGCGGCTGCGAATCCTCGTCGTGATATTCCTTGGGATTCTGTAGGTCGGTGTCGTTGTATTGCGCGTGCGAAATTGTGGGCAGCGCGATCCAAAGCGCGGCGCAGAAAATAATTGCAATTCGGCGCATGTGGTCAACTTTGCGCGATTGGCCGCCGTCGTGTCAACACTTCGCGATCGCTGGCCGCCGCGCCCGGCTGCGGGTGGATTCCCGCGCTGGATCGTTCTTGCCTTGGCGCCCCTGCCGGCGCAATTCTAAACGCGATGAGGACATCAGTGATGCGCTCCGTTCGTGCATGCCTGCGAAATCCCGCGACCGCGGCCGTCCTGTTTCAATTCGCCCTCGCGACGATTGCCCATGGCGCGCCGCCGCCGGGTGCGATCACTTTCGTAGGCACCGATTCCAACATCTACTACTGCGATACCAAATGTTCCGAGCCAAAATGCATCACGTGCAAGGCAGCCGCGATTAACGTCCGGCGCGACGACGCGATCGTGCCGGTCGCCGACTCGGCTCCCGACGCGGGCCACGCCGGCGCTACCGTGTACGGATTGCCGACGTTCTCGCCCGACGGCAAGCGCCTGGCGTATTCGTCCGAGACTCACAAGGACGCTGAAAACTCGTTCGCGGTATGGGTTTCCGATCTCGCGCGCAGCCAGCCGGCGCAAATCTTTGAAAGCCGCACCGAGCGCATCGTGTACCTGGACTGGCTGCCCGACGCACAGCATCTTTCATTCCTGCTCGCTGAGCCGCGCGGACTCAGCCTGATGCTGGCCGAGGTCAAGGAATCGAGGCCGGTCAGAATCGTCGCCACCGGGATGCCTCTGTACTTCGATTGGAGCGCGCAGCCCGGCGAGGTTGCGTTGCATACGCTCGCCCTCGACTCGGATCGCACCGAACAGGTTTCGCTGATGAGCCTGACGCCCACCAGCCAGAGCATCGTCAAGGTGCTCTCGCGCGGACGCACGCCGTTCAAGACTCCCGCCTGGTCGCCTGACGGCAAGCATCTCGCCTACATCGCGAACTACCACGCCGAATCGAACATCGTGGTGGCCGACGCCGACGCCAGCCATCCGCGCTCCGTCGTGAGTTTGCCGGTTGGCGAGAACAGTTTCGTGTGGGCGCCCGACTCGGCGCATCTGGCCTACTCGACGGCGCTCACGCCGCGCGATCCCACCTATCACGGCATCAAGCTGGTTGACGTCGCCAGCGCGAATTCGAAATGGCTGACCCACAACGACGTCGCCGCATTTTTCTTCGCGCCCGACTCGCGCCATCTCGCCTACATCGGCGTCCCCGAAGACAAACCCTACTGCACCTGGTCGGTCATCGACATCAAGACCGGCGCGGAAAAAGTGCTCGGCAACTTTCTCGCAACGCAAGAGGAATCGATCGCCTACAACTACTTCGACCAACTCGCCGTATCGCACAGCATCTGGTCGCCCGATTCATCGTCGTTTATTTATGCGGGCGTGCGATTGGCGGGATCGCCGGGGCAGGCGCTGGGAATTGCGCCGCCGCCGAGCGCGTATATTGTGCCCATCGACGGCAGCGAGCCCCACGCGATCTCAAACGCGGTGCTCGCCTTCTTTTCCCCGGCCAGGTAGCGCGTCTATTCCTTGCGGCACACGTAGATTGCCGCCGGCCGGCCCAGCACCGACACGCGGAAAATCTTGCTCGGTGCGAGCTTGCGGATACGCTCGAGCTCGCGCATCAGCCGCCACTCCGCCGTCAGCATCACCATCACGCCGCCGCTCTTGAGCACGCGCGTGAACTCCTTGAACCACAGCGGATAGAGTTTGCGATTCTCGCCGTGCGATCCGTAGCGCAATCCCCACGGCAGGTTGGTGACGATTTTATTTACGCTCGCGTCGCCGAGCGGGATCGCGCCCGCGTCCCAGTTCTCGAGCTGGATTGGCTTGTAACGTGCGCCGACATTGATCCGCGCCGCCGCGATCGCCCCGTGATCGAGATCGCTGCCCAGCAGCATCGCGTAGCGCCCCAGATGCGCCCGCTCGATCAGAATCGTTCCCGCGCCGCAAAACGGATCGAGCACGACGTCGTCCTCGCGCGGCTCCGACAGCCATCCCAGCGCCGCCGCACTCGACGCGCGCAACGAGGCGGGGCGATTCGCCGCCTTGTACTCGCGATGCCGCATGCGGTCGTCGCTGAGCCTCACGGTCAGGAAAAACTCCGCGTCGATCATGGTCGCCCAGAACTCGACGTCCGCGTCCTCTTCTTCCAGTCGCCAGGTGTGATCGCCCCGCTCGACGATCCCGCGCTCGACCGCGCGCTGAAAATCGACGCGCCGAAATTCGTGCTCGCCCGCCATCCTGGCGATCACGCGGAACTTGAGCCTGCGGCCCGCGCGCGTCCCCGGCGAGACCTTGACCCGCGCCGCCAGCGCAGCCTCGACCAGCGGCGCTTCGCGCGCCGCGGCGCGAATTTTGTCCAGCGCCGCGCTCTCCGGCCCAATCCCGGCCCGGTAGCCGGCCAGCCCGAACAGGTCCTCAGCCGTCCGAAGAACGCCCAGTTTCGCTGCCGCCGGCGCGAAAAAAATCGTCATCCCGGCGCGATCCGGCACCACCCGCCGCGCGATCTCGCGGGCGCCCCGGATTCGTCCGGCTATTTCCAAAGCCGCGATCCCCTCGAATCCCGGCTGCGTATGCGCGATGTAGAGGTTCGGCCCGAAGCGTATCGGATGCGGCTGCGCGCGCTCGGGCGCAGCCTTGCGATCGCGCGCAGCCTTGCGATTGCGCCCGGCATGTCGTTCCGTCTGGCGCGCGCTAATCAACTTCGGCTCGCGTACGCCCTACTTCGAGCGTGACAGGTACTCGCCGGTTTCGGTGTTGATCGTGATCGTGTCGCCCTCGACGACGAAATGCGGCACCTGGATCGTCCTTCCGGTCTCCAGCGTCGCCGGCTTGAGCGTGTTGGTCACCGCCGCCGTCTTCACTCCCGGATCGGTCTGCACCACCTTGAGCGCCACCGTTTTCGGCAGCCGGACGTTGAGCGGCGTCGTTTCATAGAACTCGACTTCGACTTCGAGGTTCGGCGTCAGAAATCCCACCACGTCCTCGATCAGCTCCTTGGGAATCGTGATCTGCTCGTAGTTCTCGGTGTTCATGAAATGGAAATCGTCGCCGTCCTGGTAGAGGAACTGCATCTTGCTCTGGTTCAGGATGACCCGCTCGACGCGATCTTCCGAGCGGAACCGGTTCTCGGTTTGCGACCCCGTCTTCACGTTGCGCAGCTTGGTCTGCACCATCCCGCGCCAGTTGCCCGGCGTGATATGCGTGATCGTCATGATCCGGTACAGGTCTTTGTTGTATTCGACAATCATACCCGGGCGCAGTTGCGTCGCTTGAATCAGCATTGTGTGGACACTCTCGATAAAGAACGAAGGTTAAGAGGGCAATTCTACGCAAGCCCGCAGCGCGCGGCAAGTTCGCGCCAACTTTCGATCGCGCGGCTCGGCCCGTGCGGCTACGGCGATTGCTTGTAGCGCTCTGCCGTTTGCTTTATCTGGCGTGAGAGCTTCAGGAATATATCGCCCTCGTCGTAGATGAAGAGCACCAGGGCGCCGCCGGCGCCGACAATCAAACCCAGGATAAATGCGCCCATAGTTCCGCTCCTCCGGATACCCCGGATTATATTCAAATCCACCCTCCGAAACCTAGCAGGGGTGACCCCTGCACCCAGTGTTAAGGCCGCCCGCCGTTGGCGGGCGCGGCCCCTGCCAACGGCTTAATACTGCGCTGCCGTCGCCACGGCCCGGGGTGGCCGCCTAACCCGAGTGTCCACACATTCGGGGCAACCCCAATGCGGCCTGACGGCCTGTTAGAACAGGTGAGGGGAGGAGACGCTGTTGATAGTTCTGGTTCGATGCCCGCGCCTAGCGTTTTTTGTGTCATCCCGAGCGCAGCCGAGGGACTCCGGATCTTTTTCTTCTTTGTGTCATTCTAGAGCGAAGCGAAGAATCCCGGATCCTTCCTAGCCTCTCCCTGACAGGAAGCCTTTGCATAACTCGTGCGTCTCTTATGAAACAGGTGTGAGGGATGCGGAGGAGGAGCGGCAGATGAGTCATCGGATGATGGGGCAAATTAGTTTGGCGGAGAGCATAA
>NZ_JBEKFG010000080.1:0-15820 GCF_050013435.1 Binatus sp. (SeqCode) | reverse complement strand
GTGCGGCGTGTTCATTTCGTCGCTGTGCGAGAGCCAGGTGATGGCGGGGATGGGCACGATCACGCTGCTGCTGTTCTTCTGGATTCTCAACTGGAACGAGGCGGCGTTCACCAACTCGTGGCTCGAAGTGCTGCGCGCGTTCTCGTTGTTCGATCAGTTCGGCAGCTTCGCCAAGGGCGTGATCGACCTCGATCACGTTACTTACTTCGTCTTTTTCATCGTCTTTTTCCTGTTTCTCACGCAGCGCTCGATGGAGGCACGCAAGTGGACCGGCCGGCGCTGAAAAATTCTCCCGCGGCCGAGCGCCGATCGATCTGGATGAACTACGCGGTGCTGTTTTACACCGTGATCGCATTCGGCGCCGTGCTGATAGTCGCCAATGCGATAATTTCCACCCCCAACATCCGCTGGGACCTGACCCCGGAGAAACGATATTCGCTCTCGGATTTCGACAAGCGCGTGCTGGGCGACCTGACGCACAACGTCAAAGTGATGGCGTTTGTGCGCACCGAGGATCCCGCCTACCTCGAACTCGCGGATTTGCTGTTCCAGGCGGCCGCGTTCACGCCGCAACTGACCTACCAGGTGATCGACGTCAACAAGGCGCCCGGGCTGGCGCGCGAGTACGGCGTTTCGAGTTACGGCGAGGTGATCGTGGAATCGCAGGGGCGGCGCCGCGACTTCGACAACGCGCGCTCCGACGAGCTGATCCCGGCGATCCTGCAAGTCTCCACCGCCGCCAACAAGCACATCTATTTCACCATCGGGCACGGCGAGCGCGACCTGTTCGATTCCGATCGCAGCCTGGGCTACTCGCAATGGCGCGCGCTGCTCGAGCAGAACAACTATCAGATCGACAACGTGTCGCTGTACGCCAGCGGCGTGCCCGACGACGCCAAGGTGGTCGTGTCGCTTGGGCCGCGCAAGGATTTTCTGCCCGAAGAATTGGCGGCGCTGGCCAGGTACCTCGGTCACGGTGGACATTACATCGCGGTGATCGATCCCTTTGGGTCGCAGGCGCTGGTCGAGTTCCTGAAAAAGTACTACCTCGATTTTATTCCGCAGGTCGTCGTCGATCCCGCGTACCGCCTGACCGCGGGCGAAATCCTCACCACCCAGATTCCGCTGCGCTCGGAAGTAAATCCGATGAGCCGTGCGATGTCCGCGCCGGCGGTCTTCTCTTTGGGGCGCGGCGTGATGATAACCGGCGCGGTCGGCGCCATCGCGCCCGATGACTTGCGGCTCGCGCAGGAGGACAAGTTCCTCTCGTCCTCGCATGAGAGCTGGGGGTCCAACGACCCCAATGCATTGACGACCGGAATCACCGAGTACCAGGCGGGTCGCGATATCAAGGGGCCGATTCCGGTGGCCTCCGAAATTGACTTCGCCCCGGCCTCGAATCCGCACATCCCGGTAACCCAGATGACGCGGCTGGTGGGGATCGGCAGTTCGGCCTTCGCCTCGAACCAGTTTATCGAGATGCTGGGTAATCGCGACCTGGCGGTGAGCCTGATCAACGAGTTGGCCGGCGATGAGATGCTGATCGCGAGCCGCGAACGGGTCAACAAAAGCGAAACCGCCGCCTTCTATATCAGCGATCAAGAGGCGCGTCACATGCTGTTTTTTGGATCGGTTCTCGAACCGGCCATCCTGTTCCTGATCGCAATCACGGTCATGGTGCGCCGGAGGTTTTTTGCGTGAGAGCGCGTCCCGCAATCCTCTACACGATCGCCTTCTTTATCCTGCTGCCGATATATTTCTGGATTCAGCCGAGCATCAGGCCGGCGACCGCCCTGGAGCAGAAAGAAGAGAGCCTCCTGAAGCTCAGCGGCGGTATCGACGCGATTACCGTTTCCAGCGGAGCCGAATCGCTGCATTTCCAGAAGACCAAGGACGGCAAGCTCTACGAACTCGTCACGCCGCCGGGAAAATTCATCCCGCATGACCTGATGGACGCGGTCGCATCGCTGCTCATGAATGCGAAGTCAGTCGAAGTGGTCGCGGAGAATTCAAACGACCTCGCGCAGTTCGGCCTCGACCATCCCAAGTCCGTGATAACCGTCGAGGGCACCGGACAGCCGCAGCCGATCAAGCTCGCCTTCGGCAACGAAAACCCGACGCATACCGCAATCTACGCGCAGATCGAGGGAATCCCGAAAGTGTTTCTGCTCGGCGTGAATATCGAGTACTACCAGTCGCTGATGTTCCAGTGGATCGAGGGCAAGCAGGGCAAGAACGCCTAGCCCCGATTGCTCCCGTGGCCATACGGGCAGGGAAATCACTGATTGAATGCGGAACCCACCGTGGGTTCCGCACCTCCTTGGGCAGGGGTGACCCCTGCACCCGGTGAAAAGAAGACGCGAAAATCTGCGCAGCGCATCTTTTCGCGACTACGCGATGGGCAGACCCTGAGCACTCTTTTTTTGAGTCATCCTGAGCGAAGCGAAGGAACCCGGATCCGGGATTCTTCCCCTTCGGCAGCACTCAGGGCTTCGGCTCAATCACAGCAGCTTTCGCTCTAGAATGACACGGGCGGTGCGCGGCAGAGACCGCGCGACAACGGAGCGCGGCCTTAACCTTGGGTGCAGGGGTCACCCCTGCGCCGTTGGTCGGGTAGGCTGGATGATAATTTAGTTACTCTTGTTATCTCTTGTGTTGCTCTGATAGGCTCTAAACTTCCGATGGAAACCGATCGCCAATCCCGCTATCCGCAAGCTGCGTGGCCCTTCGATCTTCGGGTCTTCGCCGCGATGGCGGGGCTATGGGCGATGTGTCTGGTGCTCAGAGCGTTCGTTCATGTCGGCGAGATTGCCGTCGTCGATCCGATCGAGACTATTGTTGCCGGCATGCGATTCGACGGCGACGCCGCGCGCATGGTGCTGATCGTCGAGGCGGGAATATTCGGGGCGATCGCGATCGGGGTTTTTGGCCGTCGCCGATGGGGTCTGTTGCTCGCGCTTTGCTACATGGTCCAGGTCGTGATGAGCCATCTCGCGTTCTCGATCGCGTATCTGCCGATTCGATCGGAATGGATCAACGTGCGCGTGGTCGCGTCGGAGGGGCCGATGATGGTGCTGATCACGCTGTACCTTTGGATTCGCGCGTGCGATTTGATTTTCGATTCGCATTCGATCCCCGCCGATGCGCGCGTGCGGCAATCGTCGGGCACGAGTCGTCGGGCGGCGGTTGGTGCGGACTGCGGCGCCGGCGACGTCGGCGCGATGGCTGAATGAGTTTCTGATTGGTGGCGACGGCAGGAGTTGGTTTTCCCGCCGCTACGCCGATATTGAACAACTAGGATTTTCAATCCGCTCGATACGCTGAAAACCCAAAATACGCGGGGATCAGATACTTATCTTGTACGCGGGATTTCCGTACACTCTCGCGGTGACTGGGCGAATTCTCTTATCCATTTTCAATTCTCCCAACAGCTTCCCGCACGCTCCCGACTGAGGAGGATTCGCCCAGTAGTAAAAATGGAATTGGCCCTCTGCAACCGATTCCTTCAAACATCTATTAATGACGCTCGTTGGCGCGTCGCGAACGATTTCGAGATGAAACGCTTTCGACCTCGCCTTGTTAAACATCCAGTCCGACAGATCGGCTTTTTGGTATCCGGCACGCTCCAATGTTCTCGCGTTGTCCATTTAATTCACCTAGCCATTGTCCCCGACTCTGCAGAACCTAAATGTATCAAAAACCTACATCGAGTGGAAAGGCCTGCTGGTCTTCTGCAGGAATCCCAAGCCCGCTCCGACGCATTTTAAGCTTTCCCCAGCCTGAAGTTTAAAATGGTGGCCAGTAAGAAATTATATGGTGGCGACGGCAGGAGGTGGTCTATCCCGCCGCTACGAGATCACTGGAAGGCGGCTTTTCAGCTCCAGACCGCAATTCGCTGCAACTCCACGCGCATATCTTGATGCGTGTCATGTCTCTGACCGAACATTTCCACGACAAGATTCGTAGGAAGGACACCTTGCGGCACGTCTCCGTGAATGTCAGGCAGGTCCCATGGCTTATCATCGACATCGGTTATCGACTGATATGGGCTCGCTATGAGGAAAACTTTAACCCGAGCGACGACCGTCTTCCCATTGTCTTCAAATTCTCCGAGGAAGCAGCTCAGATTGTCCCCGCCGTAAATCTTCCCGTCCTTCAGGAACATGACGCCGTAGCCGGGTTTCGCGTCCGCGTCCAATCCTTCGTATCGCGCGATGTAGAACCCATCGAATCGTGTCGGCATTTTAGTCTCCTCAATTTCCCACAGGCTCTCGGTTGCGGATATCGAACTGCAAAGCGGGGTTTCGCCCTGCGATTTGCCAAGCTCAAGACACTTTTTGAACTTCGCCTTCAGAACGCGAAGCTGCTCCATCAGCCATCCAAGTTCCGCGCTTTTGATTTCGGCTATTTCCCCGGGGTCATCGTAGGCAGCACGAATGTACCATAACCGGCACGCGAAGATGATGAGTCAACGAAGCCCAACGGCGAGGGGAAATTGGTGGCGACGGTAGGAGTCGAACCTACGACACTGCGGATATGAGCCGCATGCTCTAGCCAACTGAGCTACGTCGCCACCGGGAACCGTCAAATCTAGCGTGAGCGCGCCAGCCGCGAAAGACCGCGCGCAATTAGTTCAGCGCAGCGGGATGCTGCGGCTCCTGACCGCGCGATGCCCGCGCTGGACCTGGTAGAGCACGCCCTCGGTGAACTCGACGCAGGTCAGCTTGCCGCCGTAAACCAGGCCGGTGTCGATGCCGAGTTTGTACGGCAGATCGATCATCACGCCGCGCATCGGAGTGTGGCCGAAGACCACCGTCGCGTCGATTTTGTGCGGACTGAAAATGAACTCCTGCCGAATCCACAGCAGGTCTTCGGGCTGCTGCTCCTCGAGCTGGCGGCTGGGCTCGATGCCGGCGTGGACGAAGAGGTAGGGCGGGCGCAGATAGCTGGTGGCCAGTCGGCTCATGAAGTCGAGGTGCGTGGCGGGCATCCGCGCGAAGGCATCCTCGAGGTCTTCCTCGCGCACGCCGTAGCTGTCGAGCGTCGCGACGCCGCCGTTGAACAGGAACGACTCGCCGTAATTTCCCGGCATGCCGAGAAACGACAGCATCATGTCCTCGTGATTGCCCTTCAGGAACACGCATTCCGCGTCGCCGCGTTCCAGCTCGAGGGCGAGCTCGACAACCTCGCGCGCCGACGGGCCGCGATCGACGTAGTCGCCGACGAATACCACCGTGTCGCCGGCGGCCGGCTTGATCGACTTGAGAATCGCGTCCAGTTCATTGGGGCATCCGTGAATATCGCCGATCGCGAACAGGCGTCCTTCGGATTTCGATTTTTGATTGGTCGCCATCGCGAGGCCGGCGTCAATCGGCGCGTTTCGGGTTGCCGTTGTGGAGCAGATCGATCAACGACTTGCGGTCTTCAATTATGCGCCGCGCGGCGCTGTAAGGATTCAGTTTACCCGCCGCAATCTCGTCGAGCACGTCTCGTGCGCCACCGTCGGCGACGGCGCGAGCGGCGCGCTCCTCCAGTTCGGCCGACAGAACCTCCACGAACTCGCGGGTGCGGCGCTCGGACTCGCGCGCCGAATCGATATGTGCGCGCAGGTATTCGCCGTGCTTCGCAATCGCGCTGACGACCGCGTCGACACCAAGATCGACCGCGGCCTGGGTGAGCAGCACCGGCGGGCGCCATCCTTCGCCGGAGCGCAGATGCACGCCGAGTTCCAGCTCGGCCTTGACCCGGTCGGCGCCTTCGCGGTCGGCCTTGTTGACGACGAACACGTCGGCGATTTCGTTAAGCCCGGCCTTCATCACCTGCACGGCGTCGCCGGCCTCGGGCACGGTAACGACCACGGTGGTGTCGGCCAAATCCATTATCGAAAGTTCGGTCTGCCCCACGCCGACGGTCTCGATAATGATCACGTCGCTGCCGTAAGCGTCGAGCAGTTTGACGATTTCGCGCGCCGCGCGGCTGAGTCCGCCGTGGCTTCCGCGCGATGCGAGGCTGCGGATGTACACGCCGGTGTCCTTGTAATGGTCGGTCATGCGGACGCGATCGCCAAGTACGGCGCCGCCGGAAAACGGACTCGACGGATCGATGGCGAGGACGGCGATTTTTTTGCCGAGCGCGCGATACTTTGCGATCAGATGGTTGACGAGCGTCGATTTTCCGGCGCCCGGCGGCCCGGTTATTCCGACCACCTGCGCGCGGCCGGTTTTCGCGTAGATTCGCTCGATGATCGCGCTCGACTCGGGAGCGCGATTCTCGACCATCGTGATCAGCTGAGCCAGCGCGCGCATCTCGCCGGCCTCGAAACGCTTGAGCATCGCGTCCAGCCGCGCGTCTGTGGGCTGGACAGTCGCGGCGGAAGTGGCGGAATTGGGTCGGGATTCAGCAGGCATACGAGCTTGTCCAGTAATGATAGCGGCTTGCGATCGGGCGGCGCAACAAAACCTCTGCGAGTGAATAGATCGCGGGGGGCGGCATTGTTTTCCCGGCGTCCGCGCCTTAATCTCGATTTACGGAATGAAGCTTCCTGACATCTACACTGACTGGAAAATCGTGAGCGGCCTCGCGCTGATCGTGCTGGGCGCAGCCAACTGGGCCGTCGGGCTGGAACGGACCGAGACTTACAGCCGGATGATCGTCGCGCGCTCGCAACCGGCCGCGGGAACGGACTATCGGAGTTTCGACGAACTCGATGAGGGCGCGGGTGGCGCTGCGGTGCTCGAACCGCTTACGGCTGAGCAACGGCAGGCGTCGTACGCGACGGCGCGGACGGATTTTTATCACGCGGTATTTCTGGCGGGTCGCGTGATGGTGTTGCTTGGGCTGCTGGTCACATTGCTGGGCTTCATCAGCGTGATTCAGCAGGATTCACGCCGCGCGTTTCGCCGCCCCGAGGACGACGTGCCGATCCCGCGGGGGTTGCCGGGCGCTCCACGGGCTCCGCAATAGAATTTCCACAATGGTAACGGAGCTATCCGGGCGCGCGTGCGCGAAGATCAATTTGTTCCTGCGCGTGACCGGGCGCCGCGGCGACGGCTATCACGAGCTCGATTCGGTGTTTCTGCCGGTCTCGCTCGCCGACGAAATTCGCGTCGAAGTCCGCGCCGCGGACGATCCCTCGGTCACCGTCAACTGCAACGTTGCGGAACTCGCCAGGAGCCAGAACAACCTGGCGGCACGCGCCGCGCGCTCATTCATGAGCGAATTCGATTTGACCGCCGAAGTGCTGATCGATCTGGAAAAACACATCCCGGTTGGCGCGGGACTCGGCGGCGGATCGAGCGACGCCGCCACGATATTGTGCATGATGGCGGCGGCGGCGCAGCTCACCGACGAAGCGGCGATGAGCCGGCTGCATCGAATCGCGCTTTCGCTCGGCGCCGACGTGCCATTTTTCCTGGATCCGCGACCGTCGCGGGTAACCGGGATCGGCGAGCGGACCGTGGCGATCGCGGGAGTCCCGCGCTTGCCCGTAGTTATCGCCGTGCCGCCGTTCGAGGTGTCCACCGCCGCAATCTTTCGCGCGCTCGAGCCCGCGGGATGGAGCGCTGCGGCGCCCGACGCGCACATCGCGTCGATCGCGCGCGGCGATATCTCGGCAGAGCTGGCGGTAAACGACCTGGCCGCGGTCGCGATCGCGCGATTTCCCGAGATTCGCCGCCTTAAAGGGTTACTTGAAGATTTGGGGGCCCGCGCGGCGCAAATGTCGGGCAGCGGCGGCGCGGTGTTTGGCGTGTTTGAATCGACCGACGCGGCCGAAAGCGCGGCGCTGAAGATCCGCCGTCGTGCGCCGTTCGCAACGGTAATTGCGGCGACGACCATGGACGGCGAATCCGATGACGAATCTGACGCCGGGTAGCCTGAAGTCCAGCAAGTGCAGGCGAGCTGTGCATGGTCGCGGTGGCGACGCATTGACAGCGAAAAACCGCATCAATAACATCGCATTTCCTGCACACCGGCTGCTAAAGTCGAAGTCCGGGCAGGTTCGCCGCGACAGTTGTGCGGTGCGGTCTCGCGGCGGTTCGGTCCGAATAGATTGGATTGCTCGAGAGTCGCCGGCTGAGCGCCCACATGGCGTTTCGCCGGCGGTTAGTTTTAACTGTCTGATTGGGAGAAGCGCGGGCCCTGAGCCTTTGAATTCAAATGCGCTGGGCGGTCGCCAAGCTGGTAAGGCACCAGGCTTTGGACCTGGCATTCGAAGGTTCGAATCCTTCCCGCCCAGCCAATCTGCGCGGTAGTTTGCGTTACTTTAAGAATCGCATGATGATCACGACGCGGGGGAATTGAAGATGTCGGACGGGGTCAAGGACCAACTCGAAGTTTTCACCGGGAACTCCAATCCCGCGCTCGCGCGCGAGGTGACAGAACATCTCGGCGTGAAGCTGGGTGCAGCCGAGGTTGGCCGCTTTCCCGACGGCGAAGTGATGGTCGAAATCCGCGAGAACGTGCGCGGTGGCGATTGCTTCGTCATCCAGTCGACATGCACGCCGCCCAACGAGAACCTGATGGAACTGATCCTGCTGACCGATGCGCTGCGGCGCGCGTCGGCCGGGCGCATCACGGCGGTGATGCCGTACTTCGGCTATGCCCGGCAGGATCGCAAGGTTGCGCCGCGCGTGCCGATCAGCGCGAAGGTGGTAGCCGACCTGATCACGACGGCGGGCGTGAATCGCGTGCTCACGGTGGATCTGCACGCCGGGCAGATTCAAGGCTTCTTCAATATTCCGGTGGACAACCTGTACGCGATGCCGGTGTTGATCAGTTATCTGCGCAAGCGCATCGAAGGAAAGAAGGTGACGGTGGTGTCGCCCGATGCGGGCGGGGTGGAACGCGCGCGCGCCTACGCGCGGCGGCTCAACGCGAACCTCGCGATCATCGACAAGCGCCGCCGGCGCGCGAGCGAAGTCGCCGAGATGCAACTGGTGGGCGAAGTGAAGGACTCGATCGCGCTGCTGGTTGACGACATGATCGACACCGCCGGCACCATCACCGAGGCGGCCAAGGTGGTCGCCAATGCCGGCGCGTCGGAAGTAATCGCGGTGGCGACGCATCCGATCCTGTCGGATCCGGCCTGCGATCGCCTGAATAAATCGAACATCACTGAAATTGTCACGACCAACACTATCCCGCTGCGCGCCAAGGCACAGGCCGAGCTCGGCAAACTGCGGCCGCTGTCGGTCGCCAGCCTGCTGGCGGAAGCGGTCAAGCGAATTCATAATGAGGAGTCGGTAAGCTCGCTCTTTGCATGAGCGCGCGAACCATCAAGCGAGGACACAATGGAGACCGGTGAATTAGCCTGCGAGAAACGCGCCACCCGACCCAAGGGTCAGAACAACGCGCTGCGGCGCAGTGGCCGCGTGCCCGCAATATTGTACGGACCCACGACCGCGCCGATGGCCCTGGCGATCGATCGGCTGGAACTGAAGGCCAGGATTTCGGCGTCCGCGCATACGCGCATCATCAAGCTCAAGTCGAGCGCCGCGGAGATCGACGGCAAGCACGTGATTTTCAAAGACGTGCAGCGCGCTCCGGTGTCGGGCGAGATCCTGCACGCGGACTTGTACGAGGTGGATCTCAACCGGCCGGTTCGCGTCGAAGTGGCGCTCAAGTTCACGGGCAAGGCCAAAGGCCTCGCCAACGGCGGAATACTGGCGCCGCTCGCGCGCACCGCTACCGTGGAATGCCTGCCGCTGGAAATTCCCGACTCGATCGAGGTTGATGTGTCCGACGTCGATATTCATGACGTCATTCACGTCTCGGCGGTCAAGTTCCCCGGCAACGTCAAGCCGATCTTCGACACCGATTATCCAGTCGTCAGCGTGCTGCCGCCGACCGTCGCGGAAGTGGCAGTCGCCGCAGTCGTGGAACCGGTCGAAGGCGCGGTTGTCGAAGGTGCGCCGGTCGAAGGCGCCGCGGCAGCTCCGGCCGAGGGTGCAGTCAAAGAAGGCGGCGACAAGGACAAGGCTGCCAAGAAGCCCGAGGCTGCCAAGAAGCCCGAGGCGGCCGAGAAAAAGAAGTAGTAGTTGGTTTCGTCGCTCGCGCGCGCCGCGAAGCAATCGCCGGCTGACGGCGCGCGCGAGCAACATAGATGTGAGGGGAACGGACGGGCAGCGGATGCTGCAGGTCCGGTGCAGGGGGAGGGGCCGCTATGAGTTTCGTACATCTGCACGTCCACACGCAGTACAGCCTCCTCGACGGCGCCAACAAAATCGGGCCGCTCATCGATCACGCCAAGGCGTCCGGGATGGAAGCGATCGCGATGACCGATCATGGCAACATGTTCGGCGCGGTCGAGTTTTATCAGAAGGCCAGGGCGGCCGGAGTCAAGCCGATCATTGGATGCGAGGCGTACCTCGCGCCGGGCAAGCGCACCGATCGGACGCAAGTTGCGCGCAGCGACGACTTCGACGGCGGCGGCAACTTTCATCTGATCCTGCTCGCGCAGAATCGTGAAGGTTACCGAAATCTCTGCAAGCTGCTCACGACCGCGTACCAGGACGGGCTCTACTACAAACCGCGCATCGACAAGGAAATTCTGGCCGAGCTGTCGGGCGGATTGATCGTGCTGTCGGGATGCCTGTCAGGTGAGATCGCGCGATGGCTCCGGCAGGATCGCATGGACAAGGCGCGCGAGACCGCCGAGTCGTACGCGAAAATGTTTCCGGGCCGCTACTATCTCGAACTCCAGGACAACAAGCTCCATTCGCCGTATAACGAGGCGTTGCGCGAAATCGGCAGACAGGTCGGGCTGCCGCTGGTCGCGACCAACGATTGCCATTACCTGCATCGCGAAGACTCCAAGGCGCACGAAGTCCTGCTCTGCATCCAGACCGGCAAGACCATGGCCGATGAGACGCGATGGCGTTTCGATACCGACGAACTTTACGTCAAGACGCCCGCTGAGATGGCGAGCGCATTCGGCGCCGATGCCGAGGAGTTGCGCAACAGCGTCGAGATCGCGCGGCGAATCGATTTCGAATTCGAATTCGGCAAGTTTCATTTCCCGGTTTTCAAGTCCGGTCCGGGCGTTGACCTTGACGCCGAGATGGAGCGGCGAGCGCGCGAGGGATTGACGGCGCGGCTGGCGGAGATCCGGGCGCGACGCGCCGATTTCGACGAGTCGCAGTACCAGGAACGCATCGATCGCGAGATTCCGGTAATCCGCGACATGGGCTTCTCGGGCTATATGCTGATCGTCGCCGACTTTATCGGCTACGCGCGCGGGCTTGGAATTCCGGTCGGCCCGGGTCGTGGCTCGGTGGTCGGCAGCCTGGTTTCGTACGCGCTGGGAATCACCGAAGTCGATCCCGTCGAGCATCGGCTGCTGTTCGAGCGATGGCTGAATCCGGGGCGCAAGTCGATGCCGGATATCGACGTGGACTTTTGTTTCGAGCGGCGCGACGAGGTGCTCGATTACGTGCGCAAGAAGTACGGCGACGATCGCGTCGCGCAGATAATCACGTTTGGAACGATCAAGGGCAAGCAGGCGATTCGCGATGTCGGGCGGGTGCTCGGACTGTCGTTCGCCGAGACCGACAAAATCGTCAAGCTGTATCCGGCGCCCAAGCAGGGCCGCGATTTTCCGCTCGCCGACGCGCTCGAGATGGAGCCGCGGCTCAAGGCCGAGCGCAAACTGCATCCCGATCTTTTCAACTACGCGTTCAAGCTCGAGGGCCTGCTACGCCACGCCTCGCGCCATGCGGCGGGCGTCGTCATTTCCGATCAGCCGCTCACCGACCTGGTGCCGCTGTACGTGGACAAGGAACGCGACGAAGCCGCGCTGGCGATCACGCAGTATTCGATGAAGGGCGTCGAGGAAATCGGGCTGATCAAGTTCGACTTCCTCGCGCTCAAGAACCTGACGCTGATCGCCGACACGCTCGCGCTGATCAAGGCCGGCGGCAAGGTGGCGCCCGACCTGAACCGGCTGCGGCTGGACGACGCCGATACCTACAAGATGCTCTCGCGCGGCGACACGGTCGGGGTGTTCCAGATGGAGAGCTCGGGGATGCGCCGGTTTATCACGGAGCTCAAGCCGACCTGCTTCGACGACGTGATCGCGGCAGGATCGCTGTTTCGTCCCGGTCCACTCGACGCAGTGCAGGACGGCAAGACGATGGTTCAGCATTACGTGGATCGCAAGCACGGCAAGGAGCCGGTTGAGTACGATCACCCGCTCCTGGAGCCAGTGCTGCGCGATACCTACGGCGTCATCGTGTACCAGGAGCAGGTGATGCGCGCGGCGCAGGCGCTGGCGGGATACTCGCTCGAACAGGCCGACATCCTGCGCGCCGCGATGGGCAAAAAGAACCATGCCGTGATGGAAAAGGAGCGCGAGCGGTTTATCGAGGGCGCGAAAAAGAACGGCGTCAACGCCACGCTCGCCAAATCGATCTTCGAGAAGATTGAAACGTTCGCATCGTATGGATTCAACCGCTCGCACGCCGCCGCGTATGCGCTGACCACCTACACGACCGCATACTTGAAGGCGCACTATCCGCACGAGTTCATGGCGGCGCTGATGTCGCTCGACATGGACGACGTCGACAAGACCTACAAGAATATCGCGGCGCTGCGCGACATGAAGATTGCGATCCTGCCGCCCGACGTAAATCAGAGCCGGGTGAAATTCACGGTTGCGGGCGGCGCGATTCGCTTCGGCCTGGCCGCAATTCGCGGGGTCGGAGCCAAGCCGGCGGAGGCAATTCTCGCGCAGCGCGAGGCCAACGGTCCGTTCGAGAGCCTCGCGGATTTCTGCCTGCGCGTGGGCACGCAACTGATCAGCCGGCGCGTGCTCGAGGCGCTGATCAAGTGCGGCGCGTTCGATTCGGTGAGCGCGGTGCGCGCCGCGCTGATGGCCGAGGCGGAGAATGCGATCAAACTCGCGCAGAAGGCGCAGAGCGACGCGGAGAAAAACCAGATTGGCCTGTTCGGGGGCGCAGTCAAAGTGCCCAAGCTGGCGGCGCGCGAGCCGATTCCCGAATGGGATGCGCGCGAGAAATTGAAATTCGAAAAGGAAGCGCTCGGCTTCTACATCACGGCGCATCCGCTGGACAAGTACGATCGCGAACTCGCACGAATCAGCAAGGTCACGACCGCCGACCTGTCCGCCGCGCCCGACGGAAGCCCGGTGCAAATAGCCGGCGTGATCCACGCGGTGAAGCTGAAGAACAACAAGTCGGGCAAGCGTTACGCGACTTTTTCGCTCGAGGATCGCGAAGGCGCAGTCGAGGCGATCGCGTGGTCGGAGACCTATCAGAAGTTCGAGGCGATTATCATGGGCGACGAGCCGGTGGTCGCACGTGGCAAGCTCGACGTTGACGACGAGCGCGCCCAGATAATCCTCGAAGGACTGGTGCCGCTGGATGCGGCGCTGCTCGATTCGATCCGCGAGGTGAGGATTACGGCGCCGATGAGCCGACTTGCAAACGGCGGCCTCGACGCGCTGAAGACGATGCTCTCGCGGTATCGCGGCAAATCGATGACGTACCTGCATCTGAGCCTCGACGACGGCCGCGAGGCGGTGATGCTGCTGGGCGACAGCTATCGCGTGACGCCGACCGATACGTTCATCGCCGAGATGGAGCAGGTTTTGGCGCCCGGCGCGGTGGAATTGAGATAGAACGCGGCAGGTTGGTCATGCCAGCGTTAAACCGGTGGGGGCGGGGTGGCGTACCGGCGATGGCGATTTTCTGATAGAGTGAGCAGGTAAGATTTTCGCGATCGAGGTAAGAATCTGGCAAAGTCCTACGACGTCGCCCACGAGCATCACGAAAGCGCCATCCTGGTCGGAATCGAACTCGGTACCGAAGCGGGAATCGGCAGCGAAGAATCGCTCGACGAACTCAAAGCCCTGACCGAAAGCGCCGGTGCGGAAGTCGCCGGAGTCGTTCGCCAGCGGCTGAAAGCTCCTGATCCGCGCACTTTTATCGGCAAGGGCAAAGCGGCCGAAGTGCGCGAGCTGGCGGTTGAGAAGGGCGCGTCGCTCGCGATTTTCGACGACGCGCTCAGCCCCGCGCAGGCGCGCAATCTCGAAAGCGAACTCAAGATTCGCGTGATCGATCGCAGCCAGCTGATCCTCGATATATTCGCGCAGCGCGCCCATACGCTCGAGGGCAAGCTGCAAGTCGAGATCGCGCAGCTCAGCTACCTGCAGCCGCGGCTGACGCGGCAGTGGTCGCATCTTTCGCGCGTTCGCGGTGGCGGCGCGGGCGGCGGCGGCGTGGGCACGCGCGGACCCGGAGAAACGCAGCTCGAGGTTGACCGGCGCCGGCTGCGCGAGCGGCTCACCCGCCTCAAAGCGCGGCTGGGCGAGGTCGAGCGCACGCGCACGATTCAGCGCCAGCGCCGCCTCGAGGTTCCCTATCCGACCGTCGCGCTGGTGGGTTACACGAACTCGGGCAAGTCCACGCTGATGAACGCGCTGACCGACGCCGGTGTCGAGGTCGCCAATCGTCCATTCTCGACGCTCGATCCGACGATTCGGCGCCTGAAGCTGCCGGGCAAGATGAACGTGATGATTGTCGATACGGTGGGATTCATCCATCGCCTGCCGCATATGCTGATCGACGCGTTCAAGGCCACGCTCGAGGAAGTGCGCACCGCGACGATGCTGCTGCACGTCGTCGATGCGAGCTCGCCGCTGGCGGCGGAAAGGATGACGATTGTCGACGAAGTGCTCCAGGAAATCGGCGCGGGCGCGGTGCCGCGTATCGTCGTCATGAACAAAGCCGACCTGGCCGAAAATCCGTCGCGTGGAAACGGCGCGCACGACACGGTCTCGATCTCGGCGCTGAAGGGCGAGGGTCTGGACGATTTGCTCGACGCTATCGGGTCCCATCTCGGCGGCTCGCGCGAGGAAGTATCGGTCACGTTCCCCGCCCAGCGCGGCGACCTGGTGGCAATGGCGCGACGGGACGGAGAAGTGCTAAGCGAGGAATATCGCGACGGCCTGGTTTCGGTGCGGGCCCGCGTCAGCGCGCCGGTCGCAGGGCGGCTGCGCAAGGCCGCGGACGCCGTAATCTGACCGCGCGTTGAAGCCGATTCACGATGGCAGCGCCTTCACATACTCGCGTCTATGCGCAGCGCGGCGCGCAGCCCGCGCCCTCGTACGGCAATCTGCTCAATCTGCCCAATTTCCTGACGCTATGCCGGCTCGGTTCGATTCCGATCTTCCTGACATTTCTGACCCGCCAACGCTACACCGCGGCGCTGTATGTCTTTATCGCGGCCGCGGTGACCGACGGACTCGACGGCACGCTCGCCAGATGGTTCGACTCGCGCACTGAATTGGGGGCGTTTCTCGATCCGTTCGCGGACAAGTTGATGCTGGTGTCGGCGTTCGTCGTTCTGACGATCGGCGGCCAGTTGCCCGGCTACCTGCTGAGCGTGGTCCTGATCCGCGACATCGTGATCGTCGTCGGCTACCTGATGATTTCGTTCTTCACCGGTGAGCGGGTGCCGGTCCGGCCGAGCTTGATTGGCAAGCTGAGCACGGTTCTGCAGTTGGGGTGCGTGATCGCCGTGCTGGCGCGGGCCGGGAACTACTGGCCCGAAGATTTCAACGCGTTGCTAATCGCGACGGTCGCGGTCACTGCAGCGTCGTTCGTGCACTATATGTATCGCGGGCTGGTGTGGCTGCGATCGCGCGAGCCGGAGATGTTCGCGTAGCAGGGGGCAGGGGGTGACCCCTTGTATCTTGCCGTCAGCATCGCAAGATGGATTTGAACTTGGGCGCGGCAGACCGAGAACCCCTGGGTCCGCAAAGAGCGAGACCGCGGTGCAGCGCGGGTCGCCGCGCCCTAAC
>NZ_JBEKFG010000079.1:0-15930 GCF_050013435.1 Binatus sp. (SeqCode) | reverse complement strand
TGTCGAGTTCTTCGTCGGTGAGCGCCGGACGATCGGGATTGTGATGCAGCCCGCCGTTCTTCTGGTAGCTGATTCCGCCGATCGTGCTCCAGTCGCGGCCCTGCGCCACTTCCAGCATCGAGTAGTCGAATTCCTTGCGCGCCGCGATATCGATCGCCGCCGACAGTTTCAGCGTTTCCTCGGGCCGCGCCGTCGGATGTCCCCCGACCATCGCGATGATCGCATCCGGATTCGCCGCCTTGATTGCTTCCGCAGTGCGCGCGTCCATCCGCAGCGACGGCGTCGAGGTGTGAATCACGACCAGGTCGTAGTTTTTTGCCTCGTTGACCGTCATCTCGACCGTGTAGTTATGCGGCGGCGCGTCGAGCAGGCGTGCGCCCGGGATCATCCCCGCCGGATAAGCCAGCCACGTCGGGTACCAGAATGACCAGACCTCGCGCGTCGCTTGGTAGCGCGAGCCCGCTCCCCCGTCGAAGTCATCGTACGAGGGCGGATTGAGAAAAAGCGTCTTCATTACATCCATATTTTAAGCATACCCCAAAGGCCTGTCCGATTGGTTAGTCAGCGACTATACAAACCGCGACAACCGAAGGCAACAATGCGCGAAATTTATAGTTGCTCCCCGGCGATCTCTATTATTTTGATCAACAAAACCGCGCATTTTCGCGGCTTTTGTCGCTGATCACGGCTCTCGTCCAGCTCACGTAAGACCCCGCGCACCTACGTCGTGGGGGAGGCGTAGGCGCTGGGACGAGCGGGACTGGCCTGGTTCCGGCTCACCCGCTTCCTCGGTTGAACCGTGGACTTCTCTTCTCGAGGAACGCCTGAATTCCTTCGCGCTGGTCAGGCGTGCCCCACGTCGCGAGGACCGCGCGGCGTTCCTCGGCGATGCCCTCATCGAGCGGCTTCTCGCCGGCACCGACGATGCACCGGAGCATTCCCGCGACGGCGATTGTCGGCATGTCCGCCAGCTCGCGCGCCAGTGCGTGGGCGCGCTCGAAAAGCTCCTCAATTGGCCAGACTTCGCTGACGATACCGATCCGGAGCGCGTCGGGGCCCGAGATTTTCTTCGCGCGAAGGATCATGTCGAGGGCGTGATCGCGTCCGACGCAGCGCGTGAGGCGCGCGCTCCCGCCCCATGCGGGTACTGTGCCGAGATCCAGCTCGGGAAGCCCTATCTTGCAGCCCTCGGCCGCCGCCAGGCGGAAGTGGCACGCGAGCGGTAGCTCAAGTCCGCCGCCGAGGCAGTAGCCGCACAGTACGGCGACGACTGGCTTCGGGAGGTTCTCGATCGCGTCGAGGACACGCAGGCGTTGGTCGAGGAGGGCCTCCAGACTTCCCATTCGCTTTTGGCCCTCCGGGAGCTGCTTCAGGTCCATTCCGACCGAGAAGTTCTCGGTCCCCGCACCGCGAATGACGATGACGCGCACGCCGGGGTCGTTCGCGACGCGTGCGACTTCCGCCTCGAGCGCGTCCATGAAGTCGAGGCCCATGCGGTTGCGCGGATGATCGTTGATCACCAGCGTCTCGACCGGTCCATCGCGTTCGATGAGCAACGGAGCCTTGGTCGCGTTCTCATTAGCGGACATTGGCATGCCCTTCACTACCCGGCGAGCGTCGGCTTCGCAATCCCGGCCCGGCCAGCACCGGCAAATCGCTGGCAACGTCAAACCCCACTCTTTCTTCTCCCACGTCGCCGCCGTAGGGCCCTATGGGTCCCGTGAGCAGGAAGGGAAGCGGAATGCGGCGCTGCGCGTCGGTGAATCCCACCGTTCCGATGCCGATATATCTTCCCGCGTCCAATCGGCGGACCTCGTCCACCATGTGCACGAATCCGCAGATCGAGTGATAGGCCCGATAGACCAGTTGATACGCCGGTCGCCCATCGAATCGAGAGGGGGCTATGAGCGTCCGCATTGGGGCCCGTCGCGTCACACGGCCGAAGTGCATCAGCGAGTTGTAGCCACGGCCGCAGGCATCATCGACCGGGCGGAACGACTTGGACAGCCACTTCCCGAACAACAGGGGATTGTTGGTGAAGAGCGTAGCGATCACCGTCGAAACCACGCCGGGGGATCTGAGCTGTTCGCCCTTGTACTCGCCGTTCATCTCACCAATCGTTGGGCATTCAAGCGTCTTGAACAGCTCCAGCGTTTCCTCAGCGCTCAATTCATGGATGTCTCGCATCGCACCCTCCGCTATTCGTGTCTGTCTGAGTTATCGCCGCCAAGGCGACCCATGAAACCGGCACTCTCTTGCGCAGACCTCGGCTCGATCGGCTTTCAGCTCAACCCCATCGCTCGCCGCATCATGCGGTCGAGCACGCGATCGCCGAGTACGCGCGAAAAAGGCCATAGCCACGTGAGCGGGTAGCGCGTCTTCGGGCGCGGCGCGGTGATCGCCTTGTGAATGGCAACACTGACGCGTTCCACCGGATCGGCGCGGCGTACCATCTCGGCCATGATCGGCGGCAGCTTCTCCAGGATCGGCGCGTAGTCGGTCCTTGCATACCGCGCATCGGTGCCCGCCGATTTCTCCCAGATCGGGGTGCGGATGTTGCCCGGCTCGATGGCGATCACGTGGATGTTGTACAAGCCGAGTTCACGACGCAGCCCGTCGGTCAACGCCTCGACCGCGTGCTTCGAGGCGCCGTAGGCGCCGACAAACGGAAAGACCAAGCCGCCGCTGATCGAACTGATGTTGATGATGCGGCCCGGCGGGTGTGGGCAATCGCGGCGCGCGCCGAGCAAGGGGAGGAAGGCTTGCGTAACCGCCAGCAGGCCGAAGACGTTCACCTCGAACATCTTGCGCATTTCGTCGAGCGGAAAATGCATCAACGGACCGGCACCGGAGATGCCAGAGTTATTGACCAGGGCACACAGGCCTTCGTCGCCAATCGCATCGCGGACTTTCTCGGCGGCCGTGGCAATCGCAGCTTCATCGGTCACATCGAACAGGAGCGGGGTGAAGTGGGGCCCCAACGCCGCACCGACGCGGTCGGCGTCGACTTGCGAGCGAACGCTGCCGAAGACGCGATAGCCACGCTCGATGAGGAGTCGCGCCGCATCCAAACCGATGCCTGTCGAAACCCCGGTGATGACGACGTTGGGTCTCATTATCTTGTCCAATCCGTCCTTATACGCCGAAGATGTTGCCGCACAGGTGGCCGGCGATAGTCGCTTTCCAGACTCGCGGCTTCGGAAGATAGGAAAAAATCCGCAGATCGCTGATGACTCACCTGCCGGAAAACTGTTCCGTCGTCGGCACTCGACGCAACCGAATCACCAGGTTTCACCGAACGGCCTTACTTCAACGTTGAAAGACCACGCCGATCGCTCTTGATGCGCAAGGTGCCAGATCTCCTCCGCGATCGCCGCAGGCTTGATGAAAAATTCATCGCGCGCGTCGGGCTTCATTTCTCGTGTCCAGGCCAGATCGATCACCGCGTCGATCAACACGTAGGCCACGTGAATCCCTTTCGGACCGAGCTCGCGCGCTATCGACTCGGCGAGAATCCGCTGCGCCGCTTTGGTCGGAGCGAAGCCCGCGAAATTCGCCTTCCCGCGCAGCGCCGAGCTATTGCCGGTCGCGATAATCACGCCCTTGCCCGCCTCGATCATCGCGGGCGCGAGCCGGCGGGCCAAGTGGAGCAGGGCCATCGTGTTGACTTGGAAGTTGCGCTCGAGAACCTGCGGATCGATTTGCAGGAAATTTCCGAATGCGCCGCCCACCGCGTTGTGAATCAGTACCGAAGGGACGCCGAGTTCGGATCGTATGGCGGCGAGGGCCGAATCGATCTGAACCTCGTCCGTGACATCGCACGGATAACCGCGAGTGTCCGCGGTTTCCCGCTCGAGTTCGGATAGCCGCTCACGATTGCGCGCCAGCATCGCGACCGAATATCCGCCGAGCGCGAAACGCCGTGCGATCGCGGCGCCGGTTCCCGGCCCGACACCCGTCACGACAGCAACTTCACGATTACCGGATTTGGCCATGATCTTGTTCCTCGCTTCGGCACCATCCAGCGATACTCGGCCCTAACCTTCGAGTCTATTGCTGGCCGGAACTGGAATAGGATCAGCCCGGCATCTTCGCGAACCTTGGCCCCGGTCCCACCGGCGCCCACGGCTGGGCGCTCGACATGTAGACATTGGCGCCGGGCGCGAACTTCGTGGGATCGTCCAGGCTGCCGGCCTTGACCACGGCCACGTCCGGCATGCTGGACACGAGCGAGAGAATCGGCGCGCCGCAATTGGCGCAGAACCCGCGGCTCGCTTTGCCTCCGCTGTCTGCCGTGACCTCGAAGTGCTTGAGCTCACCCTTGGTCAGCTTGAAGCCGGCCTTGGGAACGATCAGAACCGAGGAAAACGCGCTGCCAGTCGAGCGCTGGCAGTCCCTGCAGTAGCAGAGCGCGGACATCATCGGTTCGGCCGAGATGTCGTAGCGGACCGCACCGCACATACATCCGCCGGATAACAGTGTCGCCATGTGGGTTCCTCCCTGAGACGCTAATCTCGTGAAGTCAGAACAACTGATTCAGAATTCCTGTTTTTGACTCTGCAAACGCGCGCATTTACGCGGCTTCCCTCACTGCGCTCAAGATGACACAACGAAAATGCGGACGAGGCTTCGCGGCTCCCCGATGAACCGCCTCTTCCTCCTGACTCAGGTGCAGGGGCTGGCCCCTGCCGCGACGATGATCATCCGCCGCGTGCCTATCGCGTACGTCTCGCCATCGAATCCCCCGAACACCGCCGTCACGCGCAGCCCCACGCGTTCCAGGATGCGGGTGATCTCCGTCAGCGTATAGAGCCGGATGATATGTCCGATCGACTCGCGCCGGTTTCCCTTCGGGTCCACCACGATGAAATGCACGTGCATGCGGCTGGTCGCGAGATCCAGGTCGCGCCGCTCGACGTACAAAGTTCCGTCCGCGCCGGTATGCCAGTCGTTCTGGATATAGTTATCGATCGCCCACTCGCGGTTCAGCATGTCCAGCAGGATCCGTCCGCCGGCCTTGAGCGCTTTGGCCGCCGATTCCAGGACTTTCAAATCCTCGCCTTCGGACTCCAAATATCCGAATGACGAATACATATTGACGATCGCGTCGAACTTGTCTTCGAACGGGATCCTGCGCATGTCGGCGGCGATCGTCTCGATTGTGACCTTGCTCGCCTTGGCCGCCTGCTTCGCGAGTTCCAGGTACTCGGGATTCAGATCGAGACCGGTTACTCGCAAGCCACGTTTCGCCAACTGGATCGAATGCCGCCCCTGGCCACAGCAGAGATCGAGCACCGATGCGCCCGGCTTGAGCTCGAGCGCGCGCGCGACGAAGCTGCTCTCTTTTTCTGCCCGCTCTTCGGTGAACGTGTGGCCATAGACGTTGAGGTAGTCGCCGCGAAAAAAGTCCACGTACCAGGGATAGCCTTGCGATACCATCGCGTCCCCCTAAGACTGCTGGCGCTCTCGCTTCAGATGCGGATCGCGACTACCGGGCGTGAGGCGACCCAGCGGCGCAGGAAAGCCACCAGCAATGGACGCATAGCAGGACTCAGGGCCACGGCGTTAACCAGCTCGAATGGAGCAGGGGCAAAGAATGGGTGTTCGCTGACGATCCGGATTTTATCGTCGAGCTTCTCGATCATCTTTCCGTGCCCGGCGACCACCTCGCCATTGCAGGTGACCTTGACCTTGGGGTTCTTGCGCAGGTTGCGGATCCAATCTGACTGCCAGCCGTAAGTGGAGATCAGGTAAATATGATTGTCGCTGCGGACGCATGGTAGGAGCGTCTCACGCGGCAAGCCGGTTCGCCGCCCGGTTGTCGTCAGCAGAACCCATCCCGCTGCGTGCGAAAAGTAATCCCTTTGCGAATTGACAATGGCCGCCTGAACCGGGCGTAAACTGCGAGGGATGAAGTGCAGCTTTGCTGCGAAAGGCTCAACTCTGGTCGTAGGGGGCATAGCCACCAAGGCTATGGCCGCGCAATTCCCGCGTCAAGCACGTTGCGAGTCCTGGTAGTGATCTAATCTGAGCGGGTTGGCGTAGCTCTCGGCGGCTCGAATGCGCGCCTACAGCCATGCGAACGATTCGCGGATGAACGCGGGAGCGCCGCCGCGCGCGATCGTCCCGTGCGCCATCACGGCGTTGAGCGGGTCCCACGCAAGCACGCGCCCGAGCGCGGCGCGCGCCAAGGCGCGCCGCACGAAGCTGAGGCGCCATTCCAGCGGAGCGCGCCCGACCGGCTCGGTGATTCGCCACAGGCGCGCGATGGTCGTCTTCCAGCCCTGCCATCCGGGGGTGTTGCGCAGAAATTCCATCGAGAAGTTCTCGATCAGGTCGGCGAACAGCGCAGTGCGTGACGCGCGATGAAAGAAAACGATCTCATCCATGAACATGCTGCCGCGGAAGACCGCCTGGTCGATCTCGCCGCGCCAATCCTCGGGCGGTTCGTCGGAGAGCACGCCGCTGAATTTCAGGTCGGCGCGCTTGCGAATCACCGCCGACAATCCCCACAGCCTCGCGCCGGGGAACTCTGACGCCCACTCGCCCATGAACAGATGATGGATCTTGTTGGGAGAGACCAGATGCGCCGGGCGGCCGAGCGCTGCGAGTTCCGCCCGGAGCGAATCGGTCAGCGGAATCGGCGACCAGATCCACAGCGCGCCAGCGGCCAGCCGCGCCACTGCCATCCGGGTGGGATAGGGAAACGAGTAGAAATCGACGATCGGGCCTTCGGCGATCCAGAAATTTTCACCCAACTGCTGAAGTGTCGCGCTCACGATTCTCGCCGCACCGAACTATCGCGCGTCCTGAATTATCTTTCGCACCTCGGCATTCGGATCGTTCACGACCCGGCTTTCAAGGTCGAACACCATCGTGGACCGCTTGCCGGCATCGTAGGGCGGCCAATGCGGAATTTCGGGACAATCGGGCTTGCCGGTGCGAGCAAACGCGACCCACGCTCCCGCTATCTGCTGATGCATCCGTGCGGCGCCCGGATCCGGACCGGCAAACGCGCGCACCCGGCGGTAGGAATCGAGCATGAACGGAATCTCCATCGTGTGCGGAGTCTTGAATAGCCCGCCTGCGACCGGAGTTTCCCAAGTCAGATACCACATGTATGCCGGCGCGCCAGCTTGCGCCGCCTTGCGCTCGGCCAGCGCGATCGATCCGCCCATCGCGAACATCGAGCTCATCGCAGCAGTGAACAGATAGGTCGGCGAGTAGTCGGGCCTGATCTTGCGCCATGCATCGACCAACGGCTTGCCCATCGGGCCGAGCATCGCGATGCGCTGTTCGAGATCGGCTTCGCTCATTTTTCCAAACCACGGCTCGCCCGCAGTGAAGATGGTGACCTCGTCCTTCACGTAGCCGACCAGCACCGGTACATCGCGGGACACCGCAGGCGCATCGGGCGTGAACGGATCGCGCGTGATTGCGACATCGTCGATGATCGGGATGTAGCCGATACCACCGGGCCGGCGCATGCCGGGAACGCGCGCCCGCGTGTACCCGGCGTTGTTTTTCGCGTCCGCCGCGAAGGCGGCGGCAATGATCGTCTGGGCCGGCACGCCTTGGAGCGACTTGATGTCGCCGGGCTGGATGCCGAGTTCGTCCAGCAGCGCTTTGGCGGCTGCGGTGGCGGGCTCTCTGCGGCTGACTATCAGCCCAGGACCCGACTGAATCGACGCCTTATGGAATAATCCCTTCGCCGAGTCCATCGACATCAGAATCGAGACTTTCGCGCCACCGCCCGACTGGCCCATGATTGTCACGTTGTCGGGGTCGCCGCCGAAATTCGCGATGTTGTCGCGCACCCACTGCAAGGCGAGCACCAGGTCCTGCATGCCGGCCGTGCCTGACGATTTGTAGGCATCGCCCATCAGCTCGCCGAGGTGGAGATAGCCGAAAACGTTGAGGCGATGATTCACGTTGACGGCAACGACATTGTGATCGCGGGCGAGGTCCTCCATGCAGTAGACCGGCTGGCCACCAGAGCCGTAGGCGAAGATGCCGCCGTGAATCCAGAACATCACGGGCCGCTTCTGGTTGTCGGTTGCCGGCGTCCACACGTTCAGGAACAGGCAGTCCTCGTTCTGAATTTTCAGCTCAGATGGGGTCGTGAACACCCGCGCCATCAGCATGCCGTAATCGCCGGCCGGAGCCGCCGTCGCGCCCGATGCCATCTGCATCGCGGGCGCTCCATAGTCGGAGCAGTCCAGCACTACTTTCCAGCGCGCCGGCCTCTGCGGCGCCATCCAGCGCAAAGGACCCACCGGCGCCGCGCCGTAGCGGATACCCTTGAAGGTATGCACGCCTTCGTTGACGAGGCCGCGCACCGGACCGCTGGTCGTGTCGATGATCCTGGTGATTTGCGGCAGCTCGATGCGGTCGGAACTCTGGACCGCGGTGGTTTCCTCTTTCCGCATAGATTTCCTCTCCTGCGCGAGGTTCACTCCGGTTGCCGCCGTCGCGGCCGCCGCGACAATAGCAGAACAGACTATAGCGGCAAACAACTTCGTCTTTGTCTTGCCGTTCCAGTGGCGTGTGCGTCGAGTCGTTGAGTTGCCGAAGTCGCCGCCACTTTCCTAAGATGCATGCGGTGGGCCGATCTTGATGAGTACTATCGTCAGCGCTCCAATCGCACCACGGCTGAGAGCCGGCCGCGGCCTTCGAGAGAAGGCGGCGCGCAAGAGCCATGCGGTCTGGAAGGCGCCCGCGAATCGGCCTGATCCGATCCGGTTACTGATCGAATCCGACGCGGGGCGAATTCCCAAGCTGCTCCCCATTCGTTATGGGCGAATGCGCCAGTCGCCGTTTGCCTTCCTCCGCGGCGCGGCAGCTTTAATGGCATTCGATTTGGCCGGGACTCCCCGGACCGGACTCCGCGTCCAGGCGTGCGGCGACTGCCACATAATGAACTTCGGCGCGTTCGCGACGCCTGAGCGCAACTTGGTTTTCGATATCAATGATTTCGACGAAACGCTCCCGGCTCCCTGGGAATGGGACGTCAAGCGCTTGACCGTGAGTATCGAAGTCGCGGGACGTTCCGCGGGCATTAAATCCCGCTATCGGGAGCACGCTGTTCGAGCGGCGGTTCGTTCCTACCGCGAGCATCTGGGCGAGTATGCGACCATGCCGTCGCTCGAGGTGTGGTATCAGCGAATCGATTTCCAGAAACTCCTCGATAGGGTTCCAGGGCCCAGGAACCGCCGCCGCGACAAAAGAGTTTCCGAGAGGGCTAGGCGAAAGACGGTACCGAACAATTTGCTTCCTTCGATGGCCGCCAGAGACCAGACCAAAATCAAGGACCAGCCGCCGCTCATCTATCATTTGCCCGTTCAACGGACCGCGGCCTATCTCCGGCGAGCGGTATCATTCTTCAAGCGCTACCGGACCTCCCTCCCGGAGTCCTATCGAGTGCTCTTTGATCGGTTTGAGCTGCTGGATGTCGCGTTCAAAGTCGTCGGCGTTGGAAGTATCGGGACCTTCTGCGAGGTGGCGTTGTTCAGGGATACGCAGGCCGCGCCGCTGTTCTTGCAGATCAAGGAAGCTCGCGCCTCAGCGCTGGAGCCATACGCCGGCCGCAGTGTGTTTTCGACGCACGGGCAGCGCGTGGTCTATGGTCAGCACTTGATGCAGGCGTCCAGCGACATATTCCTGGGTTGGACGGTCGGGTTGGAACCCGGCCGCGACTTTTACGTCCGCCAAATGCGCGATATGAAGATACCTATGCCGGTTGACACCGAGAATCCTACCGACCTGGCCTATTTCGCCGACGCGTGCGGATGGGCTCTAGCGCGAGCGCATGCGCGCACGGGAGACCCTGCCATGATAGCCGGCTATCTCGGCTCGAGTGAGGCCTTCGATGACGCAATAGTCAAATTCGCGAAAGCCTATGCCGATCAGACTGAGAGCGACTACGGTGCTTTGTTGAAAGCTATAAGAAGTGGACGAATCAAAGTCGCGAGATGATGCGATTCGGTCGAACGATTTCACCGCCTGATCGCTCGACGATGCTTGGCACGCTTATGGAGCAGGCTCACACAACGCGGCCCCCGCTGTGGGCGTATCTTGGCACCGTCGTGTTTACCGTGGTGGTGCCGGGCTCGGTGGTCGGTCTTGTCCCCTACCTGATTTCACGATGGGAGCTGAGGCCGCCATTGTTCGGGTTCGGGCTAACCCGATGGGTCGGCCTTGGGATGTTCGTCATCGCGGTCCCGGCCTTTGCCGACTTTCTCGCACGCTTCGTGCGCGAGGGACATGGGACTCCGGCTCCTATCGCGCCGACGCGGCACCTTGTAATAGGTGGAGTCTACCGCCGCGTGCGCAACCCCGCCTATATCGCGGTGGTCGCGATGCTGGTCGGCCAGGCGCTCTTCTTCGGTAACTTGGGTCTGCTCGAGTATGCATTCGCGGTCGCGATAGGATTCCATTTGTTCGTGATTCTCTACGAGGAACCGACGCTCAGGCAGACCTTTGGCCGCGACTACCAGGACTACTGTCGATCGGTGCCGCGCTGGGTCCCGCGCTTGCGTCCTGTCGAACGTCGGGGCCAGCGATGAACAGCGGCGTAGTCCACAACGTGGATGTGGAGTCCTATGCTACCTGCTACAAGGCGGGATATTGCTTACGGCTCGATTAGAACTGGCAACCGAGCTGATAGGTCACTGCGGGCGCTGCGGACGGGTAAACAAGCCGGCGTAGCGTGCCACGATCAGGTACTTCTTGAACATGCGGTTGGTTTGCTCCTCATGCTCGCTGACCGTGCTGCGGTCTTCGGGATCGAAGAAACAGGTGGGATCCTCGCCCATGTAGTCGCCGTTGTGGTAGTACGCCATCGCGCGGCATCCGCCACATGTGTACTGATAGCGGCAGTCGCCGCACTTGCCTTTGAGCTTGCCGCGATCGAGCAAGTCGTTGATCAGTTGGCTGGAAGCGACCAGCTCATCCAGCGGCTTTTCGCGCACGTTGCCGGCCTTGAGCTTATCGAGCAGAACCGGACAGACCGAAACATCGCCTTCCGCGTTCAGCGCCAGCCAGGTCCCGACCCAGCATCCTATCGGCGGATTCTGCGGTACCGCCCCATTGGCGGCTCCTCCGGAAACCTGGGCGTGCAACTCCGGCGAGAGGAAGAACGGCGTGTAGCTCACGTAGCCGTTGACGTGGCCGCGCAAGTCGGGATGGAAGCTGGCTTCGAGGTCTTTGCGATCGAACGCGAGCTTTGAGAACAAATCGCAGCCCGAGCCTCGCGCCACGTAAGGCGAGCGGTTGTAGGAAATCCGCCGATCGGTCAGATACTTGACGGTCTTGGCGAAGGTCTCGGTGTTGTCCTTGGAGATCGTCACGATCACGTGGCGGTCAATCTTGAGCTCCTCGCATAGCTCGAGCACCTCCAGGGTACGGTCGGGTTTGGCGTCACGGGTCCACTCGTTACGCTCGTCAATCGAATTCAACCCGACCGATATAGTTACCTTGCCGTTGGTTGCTTCCTTGATTTCCTGCAGCTTGGTCCGATCGATTACCTCGCCGTTGCTGCAAACCTTGCACTGATAACCCAGCTCCACCGTAAGCCGGAGAAGCTCCAGCGCATCCTTGCGCAACAGGAACTCGCCGCCGCTCCATCCGATAGCTATAACGCCGAGGCGCTTGGCCGGTAGCAATACCAGTTCGCGAATCTCATCGAAGCTGAGCTCGCTTGGACGCTTGTCTCGAACCTTATGCGCATCGTTGCTGCCGGTCATGCACAACGGGCATTGCAGGTTGCATAGACGGGTAGCCTCGAAGTATAGCGCCGGAAAATTATAAGTCATGATCTCGCGACGTTACCAGCAATTATCATTCCGTTCAATCTTCCTTATAACACCGCTCTTTCTGCGCCCATCATTCGGCTGTAATTACGTGAAAACTGCATCCTTTCGATGCAGGATGTATCCTTTGGAGGCAGTTTCTAGGGCTGTAGCAATGTCTTGCGCCATTGCCGTCCACTGCGCACGAACAATTCGCGCCGATGCAATCGGAAGGGAGCTTGCACCCAGAACTCGATCCGATTCGGCACCACACGCAGCCCGAGCCAGTAATCCGGCCGCACTGGCTCTTTGCCCTTCAATTCCCTACGCAGCTTGGCGACGCGCGCGACCAGCTCGGCGCGGCTTTTCAGCCGATCGCTCTGGTGCGAGACGCTGCCCGAAATCCTGCTGTCTATAGGCCGGGTAGCCCAATACGCGTCCGCTTCATCCGCAGTCATCAGCTCGACGGAGCCATCGATCCTGACCTGCCGTCCCTTGCGCGGCCAATAGAAAGCCATTGCGGCGCGGGGATTTTCCGCTATTTGTTGGCCCTTGGGACTGCGTGTATCTGTGTAGAAGGAAAAGCCTTGCGCATCCGCCTGCTTGAGCAGGATGTAGCGCACGCTGGGCATCCCGTCACTGCTGGATGTCGCCAGCGCCATCGCTTCCGGAAGCTTGGTGCCGGCGGTCACTTCCTCACGAAACCATCGACTAAATCGCGCGATCGGATCCTCTGTCTTCATATTCCCTGTCGAAAGCATTCTTGATGCCATCGCCTGACCGGCTCCAATTAGATTGATGATCCGTACGGCGCAGATGTAAAGCGGCGGCCCATTTGGCCCGCCGCTTCCGTTGCGCGCGCGGTTAAGTGCGATCCGTCCGCCTATTGCTATTACTTCGGCGCCTTGCCGGTGCCGGACAACGGGACTTGCTGCGGTGGTCCCGTCTCGTTGTCGTTGATGGTCAACACTCCGGTTCGTTCCGTGGTATCGCTTGGCTTGAAGGTCACCGATACTTTACAGCTCTTGTGCGGCTCCAACGATGTGGTGCATCCGCTGCTGACCGCGAATGGCGCGGTGGCCGACTGGTCCGTGACTATTACGATAATCCCGGATTTCTTGGAGCTGTCGTTCTTGATCGTCACCGTCTTGGCCTTGCTGACCGAATTGACGAGAGTCGATTTGCCGAAGTTCAAGGACTTGGGTGAAATCTTCAGCTTGGCGTCGACAGGTGTCGGCGTCGCAGTCGGCGTGGCGGTTGCAGTTTCCGTCGTGGTCGCCGTTGCAGTCGCCGTCGGTGTGCCGCCCGTGGCGGTCGCGGTCGGCGTTGGAGTCTTGGTTGCGGTCGCGGTCGGCGTTGCAGTCTTGGTTGCCGTCGCCGTCGGTGTCGCCGTCCGAGTCGCGGTCGCCGTCGCAGTTCTCGTCGGCGTCGCAGTCCCCGTCGGGCTCGGGCCGAATGCCTTCACCAGGTTATAGGCGTTGACGGTCCCGATTCCGGTCGCAAAATCCCAGCCGCTTCGCGTTCCGTACGCGGGCTGATACGCCGAGTTCGACGTGGAAAGCACGCCATACGTGCCCGACGGCGTATAACAATTGTTCGTGCCCGTGCATGGCAGGTCCATGTCGCCTTGGGTCACGTCATAAAAGATGCACGAGCTGCCGACACCGTTGCCGAGTGTCGAGTTGCAGGTCGAGCTCCCACTCGCCCCGTACTCGGTCTTGGCCAGCGAGTAGTAGGTGGAATTCGGAAGACCCTGGTTGCTGCCGCTATATTGATTCACGAGCGCTTGAATCGCGGCCATGATCGGCGAGGAGATCGACGTCCCGCCGAATCCCGCCCACGTCTTCGGCAAACCCGAGCAGGACACTCCGCCATTGCCCGGGTCTGAAAAGCAGACCACGTAGTAATGGGCCCAGGTGCCGTTTGCGGCGAACAGCGACACGTCGGGAATATCACGCACGCCATCGCTCGGGTTGCCGAACAAACCTGATTGCCATGTCGGTTTGGCATATCCGGCACACGTACCGCCGACGACGCCGCTTTTCGACGGCGTTCCAGTGGCGCAGCCGCTCGGGCCGCCGCTGCCCCCGACGGTATTCAGGAAATCTGCTACGCCGGTCGCGCTGTTGCAGAAGCCGCTCGAGCCGTAGGTCTGAGCGTAGCCTTCGACGCTGGCGATCAGCTCGCTGGCGCATGAATCGTTCCAGGGAATTTCCGGGATATAAGATTTCGCTGAGCCATAAGTCGTCCCGTTCGTCGAATCCCAGTAAGTGCTGTTCGTGCCCGCGTACGTGTCGCCGAAATCGGTGCCGCCCACCGACACGTTATACGGCGTCGAGGTGAATCCGCTGACTGTTACGCCATGCGTCGCATAGCTCTCGCCGTAGTCGGAGCTGGCCGCGCCCTGGTCGCCCGACGACACGAATACCGCCACACTCATGCCAGATGCCGTCTGGTACAGGCCGTTGATGTACGAGTTCTCCGTCGCGCCCAGCTTCGATTCGGACTCGCCATAGCTGATGCTCACGACCGAAGGGAGAGGGCCGCCGTTGCTCAGAATGTTTTGTAGCGCGATGAAACCTCCGAAGTGGGTGCTATTCTCGCACGAGGCCAGTACGATCGCGGCGTTGGGAGCCGCGGCGCTCGCCCATTGCACGTCGATGGCCGCCTCGCCATCGTCGCCGTTGACTCCAGGATCAGTGCAGGTGGGGCCGCCGCTGCCCGGGGCCGGATGGACCTGCGTGAAAGAGCCGCTGGTGTACGAACTGAGGCCCAACGTAGAACGGAAACTATTCCAGTCCGTGTTGCCGGTGCACGTGGTGGAGTTACAGCCAGTCGGCGTGTTGTTGTACGTATCGCTGTCTTCGACGACTACGATCGTCTGGCCGTGGCCCGAATAACCCCCCGCAAACAGCGGACCCAGGTTGTAGATCGTGGCCAGGTCCGCAGGCACCACCGCGTAACAATCGGCCCCGCAGCCGGAAAAGGTGTACGCGGCGCGCGGCTGGTTCATCGCATGCGGCATGAAGTTGTTCAGCGACACCACTCCGACTACCGCCGGCGCCAGCGCCGCGGGAATCCGCGGATCGCTCATGTTGGCGATGTGCTGCTTGCCGTTCACCTCGAGATTGTGAATCTCGGTGTGGAAGGCCTCCCGCACCTGCCCGGCCGTCCCGGAAAAGTCGATCACGTTGTTGGGATAGACCAGGTTGACGGTAAAGCCGTGCGCTTGCAGCCATCCCGTGATCTTCGCCAGGTCCTCCTGCGCCAGTCCGTAGCGCGCTTCGAACTCCTGCGCGGTCAACCAGTGATGGTAGTTCGGCGATTTGGGATCCTGGAGTTCATCCAGGTATTTGTCGAGCGCTTGCTCCTGCTCGGGCGAGCGCCGCAACTGGAGCCACAGATGCTCCATCGGAAGGCTGTCAGCGACCGCGCCGCGATCGTTGGCCGCCGTCGCTTCGGGACGAGTGTTGCCAGCGAGCGTGACCAGGTTGGTCTCGCTTATCGTCTCGGTGATCAGCGCGCGGGGTTGCGATACCGCCCCCACGATCTGCTGATAGCCTGCGATCGATCCGACTAATATCGCGCAGCACAAGAACACCCGAATCCGGCCCGTTGAACGGGCTTTTGATTCTTTCATTCGGCTTTTCCCCCAAGACCGTCAGAGCGAGATCGCTCCTTGCTCGCAGTTCCAGAAACAAAAAACATATCGCGGATGATACCCGTTTGCCCGGCGTAGGCATAGCAAAATTGGACGTGGCACCTTTTTACACGCTAAGACGTGGATCAACCTCGTTTTCGCACCCAAGCCCGCTGCGCCCTTCGTAGGGTGAACGCTCACACAGAAAGCGACGAAAACGATAGAGCGATATTAGGCGGGTTCCACTCCGGCCAACCGAGCGCGGCAGGGGTGACCCCTGCACTCAGTATTAAGGCCGCGCTCCGTTGCCGCGCGGCAGGGGTGACCCCTGCACCCAATGTTAAGGCCGCCCGCCGTTGGCGGGCGGCAGGGGCTGCGGCCCCTGCACCCACAGTGAGAAGACGCGAAAATCTGCGCAGCGCATCTTTTCGCGACTACGCGATAAAAGAGCCCGCGGGCGCGCGGTTTCTTAATACTGGCCAGATGATACGGCGACCACCG
>NZ_JBEKFG010000078.1:0-16059 GCF_050013435.1 Binatus sp. (SeqCode) | reverse complement strand
TGATGATTTTGACCTTGCCCTTGAACTGGTCGAGCGTCGCAGGCTGCATCCCCTTGCCGACGACGTTGAAGTTGGGTGCCTTTTGTCCGACCTTGATTTCGGGGCCGACGAGGGTCATCGGGTTTCCCCGCATCGTAACGGCGCCTTTGCGTTCTTCCGCCATAAGCGAATTCTCCTTGATGATGAATCGAAAATGGAATCGTGGACTAAGAGACTTTAGCCGCGGCGCGTGCGGGGGTAAAGCAGCGGACAGAGGCCCCCGGTCCCTGGCCCTGCGCTGAGTACGAAGAAACCTCTAACTCCTTCCCATCCGGAGCGCCGGAAAAATCGAAGTTTGTCAGAGGGCTCTGATTGCGATCGAGATCAAGCTGCCCAGCACGAGGATGGCGTTGATCGCGGCGGTGGCGATTGCGCCCGGCGCGCGCCTGGCCGGGGCGCTCAAATAGCCCGACGCGTAGATGATCCGCGCGATCACGAACAGCAACCCGAGCGCGACGCCGAAGTGATAGTTCACCGACAGCGAGAATATCCACAGTGCCGGGATGAAGACGATCAGACTCTCGAGCGTATTTGCATGCACGCGGAAGTAGCGCTCGAAGTCGGGATTGCCGGTGGTGGCGGGCGCCTCGACGCCATATTTGGATCGCGCTTGTCCAACCATCACGCCGAGTATCGAGTATTCGAGCAACGCCAGCAGCGTCACTATCTCGAGTCCGTCACTTCCGTACATATAAATCACACCTCCCCGTATGGTTGCCGTCGCGCCGGCCGCTCGGATGGAAAGAAACTACTCGTGCGGGCTGCGTAGCGCGAGAGCGGAAACGCTCGTGGGCAGGGCTGAGCCCTGCACCCAGGGTTAAGGCCGCCCGCCGTTGTCGCGCGGCAGGGGGGTGACCCTGCACCACAGTGGAAAACCGGCCGGGCGGGGCTTGTCCCCGGCAGCACATTCGGCGTATAAGCAAATCTGAATGGTGACCTGATATGGAATAAGGCAATCTGAATCAATTCCCGATGAACGTCCTGGTCAGTTGTTGGAGGGAGAAAAATGGACGTGCAGAAAAATGCGACTCGCGATCTCGATTTGTTGAACCGGCTGAAACCCCTGTCGTTTCTTTCACCCGACGCATTGCTCGAACTTGCAAGCTGCCTCAATTCGGAAAACTTCAGAAGGCGCGAGGTCATCCTTTCTGAAGAGGCGCTCGCGGCGGGTGTCCATATTCTGTTAAGGGGCGTGGCGAAGATCACCTGCCTGAGCCACTCTGGCCAGCGTGTAACCATAGCTTTACTTGCGCCCGGTCCAATCCCTCAGTTTGTTTCGCTCCCAGTCAAACGGCGGGAGTTTCGCTGCGAGGCTCAAGGCGAATGCAGAGTCGGCAGTGTGAGCTGGGACCAATTCGACGCCATTACCAGGGGGGTGCCCCAACCTGCTTTAAGAAACTTTTACGAAAACAATCTGATGCCATGGTATCGGTTCTTCTCAGAGGGCTTCGACCTTCACGAGCGTCTCCTGGTCACGCTTCTTCAATTATGCTCGACCTTCGGAGTCAGAGAGTCACGGGGTACCCTTTTGCGAGTCACCATCAGCCAAAAGGACCTGGCCGGTCTGGTGGGCGCATCTCGACCCAGAGTCACCGAGCAGTTAGCCGAGTTGGTGCGTGAGCATCTGCTTATTCGTCAAGGCCGGCAAATGATTGTGTGCCTGGACAAGATCGATGGTGCAACCAGCGTCCCAGCGCCTGAGGTGAATTACTCGTACGTAAAGGCTGGCGCACAACCGCATTTTTTCAAGCAAGCCCCAATCTATAGTCCACGTTTGCTCGCAGCGCCGCCCTTCGGATATCGCAAGCCTGCTATGGCGCAGGTGAAATGAGCCTGCTGAACATCGTGCTAGTCATCGAGGAGTACAGTCTAATGAGCGGAACAACCGACAAGATCAAAGGCCGTGTGAAAGAAGCAGTTGGTGCTTTAACGGATGACCAACGTCTAAAGAGGGAAGGCAAGCTCGACCAGGCCACCGGCAAGATTAAGAAGGCGGTGGAGCGCGTGGTCGACAAGGCAAAGAATGCGGTAAAATAGCCTCGGAAAAAGATCGCGCATTTTCGCGGCTACCACGGCTTTAGCGCTTCCCGTCTGAAGCTACCTCCTGACCCGGGTGCGGGGCTCACTCTTGCCATCGCGTAGTCGCGAAAAGATGCGCTGCGCAGATTTTCGCGTCTTCTCACTGTGGGTGCAGGGGCCGCAGCCCCTGCCGCCCACCGCGCAGGTGATTCTTCCTTCATGCCGCCGCCAACGGCCAGGGGCTGGGGCCCCCGGTAGCCTTTGGTGCGCGCCATGGTTTAAACTGTTAGCACTCTCATCCAGAGGAGCTAGCACGCTGATGGCATCGAAACTCTGGCGCGCACCGACTATCGTTCCCACCCTTGCGTATGAAGATGTACCCGCGGCCGTCGAATTCCTTACCCGCGCATTCGGCTTTCGCGAGCGCGCCGGCGCGCGTCTAACCGGCGATGGGTTCGTGCTGGCCTGGATGGAAGTGGGCGACGGCCTTATCTCGCTCAGCACCTCAGGCGGACACGGCCGCCAGAGCCCGCGGATAGCAGGCACGATAACCCAGTCGGTGAAGGTGTACGTTGACGGAATCGATCGCCACTTCGCGCGGGCCAAGGCGGCCGGCGCGACTATCATCTCAGAGCCCGACGACAAATTCTGGGGCGGGCGCAATTACGAGGCCAAGGATATCGAGGGCCATTACTGGGATTTTTCCGAGCGCGGTCGCGAGCTCGATTCCACCGAATGGAAGCTTCCGCCGGGCATCAAGATGGGCGCGTAACCCCCGCTCTGCGTAAAAGGCGGTATGACTCAGTGGCGGTCTGGCCCTATGCCGCGGTGCGCAGAACCCTTGTTCTACAAGCGTTTGCAGCAAATTGGGTGAAATCGAGCGATACGGTCAAAAACGCTCGTTCCACAACTACCCGGCCGCTGCTACTGAGGAAGTTTCCTCGGGCGCTTACTCCTGCGTGCAGAAAATGAGGGCCGTAGCACCGTCTCCATTCACTGCTTGTGCTTTGATCTTCTTGCCGCTCGCTTTTCCCGTGATCCCAAATCCAGTTGCGGCTTCTTCACATACGAAGGTGCTCGAAGAACTATCGTACTTCGGAGAATCTACAGAGCCGGACGACTCGCAGGAGCAGCCGTAGTCCGCACCCTCCGAGAAAACCAGATCAAAATACTGGGACCACCCCCCAGTCTCGAATTCGACGGTAAAGTCCCCAAGCGATCCATAGCCCTCCTGTACACCCGTGCAATTATAAGTTTTGCCGACCAGCTTGGACTGGCAATTTCCGCTCGCCTGTGCGGAAAACGAATTAGCGAGCAAAGCGATCACAAATGCAGAAAAGATTGCGCTCGTAAAAAGAACCTTTCCTTTTCCCATGGTTCCGTTCCTCCCGGCGCTCCTTATCGCAGTATTTCCGAATTGCGTCAAATCGAAAACGTGAGCGCCAGGCCACAGGCATATAGCCGCCGGCGCGCGTCTAACCGGCGATGGGTTCGTGCTGGCCTGGATGGAAGTGGGCGACGGCCTTATCTCGCTCGGCATGGCAGGCCGGCGGCGCGACTATCATCTCCGAGTCCGACGACAAATTCTGGGGCGGGTGCATTTACGAGGCCAAGGATATCGAGGGCCATTACTGGGATTTTTCCGAGCGCGGTCGCGAGCTCGATTCCACCGAATGGAAGCTCCCGCCGGGCATCAAGATGGGCGCGTAACACGCACTCGTACGCGGCGCGATTACATCGCGAGGCCGCCGTCCACCTGGATGACCGCGCCCGTGATATATGACGCCGCATCCGACAGCAGAAACACCGCCATCGGCACCACGTCCTCGACCTTGCCGAAGCGGCCAAGCGGAATCATCGCGAGCGCCTGCGCGCGATTCTCCTCGGGCATGGCAGCCGTCATGTCGGTCTCGATAAATCCCAGCGCGAGCGCATTGACGCGAACGCTGAGCCGCCCTACTTCTTTCGCGATTGATTTTGTAAGTCCAATCAGTCCGGCCTTCGCCGCCGAATAGTTCGCCTGGCCCGGGATTCCGATAAGCCCGCTGACCGACGTGATATTGAGGATCGATCCGCGCTTCGCCTTCATCATCATGAACGCCGCCGCGCGCGCGAAATTAAACGCACCGGTCAAATTGACCCGGATGACCTCGCTCCAATCCTCTTCCGACATCATCACGAATACTTTGTCGCGCGTCATGCCCGCGTTGTTGACCAGCCCGTCGATTCGCCCGAATTCCTTTTTGGTCGCGTTGACCATCTCGCGCACGTTCTTCAGATCGCCGACATCGACCTTGCAGGCGAGCGCCTTCACGCCGAGGTTCTCGATTTCGGCCTTGAGCTCGGCCGCATGCTGATCGCTCTTGAGGTAGTTGAACGATACGTTGGCGCCGCGCCGTGCGGCTTCCAGCGCGATTGCCCGGCCGATTCCGCGCGTCGCGCCGGTGACAATGATTCCACGGCCCTCGAGGTCTTTCATCTTGAGATCCTGAATCTTGAGATCTTGCACAGCTTTCTCCATCCGAACGAAGCTCAGGCCGTGTCCGCCGCGGCCATCGCGCGCTCCAGCGCCGGCCGGTACTGGGCGATGTACGACAGATAATTGTATCCGAAGACGCGCTCAAGCCCGGCGTCGTACTTCGGCGCTTCGGCGCCAAGATCCTTCGCCAGCCACGTCAGCACCATCCACTCCTCGGAGCGCGGCGCCTTGCGCAGGGCGTCGCGCCGGAGCATCACCTGGGCCGGCTTGACGCCCGCAAGATGCGCGAGCAGCGCGATCATCTCGCTCTTGTTGTTCGTCATCTCGTCGCGCGCAAATAGATTTACCGAATAGATCAGCATCGTGCCGATACACGCCGACACGCGCTCGGGCGTTGTGCGATTGCAATACATCTTAAGCGGACCCTTCGAGGAAAGCGCGTAGGCAAGGAAGTCGGCGTTGGCGCCGAGAATCGTCGCGATGAACCGAATCGCGCGTGGCGATCCCGCCTGGGCCAACCGCGCGCGCATCGTGTCGAGTCCCGGCTTCGCCAGCCGCCGCATGAAGCGCCGGCGCGCCGGAGACAGCCAGTAGAGCAATCCCGCGAGCATCGCGGGTTGGGTTTAACACAGCGCGGGCTTGAATAAAAAAGGCCACCCCAATCGGAGCGGCCCGGCAAATCAAACCGTCGTCAATCTTACGCGCTGAAGGACGACCCGCATCCGCAGGTGCGGCTCGCACGCGGATTGTCGAAGCGGAATCCCGCGCCATGCAGTCCTTCGACGTAGTCGAGCGTCGTGCCCGCGATATACGGCAGCGAAATTTCGTCCACGTACACCAGCACACCGCCGAAATCCGTCACCCGGTCGCCTTCTTTCAGCGTGTCGAACTTCAGCGAATACTGAAACCCGGAGCATCCGCCACCGACCACGCCGATTCGCATTCCATAGCCCGCGCCAAGGCCTTCCTTCGCGTACATCTTGCGAACCATCTCGATTGCGGTAGGCGTGAGCTTCACGTCGGGCAGCGACGCGGCGTCGATTTGCTCGGCCGGCGCCTGTTCAGCGTGCCCGTGATGCTCGATATGAAGTCCTTCGGCCATTTTTGCTACGAACCTCCGGTAAGGAGAACGTACCCGTTAATGATGCGGGCTACCAGTAAACTAATCATAGCGCAGGGCAATAGTGGAGTAAATGCGTCCACCATTATCAGCGCGAAAAGTCCAGCCAAATGCTAGCGTTTTGGCATCGCCATGGTTGTTTCGCGTGAAACACTGACGCGCGCCGCCAACCAACTGGGATTCGTTCTGGTTGGATTTGCGCAGCTACATGAGCTCAAGGAGCGCGAGAACTTTTATCGCCGATGGCTTGACGATGGCGGTCACGCGACGATGGCTTACCTGGCGCGAGAGCCCGAGCGCAGGTTCGACCCGCGCCGCCTCGATGCGCGCTACAAGTCGGTCGTGAGCCTTGGCTATCCGTATGCGGCGCGCGCGATTCCCAACGTCGACTGGCGCGGCGAGCTGCGCGGCAGAATCGCGGCGTACGCGCTTGGCCGCGATTATCACGACGCTGTGGGCCGGCAAGCGCGCGCGGTCGCCAAAGTGATTTCGCAACTTCGTCCCGGCTCGATTACGCGCGCGTACGTGGACACCGGTCCGGTCTTCGAGCGGGAATGGGCGGCGGATGCGCGGCTGGGATGGTTCGGCAAGAACACGATGATCCTGAATCGCGACCACGGCTCATATTTTTTCCTCGCCGAGATTTTCACCGACGCGGAATTCGAGGCGACGAAGGAGCCTTACCGCGAACATTGCGGGACGTGCCGGCGATGCCTCGATCTGTGTCCGACCAGGGCGCTCGCCGACGGCTACGTGATGCGCTCGGAGCTGTGCATCTCGTACCAGACAATAGAAAATCGCGGCGCGATTGCGCGCGAGTTGCGATCGAAGCTCGGCAACTGGATCTTCGGCTGCGACATTTGCAACGACGTTTGTCCCTGGAACGATTTGGCGGCTGACGATGGCTCCAACGATCTCGTCCCGCGATTGCCCGGGCTGTTGGCGCTCAACGACGAGGAGTTCGGGCGGCGCTTTACCAAGAGCGCGGTGAAGCGCGCCAAGCGGCGCGGGCTGCTGCGCAATGTGGCGGTCGCGCTTGGCAACACGCGAAATCCCGACGCGGCGGCGCCGCTTAAGCGCGCGCTGGAGGGCGAGCCGGAGCCGTTGATCCGCTCGCACGCCGCATGGGCACTCGGACAGATCGGAGGACGCGCGGCGCGCCGCGCACTCGAGCATGCGCTTGGCGACTGCGACGCGGCGGTACGCGATGAGGTCGCGGCGGCGCTCGAAACAAACTGAACAAATTGAACAAATTGATGGCGGGCGCTTGTCAAAGCATCGGTGCAAGGCGAGACTGTTACGAACGGTGCCCGCCCGATGAACGATGCACGGCGAGAATTTGCGATGCTTGCGGCGAAAGAGCCGGTGCCACTGGCGCGGGGCGCGCTGCTGATCGCGAAAGAAGAGTATCCCGGCCTCGACATCGAAGAGTACCTGGACAAGATTGCGACGCTGGCGCGCGAAGCCGAACCAATCGTCCGCGCGGGCGACGACACGGTGGAACGCGTCCAGTTGCTCTCGCATTTTCTGTTCGAGCTGAAGGGATTCGAGGGCAACGCCGAGAACTACAACGATCCGCGCAATTCATTTCTGAACGACGTGATCGATCGCCGGCTTGGAATCCCGATCACGCTTTCGGTGGTGTATCTGGAAGTGGGCCGCCGACTCGGCATGAACCTCTACGGGGTCTCGTTCCCGACGCATTTCCTGGTCAAGGCGGTTGACGAGCGCGGCGAGCTGATCATCGATCCATTCGTCGGCGGAAAGATTCTCGCGCTCGACGAGATTCGCGCGCGCCTGGCGCAAATTTACGGACAGCCGGTGGAATTGAATCCCGCGATGCTGAAGAATCGCGGCGCACGCCATATCCTGGCGCGGATACTTCGCAACCTGAAGATCATTTATATGGAGGCGTCGGACTGGACGCGCGCGCTGGCGGCGCTGGACCGGATTATCATGCTGGAACCGCGCGCGCTCGAAGAGCTGGTGGAACGCGGCGGTCTGTTCGAGCGGCTGGAATGCTTCAAGCCGGCGCTCGAAGACTTCCAGAGTTTTCTTTCGCAGGCTCCCGAGCATCCCGCGGCCGAGTCGGCGCGCGAAGCGGTGCTGCGCCTGATTCGCCAAGTTGCACTGATAAATTAAAGTTGCGCTGATAAATTGACGCCCCGCAGATCGACTGACAACCGGCGCGCGACATCCCAGATGGCTGAAATTCCCAAAGCCCGCGATTTCTTAGAGTCGAGCCGCACCGCCGTCGGCGACCATGAGCTGCGGCGCAAGCTCGAGAGCGCCAGCGCGCGGCATCTCGATCACTTCGCCGAAGTGAAGGCGGAGTTCCCGGCGTACGACGACGAGCGCGACGCGGCGCATCGAATCAAGACCGGCGCGATTGCGCACCTCGACGAATTGCTCATCGAACTCAAGTCGAAGCTCGAAGCGCACGGATGCAAGGTGTTCTTCGCCGAGGATGCGGCCGATGCGCGCGGCTATATAGTCGAACTTGCAAAGGGGCGCGGCGCGAAGAACGTCGTTAAGGGCAAGTCGATGACGACGGAGGAGATCGAGCTCAATGGCGCGCTCGAGCGCGCGGGGATCGACGCGGTCGAGACGGATCTTGGCGAGTACATCGTGCAGCTGCGCGGCGAGCGCCCGTCGCACATCATCACGCCCGCGATTCATCTGTCCAAGGAAGACATCGGGCAACTTTTCACCGACAAATTCGGCATCGAGTACACCGCGGAGCCTGAAAAACTCACGGCCGAAGCGCGCTCGCGATTGCGCACGATTTTTCTGAACGCGGATTTCGGAGTCACCGGCGTCAATTTTGCGATCGCGGAGACCGGCACGCTCGTCATCGTCGAGAACGAAGGCAACGGGCGACTGTCGAGCACGATGCCGGAGACGTTCGTCGCCGTGATGGGAATCGAGAAGGTCATCCCGCGGCTCGAAGACCTGAGCCACTTCCTGGAAATCCTCGCGCGGACCGCGACCGGGCAGAAGCTCACGACCTACACCAGTTTCATCACCGGGCCGCGGCGCGAGGGCGATCTCGACGGGCCACGCGAGATGCACGTGGTGATCCTGGACAACGGACGCAGCGCGATGATTGCCGATCCGGTTCTGCGCGAGGCGTTGAATTGCATCCGATGCGGCGCGTGCCTGAACGTATGCCCGATCTACAGGCGCATCGGCGGCCACGCGTATCGCTCGGTGTATCCGGGGCCGATCGGATCGATCATCAGCCCCAATCTTTTCGGCAGCGACGCGGGATACCTGCCGTTCGCGTCGACGCTGTGCGGCGCGTGCAAGGATATCTGTCCCGTCAAGATCGACATCCCGCGAATCCTGCTCCATCTGCGCTGGAAAGAGAGCGCCGGAGAGCATCCGCTCAAATGGCCGCGCGCGATAGAGCGGGCGCGCCGCGGCGCGCGGCGGTTTGCGAAGATAGCGCGGCATCCGCGGACGGTTCGAGCGCTTGGAAAAGTCGCCGCGATGGTGCTGAAACCATTCGCGCACAACGGTTATCTGCGCCGGATGCCGGGACCGTTCGGCAACTGGACGAAGTATCGCGACTTCCCGCGTCCGCGGCCTCATCAGCGCCCCGCGCCCGGGCCGGAGCGCCCGCCAGGCTGAACGTGGCCGAGCTTCACAAAATAATCGCGAGCGTAAAGGACGCACTCGACGCCGGCGCGCGGAGCACCGAGCAGGCTGCTGCGGCGAGCGCGCCAGTGCCCGTGGCACAGTCGGCGCATCGCGCCGCGCTCGCATCGACGTTCGCGCGCGAGCTCGAAACGGTCGGCGGCAAGTTTCTCGGAATACTCACTCCGGACGAAGTGACTAATCGAATAGTCACTCTTGCCGGCGAGATCGGCGCGAAGACGGTCGCGCTCGGACAAGGCGCCGTGAGCGACATGGACGCAATCGGCGAGGCGCTCGAGCGCGCGGATTTCAGGATCGTTCGCACCATCCCGGTGGCGGACACCGAGCGCGCCGCGATGCGCGAGCGGGTGGCCAATGCCGACATCGGGATCGCGGACGCGGACTTCGCGATCGCCTCGACCGGCACGCTGGCGGTAGTTTCAAACGGGGATCGGCCGAGTTCTCTGACGCTGCTGCCGCCGGCGAGCCTGGTGATCGTTCAGATCGATCGCGTGATGGCAAATCTGGCGGCGGTGCTCGCCGAGTTGGGCCCTGACGGCGTCGCGGCGAACCGATTGACGCTGATCACGGGCCCCAGCCGCACCGCGGATATCGAGAAACGAATCGTGCTCGGCGTCCACGGCCCCAAATCGATCCATGTGATCGTGGTGTGGCCCCGCGATGACTGAAGTCCAACTATTTTCGACCTGCCTCGCCGAGGAATTTTTCCCCGAAGTCAACGACGCGGCGGCGACGGTGCTCGAGCGGCTGCGGCTCAAGGTCACGCCGGTTCGCGGCGCGTTCTGCTGCGGCCAGGTCGCTTTCAATGAGGGTTTCCGCGATGAGGCGCTCGATCTCGCGCGCCGCTTTCTGATTTCGGTCGAGCCGGGCGTTCCGATTGTCGTGCCGTCGGGCTCATGCACGAGCATGCTGAAAATCTTTTACGGCGACTTGCTCGCGGACGATACCGCGCTGTCAGCCAAGGCGATGGCGATTCGGCCGTGGGTATTCGAGCTGTCGCAGTTCATCGTCAACGTGCTGAAGGTGAAGTACCTTGGCGCGCGCTACGAGCGGGCGGTCGCGTATCATCCGTCGTGTCATCTGATGCGCGAGCTGGGCGTGCGCGATGAACCGATGACGCTGCTGAGTGCGGTGGCGGGAATCAGAATCCGCGAACTGCGCGATCGCGAGGAGTGCTGCGGCTTCGGCGGGATGTTCTCGGTGAAGTTCCCGCATATCTCGGCGTCGATGCTCGAGGACAAGCTGGCGCGTATCAGGGAGAGCGGCGCCGAGGTGGTGGTCGCCAATGATTGCGGATGCCTCATGCAGATCGGCGGCGGCTTGAGCCGCGCGGGCGACAAGATCGAAGTGCGTCATCTGGCCGAAGTGCTCGCGGCGCGGCAGGGGTGAGCAGGGCTGAGCCCTGCACCCACCGTTAAGGCCGCGCTCCGTTGTCGCGCGCGGCCCCTGCCAGCGGCTTAATACTGCGCTGCCGTCGCCACGGCCAGGGGTGACCCCTGCACCCAATGTTGAGAAAAGATGCGGGCTTCGCCCTGTTAGAAGGTTAAGGGGGAAAGAGACCAGGGAATCTCAGCCGGGAATTAGAGTTAGTGGCGTTCGTGGACGTATAGACCCGGGGCGGGCTCGCCGGCTTTGTATAGGTCGCTGCCGAGCGACTTCGGCGCGGGACGTTCACCGCCGGAGCGCGCGCCTATCCACTTGATCCAGTGATCCCACCAGGTGCCCTTGTTCTCGGCCGCTCCTTTGAGCCATTCGTCGGGACTCTCGGGAAGCCGCGCGCCGACGTAGTAGCGGGCTTTGAAGTTGCCGGGCGGATTAACCAGGCTCTGGATATGGCCGCTGGAGCCGAGCACGAATTCGATTCGCCCGCCGAACATCCGCGTCGTGCGATAGCATCCGCGCCACGTGCAGATATGGTCGGTCATCCCGGCAACCAGGTAGAGGTCATTCTTCACGGCGCCCAAATCGATCGGTGTGCCGAGAATCGTGACGCCGCCGCCGCGCGTGAGTGGATTTCTGAGAAAGAGATCGAGAAAGCCCGCGTGCAGTTTGGCCGGAAGATTGGTCGGGTCGGCGTTCCAATAGAGGATGTCGAACGGCGCGGGATTGTTGCCGAGCAGATAGTTGTTGACCCAATAGTTCCAGACCAGGTCGTTGGGCCGCAGCCAGGCGAAGACGCGCGCCATGTCGCCGCCGTCGAGCACGCCCTTTTTAGCCGAGCGATCGCGCGCCGCCTTGATCGCATCCTCGGTCGCGAACATCCCGGTCATCGAGGGCAGGCTCGTATCGAGCGTCGTCACCAGCAGCGTCGCCGCGTTGACGCGCTTGTCACCGCTAGCCGCGAGATGCCCGAGCATGAGCGAAGTCGTGATGCCGCCGGCGCATACGCCGAGCACGTTGCAATCGGGATTGCCGGTGATCTCGCAGGCGGCCGCGATGGCGTCCTTGCACGCGGCCACGTATTCATCGAGCCCCCAGCTGCGATCGCGCGGCGTCGGGTTGCGCCAGCTGATCGTGAACATCGGAAGTCCGTGCTTGACCGCGTACTCGATGAAGCTGCGTCCCGGCGCGAGATCCATGACGTAGAACTTGTTGATCTGCGGCGGGATGAAAAGCAGCGGGCGCTCGTAAACCTTGTCGGTCGCGGGCGCGTACTGGATCACCTCGCAGAGCGGGTTTCGGAACACGACGGCGCCGGGCGAGACGGCGAGATTTTTGCCGACTTCGAACGGCCGCTTGTCCACCGTCGAAGGCATCCCGCCGTTGCTCCACAGGTCGCCGATGAAGTTGCTTAGTCCCCACACCAGGCTCATCCCCGCGGTGTCGAAGGCGCGCTTGAGTGCGGCGGGATTGAGCCACAGCGCGTTGGTGGGCGCGAGCGCCTCGGTCATCAGCGTGACCGCGAACTTCTGCTGCCCGACTTGCTTCCACTCGACGCCGTCGTCCTGGTCGACGAGATCGTGCATCGCGGTGCGCCACGCGAGGTAAGACTGCATCACGCGATTGTAGAGCGGATGCTGCGACCAGGCGGGATCGGCGAAGCGCTTGTCGCCAGCCTCGGGCGTCAGGGCAGAAACGCCTGCCGCGACCTGCCCCAGCTCGAACCACAATTGGAGCGCGCGCGCCGCGACGGCGGCGGGCCGCGACGCGAGATGCGCCGCCAGCGCCGTCAAAGTTCCGGCAACCTGGGTGGCGTCGAGGCCGACGAACGGATTGGCGCCGAGGATCGCGTTGAGCGCGGGATGGTCTTCCTCGGGGATCTGAATTTCAGGCCGCCGCATGGCCGCAATGTCCATTTCGCCACCTCCAACCCTTGGTCACGAAGAATCCCGATCACGAAAGGGCAGGACGCGATTCCACCACAAAGCCGTCCGTAGGCCAAACCGAAGATGTGCCGGCGGGTACGCGCGGGTCAGCCGAGCAATTCGAGGCCGTGCTCGAACATTCTGGGCGCCGACAGCGCGGTCTCTTCCCATAATGGATCGTCGCGTTTGCCGCGCCGATGCAGCATCAGGTTGAAACAGGTAATCACGCCGAACCGGTAGCCCGCGAATGCGCGGAACCATCGCACTTCCGCCGCGGAGACCGGAAAGCCCGCCGCTTCGGCGTACGCATCGACGATTTCGCCCGCGTCGAGAAGCGAGCCGCGGCCGGCGTCCGCGCCGACCCAGCTTGCGGGATCGGAGAAAAAGCAAATCCATCCGAGGTCGAGCAGCGTTGCGCCGACCAGCGAGATTTCCCAGTCGATCAGCGCGACGACGCGTTCTTCGTTGAACAGCACGTTCGACCATTGGAAGTCGCCGTGGACGCATCCGATGCGCGCGTTGGCCGGCAGGCTCGAGCGCAGACGCTCGCGAAGCTCGGGTGCGCGTGCGACGACAGCGGGATCGAGAGTCGGGCGGTCGAGCAGGTAGTCCAGGCGTTTGAGCTCCTCGCTGAGCGCGAACGGCTCGCCCCATGCGCCACGGCGCGGCTCCCAGGGGACGTTGTGCAGCGCGGCCATGGTCGCGATACCGTTCCGCGCCAGGCGTTTCAAGTGCGCAGTCGGCAGCGCGGATTCGCCGAGTTTGAATCCATCGACGAAGCCGGCGACGAAGTACGGCCGATCGAAAAACTCGGGCTCGGCGCCGTACCAGATGATCGGCGGCACCGCGACCGGCGTGTCGGCCAGCGACGCCATCACGCGCGCCTGCCGCACGATGTCGGCGGGGCCTGCGATTTTGACGCCGGGAGGCGCGATGCGCACGACGAATCTCCCTGCGGGCCCCGCGTCGGGCGCACCGCGCTCGAGGATGAAGCTGTAGCTGAAGCCGGCGTGACCCGGCAGCGATTCGAGCGAATGTGCTCGCGCGCCCGAGTCGCCGGTTTTCGCGCGCACCAGGGCCGTCAGCTGCGCGGTTACTTGTTCGAAATTTCCGGGCATATGCGCGCTCGGCGCGTGCCGCTGGCTGGCCTCGGCGCGTTCCTCGGCTGGCTGGCTCGCAAAAATAGACTCCGCCGGGACTATACAGCAGGCGGCTGGAAAGCGGGAACCCAAATCCGGGGCGGGTTGCGCTGGGAGGAAGCGGTCGTGTAGGAATTTGCTGATGAGATTTTGTCCGCAATGTGGCGCGCCGCTGACGGCTGGTGCGAAGTTCTGTGTGGAGTGCGGCAGCGCGCTCGCGGGTACAGCATCGGGCGCGGTCAAATCGGGCAAGCTCAAGGGCAGTGCGGCTCGCGGGCGCAATATACCGATTACCACGGCGTTTGTGATCGTATTCGTTGCGATCACCGTGGTGGGTCTGGGGGCGGCCGCGTGGATAATGATGCGCACGCCCGCGGCGGTGCACGAACCAGTCGCCAACGTCCCGGGCGCGGCTGCGCCGGATCAGAATGGCGCGGCGAATCCAGCGGCGGGTGGAAATCAGAGCGGCACTTTGCCGCCGGGACATCCAAAGCTCGAACTGCCGGCAGAGGCCCGCGCTCTGATTGACACGACCGAAAAAGAGGCGCGCGCGAAACCCGGCGACGTCGCGGCATGGAGCAAATTCGGCGCAGTCGCAATGCGCGCGGCGATGTTCGATCAAACCTACTACAGCAAGGCCGAGGAAGCGTTAGGCCACGTGCTGAAGTTGGATCCCGACAACCTCGACGCGCTCCGCGGTATCGGTGATATCGACTACGACCATCAGCGCTTCGACCAAGCGATCGCCGCATACGAGCATTACCTGAAGAAGAAGCCCGACGATCCGGAAGTTCGCACCGACCTCGGCACGATGTATTTCTCCACCGGCAACGCCGATCAGGCGGTTGTGCAGTACAAGAAAGTGATCGCCGCCCATCCCGGATTTTTCCAGGCGTACCTCAACATGGGAGTCGCGTTGACGCAGGAGAATAAACCTGATGACGCGGCAGCCGCGTTCAAGCAGGCGCTGGCGCTCGCGCCCGACGACGCCTCACGCGCCCAGGCGAAGGATCTGATCGCAAGAATCACCGGTGCGCCGGCCGCAGGCGCGTCGATGCAGCCCGAATCGGCGGCGGCGTCGTCCCCGGCGGAAGCGGCGGCGGCGCAAGCACCCGGATCGCCCGCGGTTGCGCCAGCGCCCGGAAAAATGGATTTTCACGGCGCTGTCGAGGCGATGGTGAGAGGCCTGCCTATCGCGGGACCGAAGGTCGGCTCCGTCGAGTGGCCCGACCAGCTCAAGGCCAAGATCCTGATGGACAGCTTTCCGATGGACGAAATGCCTCCGAATGCGAAAGAATCGTTCCTGGCCGAGCTGAAGTTGAAAATCCACAAGGCCAAGAAAGACCACAACGTTTCATCGCCGGTCGAAGTCGATTTCGTGGATGGCGCAAGCGGACGCGTGATGGAAACCGTTACTCAGTAGCCGACTGCGCGAATAATAACCGCGCCACGGATCCAGGTGCGGGGCGAACCGGCCAGGCTGCGCGTCGAACTCGAGGAACATGACTATGGCATCGAAATCCTTCGAACGGCTGCGCCGGGTCGGGGACAGGCAGACGCTGCGTCTGACTCATTATGGACGAAAAACCGGCCGCCCCTACGAAGTGACTATCTGGTACCTGGTCGATGACGACCGGCTATACCTGATCTCGGCAAATGCCGCCCGCAACTGGGTGCGCAATGTGAAGGCGCGACCCGAGATCTCACTTCGGGTCGGCGACGAAGTTTTCAACGGCAATGTGCGCCTGATTACGGATACGCAGGAACGCGAGAAAGTGAACGGCCTGGTCGAGCGCAAGTACTGGTTCGTGATGCCGATTCTTCGGGTGGGACGATTTCTCGCGTCGATGGGAATCATCCGCGACAACAAGACTTACGGACAGAGCCCCTGGTTCTCGTTCACCAGCGCTACCTTCGAAGTTGTCCTGGCGGACGACTAGACCGGCGCCCGGCGATCGCTACGACGGATCCCCGCCTTCGGCAACGCGCTTGAGGCTCTCGACCCAGTTCTGATGCCCGCGCTCGAGCATCGGGCGCAGATACCACCACGCGAGCTTCGGCACGAGACCGTTCTGGCATTCCTCGGTGATGACGCGGCATCCGCCACCGCCATCGGGTTCGATAAGCCAGCCGTGATACGCGGTCAGCACTCCATGCGCGTCCCATCCGAGTTCATGCGGCGGTTCGAAGACGATCACGCGGCTGGCGACGGTGGCGCCAAACGTCTTCCATCGAAATTCGGTGTCGGGCGCGAGGTCGGGTGGATTGCCGCGAATGAAATTCACGTTGGCGCTGTTG
>NZ_JBEKFG010000077.1:0-16247 GCF_050013435.1 Binatus sp. (SeqCode) | reverse complement strand
GTCCGAGTGGGCCACAAGGAGCGGTGGGACCGCAGGGTGCGCAGGGTGTTGCCGGGCCGACGGGACCTACGGGCCCATCAGGAATTCAGGGTAATCCTGGAATTCGGGGACTGGCCGGTCTGGCCGGTGCTACAGGCGTTGGGGGCGCCAACGGCACAACCGAGACCGGCAAAACCTTCCTGACCGGAGGATCGCTGGGTACGTTTGGCGCTGACGAAGGTGTCGAGTTGATCGGAATTGAACCTTATACCGTTCTGGGGCCGGGCAATGGCTCGGAGCAGTATAATTTCGTGGTTCCACTTAACACCGCGGTGCCGATGAATGATGCGGGCGAAGCATACAACTTCTTCGTACGCCTCGATCAAGCCCCGGGCAACGATCCGATAACTGGCCTTCCCATGGGCTACACCTTCTACCTCTGCGACTTCTTCCCCTCTATTAGTACATGCCGTTTCGGTCCGTATCTTCCTGGTGTTACTTGTACCATCACCAACCCGGACACGACCTGCAATAGCCTCGTCGCGGTGACCGGCGGCTTCAACCCATTTGCTGCGGGCGATTTGCTGGCGGTGTGGGCGGAACCGCAATTAGGTAGCGTATTCGACGAATTCACGAATCCTGCGGACGTGACGTGGTCGGTCACTTATGACAAATCGTCACCGTTCTAGCGGATCGAGATTACTTTCGTGACTGAGAACCCCCGGGACGCAAAGCATGGGGGTTTTCCCTTTGTGGAGGGCGCCAACATGCCTGCTTCCTTGAAATTCGCGTGGCGCTGGATCGCCGGTGCGACCGCCGCCGCGATAATCGGCCTGGTAGCACTTCCAGGCGTTGGCCAGGCGCAAACTTTGTCGATTTGTATCAACGATGGCAACGGCAGAATCAGGGGCGTCGATGTCCCATGCCTCGCAACTCAGACCCAACTCTCGTGGCAAATCACTGGACCAACCGGAGCGACGGGACCGACCGGTCCGGCCGGATATGCGGGCCCGGCGGGTGCCCAAGGCCTGGCGGGTATTACCGGAGCGACGGGTCCGAGTGGGCCACAAGGAGCGGTGGGACCGCAGGGTGCGCAGGGTGTTGCCGGGCCGACGGGACCTACGGGCCCATCAGGAATTCAGGGTAATCCTGGAATTCGGGGACTGGCCGGTCTGGCCGGCGCTACAGGCGTTGGGGGCGCCAACGGCACAACCGAGACCGGCAAAACCTTCCTGACCGGAGGATCGCTGGGTACGTTTGGCGCTGACGAAGGTGTCAGTTTGGCCGGTGTTTATCCTTATACCATTCTGGGGCCGGGCAATGGCTCGGAGCAATTTCCATTCACCCCTCCTAACATCGACATCGCGGTGCCGATGAATGATGCGGGCGAAGCATACAACTTCTACGTACGCCTCGATCAAGCCCCGGGCGACGATCCGATAACCGGCGCTCCGATGAGCTACACCTTCTTGCTCTGTGACTTCCTGTCCCCTAATGTTTGCGTCTACGGTGGTTCTCTTCCTGGCGTTACTTGTACCATCACCAACCCGGACACGACCTGTAATAGCCTCGTCGCGGTGACCGGCGGCTTCAACCCATTCAGTGTGGGCGATTTGATGGAGGTGTGGGGGGAACCCGACGACATATTTGCGCTTCCTGCCAACGTGACGTGGTCGGTCACTTATGACAAATCGTCACCGTTCTAGCAGCTCGAGATTACTTTCGTGACTGAGAACCCCCGGGACGCAAAGCCCGGGGGTTTTCCTTTTCTGGAAACGGAGCTACCTGAGGCGCGGTAACACTTCAGCGCCGAACCTGTCCAGCGAGCGGCGCGCCTTGGCGGGATCGAGTCCCGGCAACTGCATCACGACCACGAGCTCGGTCATCGGAGTCGAAGCGAGTACTTCTTCGAGCTTTGCGGCGACTTCGGAGGCCGTTCCGAGCACGCTGGTGCGTCTAAGCCGGTCCGGGTCGGGACGAATCAGCACCTTGCTCTGGTCGGTGGTGCCGGCGGCCGCCGAGAGCCATAGCCCGTAAAGCTCGGCCTGGTACATGAGCGCGTCGCGGGTGTCGCGCCACGCCTGTTCCTCGCTGTCGGCGACGAAAACCACGCGGCTGTTCGCGATACTGTAGCGGGCGGGATCCTTGCCGGCGGCTTTGAGCGCCTCGAGATAGATGGCGATTTCCCTGCGGCCGCCTACGCACGCGAACGACAGATCGAGCTCGGCGGCGCGCCGAATCGCTTTCGCCGCGCCCGCTCCCCACAGCAGCTCGGGATGCGGCTCGGTCACGGGCCGCGGCAGCACGCGCACGTCGCGGAACTTGAAATACCTGCCGTCGAAACTGAATCGCTCACCGCGCCACGCAAGCTTGAGAATCTCGATGGTCTCGAGCGTGCGGCCCAGGCGCTGCGCGCGTGGCACGCCGAAGCCCTCGAACTCCTCGGCCCGATAGCCCAGGCCAATTCCCAGCCGCAGCCGGCCGCCCGAGATTACATCGACGAACGCCGCGTCCTCGGCAAGCTTCAGCGGATGATAAAACGGCGCCAGCAGTACGTAGGTGCCGATGCTGACGCGGGTGGTGCGGGCCGCGATGGCAGCCGCCGCGGGCATCAGCGCGGGCAGGTAGCCGTCGTCGGTGAAATGATGCTCGGTGAGCCAGATGGAATCGAAGCCGAGCTGCTCGGCGGCCTGGGCCTGTGCGAGCGACTCGCGGTAGAGATCGCGAAACGACAGCGTCGAGCCCGGAGGATTGCGGAAATCGAGCTGATAACCGAATTTCACCTTGCGCACGATTCACCTTTTTCAGGGACTTTCCACTACCGTTACCCCATTTCGCCTGCGCGATCCTTCTCAACCCCACGGGCGAACGTACAGACAAGGTCGAGTTGAGCACAAGCGTGCAAAGAGCCTGCGCTGCCGTCGCAACGGCACTCAGCGCGCGGCGAGACCGCCGTCAACAATCAATTCCGTACCGGTGATATAGGACGCGTCGTCCGAGAGGAGAAAGACGATCGCATTTGCGATCTCCCACGGGGTTCCCTGGCGGCGCAGCGGGATTCGCGCGGCGACGGCGCTCTCGCGATCGCCGACCAGGCGGCGCACCATCGAGGAATCGATCAGCCCGGGCAGGATCGTGTTGACGCGGATGTTGTCGCGCGCGTGCGAAACCGCGGCCGAGCGTGAAAGCCCGAGAATCGCGGCCTTGGTCGCTTCGTAGGCAATCACCGAGTTGCTGCGCAACGCGGCCAGCGACGAAACGTTGACGATCGCGCCGCCGCCGGCTTTTGCGATCTCGGGCACCGCGTAACGCATCATCAGGAAATGGCCGCGAAGGTTGACTGCCAGCATCGTGTCGAACTGCGCGGTGACGGTATTCAACAAGTTGCCGCCGATGGCGATTCCGACGTTGTTCACCATCAGATGGAGCGCGGAGAACGCGCGTATGGTTGCCTCGACGGCGCCGCGGCATTGCTCCTCGATGCTGACGTCGGCGGCGACCGCCTCGGCGCGTCCACCTTCGTCGCGAATTGCGGCGGCGGTTTGTTCGGCGAGTTCCAGCGAGCGATCGGCAACCATCACGGCCGCGCCTTCGCGGGCGCACACTATTGCGGTGGCGCGGCCGTTGCCGATGGAGAGTTTCTCACCGGCTTTCGCCGGCCCGTCCGCGCCGCCTCCGACGATTAACGCAACTTTGCCCGTCAGCCGAGCCATGATTTGTCTCCTCGAAAAATTGAACGACCAAGCGGCTCGCGCGCGGTTGGAAAGCGCCGCGCATATTGCATAGCTGCGGCATTAGCGCGGGTGTAAGTACCGCGTCAAGAGAGCCCGGCAACGACAGCGCCTCGGCGGCGGCGGCGGGGGCGCAGCGGGCGTGGTCAGGCGCCCTCGCGATCCTTGAAACGGTGGTGCTGACTTGGATCGGGCGGCACCGTCAGCATTTCACGGGAATAAATCTCGCCGAGATACTCGATCACATTGCGCATCGAGACTACCGCCGTCGGACGGCCCGCGCCGTCAACCAGCGGAATGTGGCGGAATCCCTCGAGCACCATCTTGTTCAGCGCGAACGCCACATTTGCGTCGGCCGGGAGCGTGAACGGATCGGCGGTCATCGAGCCGGAGACCGGAGTGTGGAGAAGGTCGAGTGGCTGGGCCGCCACCTTCATCAGGATGTCGCGTTCGGTGAAGATGCCAACCAGCCGGTTGTTCTCCATGATCAGAACGCACGAGCGGCGCTCCTTCTGCATCAGGTGAATCGTGTCGGCGAGAGTGGTCGAGGGAGAGACAGTCAGCACCGGCTGCGACACAACTTCGCTCAGCATCGTGTGGGCAAGGGCGGATTCAAGGATGGGTCCGGGATGTTCGTCGTCGAACACCTGAGCGCGCGGATCGTCTTCGCCAGACATGATGCAGTCCTCCGATACCAAGATTTTGGGATCACCGAGTGTAGACGGTTCTCAAGTTTAGGGCAAAGGGACGCGAGGCGGCACGGTCGCTACTTGCTTCGTTTAAGCTTCGCAGCGCCCGCCTTCGCCTTCTGGATTATTCGGAGTCCTCGCAGAGAGAGGAGCTGCATCCGGTACTCGGTAAGAATTTTATCGACATCGTACGAGGAGGGCTCGTCGAACTTCGGTTCAGCGGAACTCGCGATGCGGTGCAATATCAATTTTGACGCAGACACAGACTCCCTCCTCCACAATACAAGGCTAGTTCAAATAAAAATTCCAGAAGCAATTACTGAGTTTTGGATCTTTCGTCACGACTCGGTAATCGCAACCGCTGATTCGTTCTCGAAGGCGCCAGAGCTCGGCGTCTTCCTCAAGATCAAATTCCATAGACCTTGTAACAACGCACCGCAAAAGCCTCGCGGCCTGTTCCACCGAGCGTACCAACAGCACCCCGTTGGCGACGCCCGTGGCGAGATTAACCTGAAGCGCTAAAGGATGAATGGTCCTAAAGATTTTTGCCCGACCGTCACAAATTCTTTTTTCCGCCGCCGCGATAATTCTGCAAAGGCGTAGTATCTCCTTCTCACAACGATTTCTCAGAGACCTCACGGCTTGAACGTCGGAAACAGAGTGCCAAATCCTCCGTCTGCAGAACTCCTCGAGCTCATCGAATCGCCGAATGAAATCACCCTCGGCTCCATCCACGTTATCATCGAAACTGCTGTCGGCAAATGCCACGAATTTTAGACGGTCCGTTATTGTCTGAGGATCTTCGCAGGCTAGTTCGCGCGCGCGCTTCTCCACATCCACTTCTGGCAAGTACGCGATCACCGGTTTCCCCTGTGCCAGCGTCGCGGCAAGCTCAGAATCTTTGCCCAGTGTGTCTGTGTCTTGCACAGAATAGACCGTGCATCTCGCCCGCTTGAGCATCAGTGTTTCCAGCAAGCCTTTGTTGATCCGGTTCCCCGTGTAGCTTTGAGTAGGATCGAAATACCGCAAATGCAATTCCAAGATCTCTGGAGCGCTCATCAGTTGCTGGATGAAATCGTAGAGCTCCTTAAACTCCCAGGGCTTTCTCATGGAAGTTGCGAAATATACATCCATATGGTCCCAAGTGAGATATACGTCCTGGTTATGTTGACCTTTACCCTGCGCTTTCTTGATGCGAGATGCGGTTTTATCAATCTGCTCACGAGATCGCCGCAGAAAATCTTTGAACGTAGCAAGGTTGGCATCGGGGTTTTGACCGATGTAACGCGCCACCAGTTTCTCTAAATCGCTTTTATACTCCGGTTTCGCGTACTTGCCGATCGACGAAATCAGGCGCTTGATCGAACCTTGCCCCGATTCTTCTGCGATTTGGTTCAAGAGATCGCAGCTCGTCTTGTCCTTTGCCATCTCCGCAACAGAGAGATAGCCGAGCAGAACCGTGCTGTCACGATCGATTGAATCGATTTCGAGCAGCTTCGGCTTACGCTCTAGCAGCCGAGTCGTTTCGTCATCTGACTTAGCCGACCATTCGGCGAGCTCATCCAAGAAAGCTTGATCCTCACGAATTTTTGATAGAGTTCGGTACGCAAAAACAAAGTTTCCGTACCGGAGCATAGCCGTTTTTCGGAAGAGCTGAACTCCTTCCTGGATGTCATCAATTTTGCACGAGCCACCAAAGAAATGGCGAAAAAATGGCGGCCTCACGCGATCTTTGTTCACCAAAAGAAGGAGCTCGTTAAATTGTGAGCAATCGATTAGGTCGTCGTTTTTCGACAAGAGTTTTTCGAGACATTCACGGTCTGAATCGACGATCCCTTTGACTTCAGTCCCCGTGAGGTCGGAAATAAGCTTTATGAAGGCGTCGATCTTCATTTGCTCCCCGGTTAGATTACGCGACCTGATTGACGAAGACAAAGAGCCCGTTTAGGTAGTCCAAATGGCTTGGGCATGGCAGCATGCCCCGATGGCTATCGGGGTCTCTCGATCAAATTGTCGAGCCAGTGGAAAGCGCGTTGAGCTCAGGGGCGACGCGTGTTTCTAACTGCTACGACCCCATCGCTTTGCGCGCTTTGGCTTGGGCTTGATCGCGCGATCGGCGCGAGCGTGCTGCGCGTCAGGTTGCTTTCAAGGGCGAGTTGCCGAAGCTTGGCGCGGCGGACCTAGCACCTCACGCACGAGGCCATCGCCTGTGACTTCCGCGGCCGCCATCAGACCCGAGAGCGCCACGCCCATGATGCCATGGCCGGTGCGGCAACTCGCGCCGCAGAGATAGAGGCCTGAAACCTCGGTCTTCGAGCCGGGCCGGCGCAGCAGGAATTGATCCGGGGTGGGCGCAATCCCATAGGACGTTCCGCCCGTCGAGCCGGTGTACCTGGACTGAGTAAGCGGAGTCGCAACCTCTTCAAATTCAATCTGACCTGACAGTCCGGGGAAAACGCGCTCGGCAGCCGCGATGAGCGAGCGAGCGTACACCAGCTTGTGGTGCCGATATCCTTCGCTGCGGCGGTAGTCGCGGCTCCTGGCGTCCTCTTCGCTTACTCCCCACGCGGCAGGATCGGACGGCACGATAGACATGATCTGGAGGTTCGTGATCCCGTGCGGCGCCACGCGCGCGTTGGTCGGGTCCTTGAGCGACGCGATCGTCGCATACGCGAACGGCTGTTCGGGGAACTCACCACGGGCGACGGCCGCATAGGCAGGCTCGCAGTCGTAGCCGGGATTAATCAGGTAGTTGGTGCGCGGATGAGCTTCGGCCTTCAGGTCGCGCCGTATCCCTAGGTACAGGACTCCCAAAGCCGGGGACATCTCGAAGTGCCGGGTGCGATCGACGGTCCTGGATTGAAGGTGCTCGGCGCCGACCAGGTCGATCATGGTGCGCTTCAGGTCCGCATCCGAGATCACGATCGGCGCCTGGATGAAACGCCGCCCCAGATGCCGGCTGTCCAGTTCGACTCCCTCGACCTTGCCGTCGCGCACGGCGATGCGTTCGACCTTGGTGAGCAGTAGAACCTTGCCTCCGAAGCGCTCGACCGCGTCGGCCAATCGATCCGAAATGACCTGTCCGCCGCCTTTGGGATAGTAGGCGCCCTCCATGTAGTGGAGTGCGATGGCCGCATGGATAAGGAGCGAAGCGCGGCTCGGCGGCATGGCATAGGTGCCGTTTTGGGCGGTGAGGACCGCCCTTAGGCGCACGTCCCTGGTGCAGGAGTCGAGGAACTCGCCCAGGGTGGCATTTCTCCAGCGCAGGAGCATCAATGAGCGGATCAGCGTCGATGGGGCCTGGGCAGGATTTCCCATGAGCTTCGAAAACCGATCGAACTGGCGAAGCAGCGTGAAGTAGCGGTCGATCCCGCGTTTCTCGCGCGGGAAGTATTCGCAGAGGCGGTCGCGAAATAGCTCCATCCCGCGGGGAATCTTGAACTCGAAGTCGGGAAAGATCAGCGTGTCGTATCCGTCCGGATCCAACTCTTCGAACTCCAGATCTTCGATTCCCGCGGCGCGCAGGAGCCGGGTCAGCATCCCGTCGGCCTGGCAAGCGCCGATGTAGTGGAGACCGATGTCGAACTCGTAGCCTCTGCGCCGGAAGATAGTCGCGTTGCCGCCGGCGACGCTGTGCTGATCCACCACCAGGACTTTTTTGCCCCGGCGCGCGAGGATTGCCGCGGCGGTCAGGCCTCCCGTGCCGGCGCCCACCACGATAACGTCGAAGCGTTCATCGTTAAGTTCTCGATAGCGGTCGCTCATGGTTTTGGCCTCATCGGTTGGCCGGCGAAGCCGCTTGCGCTTCGTCGGGTTGCTTGTTAACCTTGTTAACATTAAATGTTAACGGTGTCAACATCTGCCCGTATCGCCGCCGGGAGGGCTTATCGGGCGTGAAGAAACGGATTTTGAGTTCCCGGGCGCGGCGGGTCCGCGCGCAGACGGGCCGCCCGCGCCGCCCCTATCATCACGGCAACCTGCGCGAAGCGATCCTGCAAGCGGCGCTCAGGCTGGTCGAGACCGTGGGTCCCGGCGGGATCACGCTTCGCGCCACGGCGCGTTTGGCCGGGGTCTCGCAAGCCGCTCCCTATCGGCACTTCGCCAGCAAGGAAGCATTACTTGCAGCCGTCGCCGAAGAGGGGTTTCGAGCGCTGACTGCAATGCAGCGGGATAGCACGCGCGATAAGGCCGATCCTATCGAGGGCTTTCAAGCCTTAGGACTTGCCTACATTGGCTTCGCGAGCAGCCACCCATCCCACTTCCGGGTAATGTTCGCGCCCGAAGTAGCCGACAAGGTTGCGTATCCCGCGCTGGCGGAGGCGGCGGCGGAAGCTTTCGGCCTGCTGGTGGATGTAATCGCGGAGTGCCAGAGGGTAGGTAAGGTGAAAGAGGGCGATCCAAAAGAGTTGGCGCTCGCGGCCTGGTCTGTGGTTCATGGGCTCTCGGCTCTCGTGGTCGACGGCCAACTATCCGAGTTGTACCCTGTAAAGGTCGAAGAGATGGCCAGGAGCGTGACGCAGCGCCTCTTCGACGGCCTCTTGTTACATCCGTGATCGAGGCTAGGCTGTTGTAAACGGACATGAATGCTCGGCCAGGAGTCCTAAGATGGCATTGAAGGTAGTAGGCGCTGGATTTGGACGAACCGGCACGCTCTCACTAAAGAACGCGCTTGAAAAACTCGGCTTCGGCCCCTGCTATCACATGATGGAAGTTTTTCCGCGCGCCGATCACGCCGCGATGTGGCATCGGCTGGCATTCGGGCATCCGATGGACTGGGACCTGATATTCCGCGGCTTCCAAGCCACGGTCGATTGGCCGGGGGCGCGATGGTGGCGCGAAATCGCCGCGCATTACCCGGATGCGAAGGTGCTGCTCTCGGTGCGCGATCCGGAAGCCTGGTACAAGAGCGTGAGCGATACGATTTACCCGCCGATGAAATTGCCATTGCCCGACGGCGTGCCCGAAAACTTTCGGCTCCAGCAGGAGATGGTGCGGAAGGCAATTCTCGCCGAGACGTTCGACAACCGCTTCGAGGACAAGGCTCATGCGATCGAGGTGTTCAAGCGGCACAATCAAGAGGTCCGCGATGCGATCGATTCCGCGCGCCTGCTCGTGTTCGACGTGCGTGAAGGATGGACGCCGCTGTGCCGCTTCCTCGAGGTGCCCATCCCCGACGAACCGTTTCCGCGGCTCAACGACAGCGCGACGACACAGGCGATGTTCCGGCTGATGCAGGAGTCAATTTCCCGCTCCTCAGATTGAGTCCTGGCAGGACGCTTCGGCTTCGCTCCGGGTATGCTCTATCCGGATTGCGCCCTGGGGCTGGGTCGGATGCGCGGGAGAGGCATTGGTCGCGATGCGGGACTCATCGAGCAGGGACTCATCGAGCAGTTCTGGCGGCACCTGGCGCAGCTCCCAGATGATGCCGGTAGCTTCAAGCATCTTGAGCACGTAGTAAGTGATGTCGATTTCCCACCAGAAAAAACCGTTTCGCGCTGCCGCCGGGTAATGATGGTGGTTGTTGTGCCATCCCTCGCCGAGCGTGACCATCGCGAGCGTGAAGCTGTTGCGGCTGTCGTCGCCGGTCTGGTAGCGGCGCCGGCCGAAGACGTGCGCCAGCGAATTGATCGTAAAGGTGCCGTGCGCAAGGACCACGGTCGAAATGAAAAAGCCCCAGATGAGCATTTGCGCGCCGGTGGTGTGCAGCCCCGGCGCGTAACGCTGGAGAAAAGCCCCCAGCCCAAACAGCGCGAAGCCGAGCACGGTCGGTACCAGCACGTCGAAGCGATCGAGAAACATCAGCTCCGGAAATTTCGCGAGATCGCGGACCACGCGCAACTCGGAGCGGAAGTTCGACTCCGACGTGATCCATCCGATGTGGCTCCAGATGAAACCATGCTGACGCGGCGAATGAACGTCGGCGGGCTCGTCGGAGCGCTGATGATGCAGCCGATGATGCGATGCCCACCATAGCGCCCCGCGCTGCACCGCCGTCGCGCCCATCACGGCGAACACGAACTGGCCGGCGCGCGAGGTCTTGAACGAGCGATGCGAAAAATAGCGATGGTAGAAGCCCGTGATCGAGAACATCCGGATGAAATACAGCGCGACAGCGACGCCAACCGCGACCGGGCTCCATCCGACCCAGATCACCCCGAGGCACATCAGATGAACTGCGACGAACGGGATGCATCGGAACCAGTCGGTCTTCTGCGCTCCGTCGGCGGCGGGACTGCCACCGGCCGATGTGTCGAACCATCGCGCGATCGCAATGAGAAATCTGCGAGATGTAGCTGGTGTCCCTGACGTCATCCTGTCTCCCCGCTGCGCGCCGGAATCAATCCGCGCAACGCCCGCTGATGATGCCCAGATTTGCGGGGCTGTGTGAACAGGCGCGAAATCGCTTCATTTGACCGGCGTGAGCATTTCGACGTCGTCGAAGCGGGTGTAATCAATGCTTCTGCTGCCGTCCGGGTCGAGAATCAGTACGTCGGCGAAGCGCGCGCCCCAAATGATTTCGTCAAGCTCGTAGGTATGCCGGGCATGAATGGTCTGAGAAAACGTTTCGTCGAGTCCGGTGATCGACACAACAATTTCGGGCTGGCTATTGGCAAGCGAGTCGTGGGTCTGGCCGAAAAGCGGACTGTCCTCGACGATGCGATGGACTGCGGTCCAGGACAACGCGAACATCGCACTGCGGCTGCGCGTCATGATCAGATCGTAGAAGCGGCGGATGGATTCGCCCTCGACGGTGGTTTCCCAGCGGGTGAAAACGACGTGAATATTCGCCTCGACGATCCGGTTCGCGCGCATGTTAGCCATCCGGATCATCAGGCTGGTCGTGCCGTCGCGCGGGCCGATGACCACATAGCGGCTGAATCTGACGCGCGCGGTGGGCCGTGAGAACTTCGCGAATACCAGCCCGGTCATCAGCGCCAGCGCGAGCAGTCCAGTCAGCGCCTCGATGGAGACCAGGATGTTCGAGAACATCGTGACCGGCACCATCTTGCCGTAACCGATCGTCGCCATGGTCTGTACGCTGAAAAAAAACATGTCGGCGAACGAGCGGTAACGGGCATTCTCCACGCCGCCGTCGAAGTAGTAGCCGACGGCAAACACAAGGTTGGCGATGACGAACGCCGAAGCGATTATGCCGATCAGGGCCGGCCACGAAACCGTCACCAAATAATGGTAGAGGTCGTCGAGCGCGCGGGTGGGCGCGCCACGAATCGCACGGTCACCCTTCATGACGGGGATGGTTGGTCGCTTCCGCATCGGGGGAGAATATAGCGGAGGGCGTCCCTTGAAGGGACGGCCTGCCCTGTTCGAACTTATATCAGCGCGGGCCGGCGGCCAGCCAGAACGCGCAGCGGAGGTCGGTTTTTCCCGGCCCGGGCGCCAGCGGCGGACAGCTGCTCAGGCGACGACGTGGTCGGAGAAGCCGGCGACGTCGTGGGTCATGATGAGGAGATCGCGGGCGCGGCCGTCGCGGTCTTGGACCCAGTCTGAAAGCATCGCCTCGACTTGAAAACCCAGGCGCTCGAAGGCGGCGCGCGCGGCGGTCTGCTCGGTGGTCATCTGGGCGGTGATCTTTTTGAGTCCGAGCGAGCGCGCGAGGTCAAATACTTCGGCCACCAGGCGCTTGCCCAGCCCGGTGCCGCGGTAACGCGACGAGGTGATGACTCGAATTTCGCCGATGTGCCGGGTCCATCGCGCCTGTTCAAGATGAACGCTGGCGTAGGCGACGAGCTCGCCGTCAATCTCGGTCAGCAGGGTGATGGTGTGTCCGTTCTTGATGGCATCGATCCACTGTCTCACGACGCTGCGGTCGGTGATGTCGGTGCGCAGGAAGAGCAGGTCGTCGGCGGGGAGCTTCTTGGCGAATTCGACTATCTTGTCGAGGTCGCCGGGTTCCATGACGCGAATGACGGCGCTGCGGCCGTCGCGAAGTTTAACCTGGATTGGGTAGGGGCGGTTGGTCTTTATCTGCTCGGCCATCGGAACCTCCGGCGAACTACTGTGCGCAAGCGCCGCTATCGACACTGCTCGTAAGATGCTTTTAACTTTTCAAGTGCTAAGCAGTATGAATTCTCATCCTTAGATCAGCGCGGGCGCCCCGGCAAGGGTTGCGACCGCAAAATTCAGCTTGCACTGAAGCGGCCATGCCTGCCAAACTTTAGAGTCCACGGCAATGTCATTTCCAGGATCTTCCCAGCTTGGACCGGGCAGCGCGTCGTGGCCCAAGCTCCACGGAAATCCGGCTCGGAGGTGAGTTCAAATGGCCGAAACACCCGCACTTCCATCCCTCTTGAGCTATCGACTGTCGACTCAGGACGCGACCTTTATCTACGGCGAATCGCAAAGTGGTCCGCTGCATATCGGATCGATCGCACTGTTCGAAGGCCAGCTCGATTTCAACGCCATGCTGGGGCATTTCGAGGAACGGATGCATCTGGTGCCGCGCTACCGGCAGCGGCTGGTCGGAGTTCCGCTGAATTTGGCGAATGCGATGATGGAAGACGACCCGGAATACTCGCTCGACAACCACGTGCATCTCCATCAGCTGCCCGACGGGATGAGCGAAGCGGATGCGCTGACCGAGATGATGCGCAGCTATCAGAAACCGCTCGACCGCAAGCATCCCCTGTGGGAACTGCACACGTACCACAACCTGACGGGAAATCGCACGGCGCTCTTGTGGAAGGTGCATCATTGCCTGGTCGATGGTGTGTCGGGCGTCGAGCTGACGAAAGTGATGTACGACTTCCGCGCGGAGCCGGAGGACATTCCCCAGCCGCCGGAACCGTGGGTGCCGGCGCAGCCGTCGAGCCAGGTTCGGCGGTTCGGGGAGGCGGTGCGTGATCGGATTCAAGGCGCCGTCAGCTCGACGATCAACGCGGCCGTCGAAGCGATCGAGGATCCGGTGTGGGTGGCGGAGCGCGCGCGGCAGGTGGGGGTGGCGTCGCGGCTGGTGGCTGATCTGGCGACGCGGCGAATAGTGGCGACGCCATGGAACGCAACGCCGGTTTCGCAGGAACGGATCGTGGCATGGACGAGTCAACCGTTCGCGGAGTTTCGCGCGATCAGATCGGCGTTCGGCGGATCGGTCAATGATGTCGTACTGGCTATTTTGACCGAGAGCGCGGCGCGCTACTTGCAGCATCACGGGTACGCCGTCGAAGGACAGGAACTGCGCATTGGATGTCCGGTCAACGTGCGGCACAAAGAGGAAAAGACTTCGCTGGGGAACCGGGTCTCGATGATGTTCCCGACCTCGCCGGCGGCGCCGATGGATATCGTCGAGCGGCTGAAATTGATCTCCGAGGAGACCGAGCGAATCAAGGCGGCTGGGTCGGCGCAGGCTCTGGAAACGTTATTGCAGCTCGGCGACGCAATTCCACCGGCCATGACTGCTCCGGCAGCGCGCGTGGCGACCACGGTGATGGACGTCGCGGGGCGGCTGGCGAAGTGGGCGGATTGGAAGCCGCGGCCCGACGGCTTCGGGCTGCCTGCATTCGGGATCAATTTTGTCGCGACCAACGTGCCGGGCGTGCAGGTGCCGCTGTATGTAAACGGACACGTGTGCCTGGACATGGTACCGCTGGTACCGCTCGGCGCAACGCTGGGATATGCAGTCGCAATATTCAGTTACTATCGGAGTCTATACTTCGGAATGACCGCGGACCCGCGCGTAATGCCCGACGTTGCACTGATGAAGGCGTTCGTCGATGACGCGTTCGCGGAGCTGAAGCGGCGATGCGTGGGACATTCGGCGGAGAAAGCGAGACACGAGCCGGCGCTGAAGAGCGCAAGCGCCAGATAGTCTTCGTGTCATCCTGAGCCCTTCGAGTACTCGGGGTAAACTCCGCTACCACTAGCCGAAGCCCTGAGTGCTGCCGAAGGGGAAGGATCCCGGATCCGGGATTCTTCGCTTCAGCGACTTCCGCTCAAATTGACAGATATTTCGTTCGGTCTTTTCCCTGCTCAGCGTGAGGCGTAGGACTTGCCGCGTTTGAGCAGTACCAGACGGCGGTTGCCGTGGTCGGAAGTCAGGACAGGTTCGAGGCCGAGCGCGTCTCGCTGATTGGTCTTCCATACGTCGGCTGGCACGATGATGAAGCCGGGGGGCGCGTCGCCGAGACGGCCCTGGAGAACGGGCGCGTCGCGATCGAGGTAGAACAGCAGCGGCGCCACCTCTTCCTGAAATCCATAAAGATAAAGCGGGTCGGCGGCCGCGGCGACGCGGGCGATTTCTTCGGCGGCGGGCCGAAATGAATCGTCCCGGCATGACCGGACTTCCATCCGCGGTATATAGACAAAGTTGAAAACGACCAGCCCGGCGCATAGGGCGGCAAATGCCCGGGTCGCGGCGCGGCGCCACGCAAGCGGAGGGACGGTGACCGTCCACCACGCGAGCATCACGGCGGCCGCGGGCCATACCGGCAGCAAATAGGAGCGGCGCTTGTAGGCGGCGATGCTGAAAAAGACGACAGTGGCGAAGTAGAAGATCGCGAAGAGGCGGACGGCATAGCGGGCGCGGTCGGAGCCGGCGGGCGCGGGGGAACGATCGCCCTCACCCGCGCTATTAAGTGCATCGCGGTCTTTCCCGGGGGAAAAGGTAGAATCGAAGCGGCGCCGAGTGAGTAATGGAGTGAGTAATGCGTAAACGGCGGCGACCGGGACTATCAGGCTAAGCGGGGCGGAGTTGAGGAGTACCGGTTTCAGGTAATACCAGGGCGCCATCGCGCCCAGCGAGCCGAAGAAGCGGCCGACATTTTCGCTGTCGAGCTGACGATTGAGGAAGGCGAAGCGTCCGCCGAAGTAACATGCGAGATACCAGCTCGAAGCGATCGCGGCGCCGAGGATGATCGCGCCGGGATCGAGCATCGTCAGGATTTGGCGTCCACGGCGCTCGGCGAACATGAAGATGACGATTGAAACGCCGGGAAGAATTGCGCCGACGGGGCCCTTGGCGAGCACCCCGAGACCCATTGCAACCGCCATCAGATAGAGCGCGGGCAGGCTGGATTCGAAGCGCGCGGCGGGGCCGGAAGAGGCGGCGTCGCGGGGCATCCACCACAGAAATGCGAACAGGGCGAGCGACTCGAAGAAGCACAGCGTCATGTCGACGCGGCCGTAGCGGCCCTGGCTGACGTACTGGTAGGAGCCGGCGAGCGCGAGTCCGGCGAGGACGGCGGCGTCGATGCCGAGGAATTCGTACGCGAACAGCATCGTCAGGACCGCGCCGGCAACCGCGTAAAGCGCGGATGGGAGGCGGAGGTTGGCGGCGGTCACTTTGCGGACTGCGGCGAGGCGATCGATTGCCACCGCGGTCCAATGGAACAGCGGAGGTTTGTACATCGGGGTGATGCCGTTCTCGACCGGGAACAGCAGTTGGCCGTGCTCGACCATCTGCTGGACGAACACGCCTTCGACGGCCTCGTTGCCGGTGCATACGTCGCCGGCGCCGAGCCGATGAAGCATCAGGATGGCGGTGAGCAGGGCGACCGCAGCGATCGCGGCGGCGGATTTGAGCTTCATGCGAAGGCCATCGGGCTCGACGCAGAGATAAAATAGCTAGTCAATGTAGAATAGCTAATCACGCCATCGAATACTCAGTCGAGCTCGGCGCGGAATATACTAAGGCTCTTGATGCGTGAGGAGTCGTAGCCGCGCCACTTGGCCGCGGAGACCTCGCGAGCATTCACCCGCTTGAATCCCAGGCGGGAGAAAAAGCCGGCGACACGATCCTCATTGGTGCATGCGAAAACGTATTTGAGGCGGCGAGCCCGGGCTTCCTTGAGGATCTCGCGGACCAGCACGGCGGCGACGCCCTCGCCCTGGAAGC